>JACRCM010000001.1 GCA_016219025.1 Deltaproteobacteria bacterium | reverse complement strand
GGGCGCCTCCGAACCTGATATTGCATAAGGCGTATTCGCCCGCGTTAAAGCGGGGCGCCTCCGAACCTGATATTGTGTGGGGCGTATTCGCCCGCGTTAAAGCGGGGCGCCTCCGAACCTGATATTGTGTGGGGCGTATTCGCCCGCGTTAAAAACGCACCGCGCCTTTTATATCTCCACCGCGCCCGTAAAGACCTCCCGGGCCGGGCCGGTCATGTATACATGGTTGTCGTCCGCCCAGTTTATCTTGAGCTTGCCGCCCGGCAGGTGAACGGTCACGGTCCTGACTGCAAGGCCGTTCAACGCGGCGGCCACCGCGGATGCGCACGCGCCCGTGCCGCAGGCAAGGGTCTCGCCCGCCCCGCGCTCCCATACGCGCATCTTCAGGGTCTTCGCGTTGACCACCTGTACGAACTCGAAGTTCTTCCGCCTTGGAAAAAATGCGTCCGTCTCGATGAGCGGCCCGTATTTCTCGACGGGAAACGCATCGACGTCGTCCACGAATATAACGCAGTGCGGGTTGCCCATGGAGACGCAGGTTACGTCAAATACCTTATCGGCTATGCGGGGCGGGGAGTTGAGCGCGCCGCCCGCCCGCGCCGCCGGCATGGGGCCGCCTTCGAGGATGGGCTCTCCCATGTCAACCTTGACTAACCCAGACGTCCTTTCCGGCCTTATTATCCCGGCGATGGTTTCTATGTCGAGGCGGTTTTTTCTGCTCAGACGCCGCGACCAGACGTAGCTGGCGAGGCAGCGGATGCCGTTGCCGCACATCTCGACGCGGGAGCCGTCGTTGTTGTATATGTCCATCCTGAAGTCGGCCTTCTTCGACTTCCTGAGTATCAACGCCTGGTCAAAGCCTATGCCGAACCTGCGGTCGCCGAGGCGGCGTATGACCGCGCCCATCTTAGGGATGTCCCTGGAGCGGCAGTCTATTACGATAAAGTCGTTGCCCAGACCGTGCATCTTGGTGAACTGTATCTTCATCTATTTTTCCGGCGGCCCTGCCGCACAAGCTGTTCGCCCCGGAGGAGGTCGGAGAGGTTTTCCCTTTGTCTTATCACGTGGAATTCCTTGCCGCTTACCATGACCTCGGCGGCCCGTGGCCGCGTGTTATAGTTGCTCGACATTGAAAACCCGTATGCCCCGGCGCTCATGACCGCTAAGAACTCTCCCGGCTCGACCGCCGGTATCAGCCTGTCCTTTGCGAGAAAGTCGCCTGATTCGCATATAGGCCCGGCAACGTCCACGCTGATCTCCTCACGGCCTTTGTCCCGTACCGGCTTTACCGCGTGATACGACCCGTAGAGGCTCGGCCTTGCAAGGTCGTTCATGCCCGCGTCGACTATCACGAAGTTCTTCATCGAACCTTTCTTGGTGTAGAGGACTCTGGTCACGAGGATTCCAGCGTTGCCGACCATGGCCCTGCCCGGCTCGAATATGAGCGTTACGCCGAGCCCCTTTGTGCCTTCGAGCACGGCCTCGCCGTATCTGGTCGGGTGGGGCGGCTCCTCCTTGTCGTAGTTTATCCCCAGACCGCCGCCCATATCGAGATATTTTACCGCAATCCCTTCCCCGCGTAAAGACAGAACGAGTTCCCTGGTCTTGGCGAGCGCGTCGACGAACGGGGATATCTCGGTTATCTGCGAGCCGATGTGGCAGTCCACGCCGATGGGGTCGATATTTTTAAGATGCGCCCTGGCGTGGACGTATTCCCGCAGGGCCTCCTCGGCCTCTATGCCGAACTTGTTCTTCTTGAGTCCGGTGGAGATGTACGGGTGCGTCTTCGGGTCTACGTTCGGGTTGACCCTTATCGCCACCCCGGCCTTCTTTCTGAGCCTTGCGGCGATGGAATCTATGGCGCGGAGTTCCTGAGGAGACTCCACGTTGAACATGAGTATCCTGCTCCTGAGGCCGTACTCTATCTCATCCTCGCGTTTGCCCACGCCCGAGTAAACGATCTTGGACGGGTCGGCCCCGGCCTTGAGCGCCCTGTACAGTTCGCCAGCCGAGACTATGTCGAAGCCGCCGCCTTCCGACGCGAAGGTCCTGAGCACGGCGATATTGGAATTCGCCTTGACGGAATAGCAGATGAGCTTCGGCGTCTTTGCGAATGCCTTGTCAAACGCCTTGTAGTGGCGCTTGAGCGTCTTTTCGCTGTAGATATACACTGGCGTGCCGGTCTCGGCTATTATCTCCTCAACCGGCACGGACTCGGCGCAAAACCGCTTGCCCTTATACGCGAAGTAGTGCATCTGAAAAACCTCCCTGTCGTGGCGTGTGCTTAACGGGCCCATGTGATATTAGCCGCCTCGTCCAACGGCTCAGGCGGGGTCTTCCTGCCGCAGGCGGCAACGGATAAGGCCAGCATGCCGCACAACGCTATGATAAGGAACCTCTGATTTATTCGCAGTTCATCATTCCCGCATAGAGCCGCTTTTGTAAATCGCTTTGGCGGGAATCCAGTGTCTTTAAATCCTCTGTTCCACGGCGAAAGACGCTGGATGCCTGACAGAAGCCTTCGGGCATGACAAGCCCATTTATAATAAATCGGAGTTTCCATAAAAGCCTTTGACATAAGCCTCCAGTGTCCGCTAACCGTCAGCACGCCCCTTTCTTCAATTCGGTCATGACCGTCCGCAGGCGCTTTTTTACGTTTGCTATGGCCGTGCCGCCGCGAATGCGTCTTTTGGCGACCGAGGTCTCTATGGCCACGGCATTTTTTATATCGGCCTTGAAGAGGCCAGAAAACCCCTTCCACTCGCCGATGCCGAGGACGGCGAGGGTCTTGCCGTTCTTTATGCAATAGGCGACTATCTCCCCGGCCACGCGGTGCGCCTCGCGGAATGGCATGCCCTTGCCCGCGAGGTAATCCGCCGCGTCCGTGGCGTTGAGAAACCCGGCGTCGCACGCCGCCCTCATCGCCGCCCTGTTTACCTTCATCGAGGCGAGCATCGGCGGGAAGACCCGTAGGACGGACTTGACCGTGTCGATGGTGTCGAAGAGCGGCTCCTTGTCCTCCTGCATGTCCTTGTTATACGCGAGCGGCAGCGCCTTCATCACCGTGAGGATGGCGATAAGGTTGCCGTAGACCCGGCCCGTCTTGCCGCGCCCAAGCTCTGCCACGTCCGGGTTCTTCTTCTGCGGCATGATGGAGGAGCCGGTGGAGAAGGCGTCTGATAACTCGACGAACCCGAACTCCTGGCTCGACCATAGCACAAGCTCCTCCGAGAGCCTCGACACGTGCATCATAAGGATGGAGGCGGCTGATATGAACTCTACGATAAAGTCCCGGTCCGAGACCGCGTCCATGCTGTTCTCCGTGACGCGCGCAAAGCCGAGGAGCCGGGCCCCGAGGCCCCTGTCGAGGCCGTACGGGCTCCCGGCCAGCGCTCCCGCGCCGAGCGGAAACTCGTCCATCCTCTCAAGACAGTCGAGGAGCCTGCCCGTGTCCCTCTTGAACATCTCGTAATACGCGAGCAGGTGGTGCCCCATGGACACGGGCTGGGCGCGTTGGAGGTGCGTGTATCCCGGCATGATGGTCTCTATGTTCGCAGCCGCCGTCTCCGCAATCGTCTTTTTAAGGCCGTGGACAAGGGTTATTATCTCGTAGAGTTCGTCCTTGAGATAGAGTCTTGCGTCGAGCGCGACCTGGTCGTTCCTGCTCCTGCCGGTGTGGAGCTTGCCCCCGAGCGGCCCGATAAGCTCCGTAAGCCTGGCCTCCACGGCCATGTGCACGTCCTCCATCCCGGCGGTGAAGACGAACGCGCCGGAGGCTATCTCCTTCTCCACCTTCCTGAGTCCGTCCGTTATCCTTGCGTATTCGGCGGACGTGATGACGCCCGCCTTTGCAAGCATGGCCGCGTGCGCGATGGAGCCGGCCACGTCGTGCCTATAGAGCCTCCCGTCGAACGAGACCGAGGCGTTGAACTCGTCGACGAGGCCGTGCGTGGCCTCCGTAAACCTGCCCGACCAGAGTTTAGCCTTCATTTTCCGCCCTTACCCTCTACGATGGCGCGGCCTGAGAACGGCCCGCGCCTCACAATTCCCAATCCTCGCGGAATACGGACTTCATTTCCCTTGCGCCATGCACCACGGCAAGCACTTCAACGTCCGCTCCTGCATTTACCCTGTAAACAATCCTGTAGTTCTGAAAGAGACATTCCCTGAAACCATAGCCCTCAAGCTCCGGCACAATACGGCCGCAAAACGGCATATCTTCAAGTTTTGAGGCTGCCTTGATCGGGGATTTTACGAAACGCATGGCATAGGCGCCGGAATCTTTGGCGATATAATCATGGGGCGCCCGTATATTGTCCGCCGCCCTTTCGGTCCATCTTACCTTGCCCATCGCCCGGCCCTATCGAGCAACTCTTCGACGGAGAGCGTTCGCCCCGCCTCGGCATCCTTCACGCCTTCAAGCACCTGAGCGACAAAATTCACCTCATACATTATATCTTCAAGCGAACACTCGTCCGGCAATCGCCGTATGGTCTCTATGGTGGCTTCTTTTAGCAATCCCATCTTCGACCGCCTCCCCTATTTTATCAACAAACCGCAAAAAACGCCCGGCCTTATCCGTCATCTCCCGAGGCGTTGAACTCGTCGACGAGGCCGTGCGTGGCCTCCGTAAACCTGCCCGGCCAGAGTTTCTTCTTCATCTTCCCCGCCTGAGATAATCGCTGATATGTCCGGCGAACCGCCTGAAGTCATGGATGCCGTTTTGAAGAAGGCCGTAGACCACCGTCAAATCCACGCCGGCGTATTCATGGACGAGGATGTTTCTGAACCCGGCCATGCCCCGGATGCCGGCGGCGAATGAATCGGGTATGATCCCTTTCTTGCCCAGCCGGTCGATTACCTCGGTGTAGTCCTCGATATTCGTGTCGCCTTCGGCTGAGAGTATATGGGTGCTGATGTCGATTATGATCTGCACGGATATCTGCAAGCCGCGTTCCGCGGCCCATTGTCTTTCGACGTTGCGCCTGAAGTCTTCGGCGCTCACGGCCTTGAGGGCCTCCAGTCCGGCAAGACACGCCTCCAACTCCGCGAGTTTACGCTCTATGAGGGCCTTATCCGTCATCTCCCGAACCGCCCCTCTTCTATGCGCCTCATCATGTAGCCGTTCTGGATGGCCAGGAGGCGCTTCGCGTCGTCATAGAGCCGGATGGTCTCAACGCAGAACCTTATCCTTGCGGGTTCGTCGTTGTTCAATACCAGAAGACCGTATCTCATCACCTGGCTTCTCAAGTACGGCTTTGCCTCGTTGAGCAGTACCACGTCCACGCGGTTCGTCTTCAGACATCCCATCAAATGCGCGGTCAACTCCGCCTTGTAGCCATAGGCGTAGTCTTTTTTGAGCGCCTCCGCGTCCACGCGGACCGCGACATCCACGTCGCTCGCGGCCCCGGCCCTTCCCTTTGCAAGGGAGCCGAAGAGGTATGCGAACCTGATCTCCTGCCTTCCGGCCAGGGCCGCCTTCAATCTTTCAACGGCGTTTTCAATCACAAAGCCCCTCTATTATCGCCGCATACAGGAGCGGCGCCATTATCTCGTGGTGTCCCGTGAGCCTATATCCCTTGCCGCCGCCCGCGGTAGGACGCCGCACGACGTTCGTGAGCGGCCGGTAATGCTGTAGAAAATCCATGTTCACCGTGGTGAAGTTCTCCACCGTGCGCCCGAGGTTTCTAACGAGCGTCAGCGCCTTCAAAAAGACCTCCGGCAGGATGACGGCGGAACCCATGTTGATGTAGACCCCGCCTTCGAGCGAGGCAACCACCGAGGCGAAGAGCCTGAAATCCATCATGGACGCCTCGCCGGTCGCCGCCGGGTCCATCAAGGGGTGTATGTGGATGATGTCCGTGCCGAGCGCGACGTGCACGGTCGCCGGGATGTCGGAGCGCGCGGCGGCGGCCAGTATGCTCTTGTCCCTGTGCGGGAAACGCGAAGAGGCTATCATATCTCCGACGGCGCGGCCCAGCCCGGCCTTCGCGCCCTTCTTGACAGCCTTGTTTATGAGGCTCCCGGTCTCCTCCGACATGCCGAAGGCGCCCTTGCCGAGCTCGCTGTCAACGTCCTCCGACGTGCACCCGGCATACGCGGTCTCGAAGTCGTGCACCACGCACGAGCCGTTCATGGCGACGGCGCTTATGATGCCCCTCTCGATGAGGTCGATTATCAACGGGGCGCACCCGGCTTTTATGACGTGGCCGCCCATGCCGAGCGCGACCGTCGCGCCCCTCTTATGCGCGTCCACCACGGCCTTTGCCACGGCCATGAGGTCGGACGCCGCAAGGATGGAGGGCAGGCCGCCCAGAAACCCGGCGACCGTGCCGCCGCGTCTATGGGGGACGGCGAAGTCTTCGACCCTGACCTTGCTCTTCCTGTCCTTTATCGAATAGGTCTTAAGACCCCTGGAGGATATGGGTTTCCATTTCATGGCGGAATTATTTAGGTTGTCGGTTATAAGTTATCGGTTATCGGTGAATGGCAAAAAAACATGTCTTTATCCTTTACTGATAACTGATAACCGATGACCTTGGGCCGCCCGCGGCCCAAGGTCTTAGCCGCCCTTTTGGAAGAGCATGTGGTCCACGAGTTCGCAGAGGATGTGGCACACGGTGATGTGCACCTCCTGTATCCGCGCCGTGGTCTTTGAATCCACGTTCAGGACTATGTCGGCCTTCTCCGCGAGGACGCCCCCGCCCTTGCCCGTAAGCGCTATGGTCTTTATCCCCATCGCCTGCGCCGCGTCCACGGCCTTCGTTATGTTCTTCGACGTCCCGCTCGTGGATATGGCGAGGAGCACGTCGCCCTCCTTGCCGAGCGCGCGCACCTGTTTGGAGAATATCTGGTCAAAGGAGTAGTCGTTGCCTATGGACGTGATGTTGGAGGTGTCCGTGGTGAGCGCGAGCGCGGGCAGGGGCGGCCTTTCTATCTCGAACCGGTTGACGAACTCGGCGGCGAGGTGCTGCGCGTCCGCGGCGCTGCCGCCGTTGCCCGCGATGAGGAGCTTGCCTCCGCCCTTGAACGACTCGGCCACGGCCTCGGCGGCCTCCCTGACGAGAGCGGTGTTCTTCTTGTTGAAGAACTGCTCCTTCGCCTTTACGCTCTCCTTGAAGGACTTCTGTATTATCCCGGTCTCCATCGTATCCCTGTGTTTAGACGGCGTAGAAATACGCCTTTAAAGGCGCCGATGAATCGGCAACTACAAAGCAAACGGACGGGCGCGCATTGTCACGGCCACGGCCTCTATATCAGGAACCTGCCGTTCTTCTGTATGGCCTTGCCGTCGAGGAGGATGCCCCCGCCCTTGCGGAGGTCCTTTATCATATCCCAGTGTATGGCCGATTGGTTCTTGCCGCCGGCCTCCTCGTAAGACCTGCCTACCGCGAGGTGCACGGTGCCGCCGATCTTCTCGTCGAAGAGTATGTCTTTGGAGAAGTCCTTTATGCCGTAGTTCGTCCCGATGCCGAGCTCCCCGAGGAACCGCGCGCCCTTGTCCGTGTCGAGCATGGCGTGGAGGAACGCCTCGTTCTTGCCGGCGCTGGCCTCGACGGCCTTGCCCTTCCTGAACGTCAACCGGATGCCGGTGACCTCGCGCCCCTGATATATCGCGGGCATCTCGTAGTAGATGTGCCCCTCAGCCGAGTCCTCAATAGGCGAGAGGAAGACCTCGCCGTCGGGCATGTTCCGTTCTCCCCAGCAGGCTATGGCCTTGCGTCCCTTGATGGAAATCTTCAAGTCGGTATCCTTGCCGATGATATGCACCTCATTGGCCGCGTCGAGCGCGGCCTTGAGCTTCTCCTGTTTTTTCTTTACCGCGGGCCAGTCGACGTTCGTCGCGCCGTAGACGAAGTCCTCGTACTCGGCGAGGCTCATGTCCGCCTCCTGCGCCAGTCCGTTAGTCGGGAAGTTGCACAGGACCCAGCGCTTTTTGTTGACTATCTCCTCGCCTATGGGACGAATCACCTTGCTCCGCTCGGCCACGAGTTTGGCGTCCACGTTTGAGAGCGCCTTCTTGTTGGCCGAGGCGCGGATGTTTATGACGCAGTCGATGTTCTTCGCCTCGAAGAGCTTTATCTTCGGGAAGTGCGCTATCTGCTCGGCGGAGGCGTTGTCATAGAAGATGTTCTGCGTCTCCTCGAACGTGATGGACGTCATGGGGTTGCCTCCCGCCCGCATGACCTCCCTGTATGCCGCGAGCACAAGGGGTTTCGCAAGCTCGGACGACGACGCGATAAGCACCACGTCTCCTTTTTTGACCTCCACGGAATGACGGACGAGAATGGACGCGAGTTTTTCAACGCGCTTGTCTGCCATGAAGCCTCCTTTCAATCGGTTATCGGTTATCCGTTATCGGTAAAAATACGTCCTTATCCGCCACTGATAACGGATAACGGATAACTTGAACTATACGCCGCATGTTATGAAGACCGCTTAACCGCCTACCGCTGACGCGGCGCTGCGCGCGCCCTGACGGGTGCCGCGCTCCGCGAACGTCTTCATTATCCTGTCCATGACGATGAACTTGTTCGCCCCCCACCTTGGGGCCACGAGATATTGCTGCGGCGCGTCTCCGAAGAGCCGGTGCACTATCATGGAGGGCGGCAACGTCTCGATGCAGTCTACCACGAGGCGGGCATACTCTTCAAGCCCAAGCACCATGACCCTTCCGGCGTTGTATTCTTCTTCGAGCCGCGTGCCCCGCAGCACCTGCAACTGGTGGAACTTCACGCCCCAGACGTTGAGCCGGGCGAGGAGCCTCATCGTAGACAGAAAATCCTCCCTTGTCTCCTCCGGTAATCCGATGATGACGTGGGCGCATACGTCGATGCCCTTTGCCGAGGCGCCCCGGCAGGCCGCCTCGAACTCCCCGACGGTATGCCGCCTGTTGATGCGCGCAAGCGTATCGGCGTTCGCGGACTGGAGTCCCAGCTCCAGCCAGAGGAACTTCTCCTCCTTGAGCCGGGCGAGGAGGTCGAAGAGGTTTTCATCGACGCAGTCGGGCCGAGTGGATATGGCGATGCCCGCCACCTCCGGGTGGCGCATGGCCTCCCCGTATATCTCCCTTAAATAAGCGACCGGGGCATAGGTGTTGGAGTTTATCTGAAAATAGGCGATGAACTTCTCAGCCCTGTGACGCTCCCTTACGTAGCGTATGCCAGCGTCGAGCTGTCCGGCCACGTCCGCGCCGTTATACTCTTTTGGCATGAGCGCGGGTTCGGCGCAGTATATGCACCCGCCGCTCCCCTTGACCCCGTCCTTATTAGGGCACGTAAGCCCGGCGTTCACCGTGACCTTGAAGACCTTGCACCCGAAGCGGTCTTTTATATAATCCGAGAGGAGATTGCAGGGCTTGCCCATCCCATTATTATAACGCCTTGCCGCGAAGTAGCAATAGCAAATCCCTTGCCCTGAGACGGCTTGCGGCGGTATAATGCGGTAATACCTGGGAGCGAGGTGAGGGGATATGTCAAATGCGCCAAAGGAACCATTGATGGGGCCGTCGTGCCAGTCATGCGGTCTGCCGCTTATGAGGCCGTCGGACTTCGGCAAGGAGGCGAACGGGGTCTTGAAGATAGACTACTGCGGCTACTGCTATGACAAGGGCAGGTTCACCGAGCCTGACCTGACGATAGACCAGATGGCCGATAAGCTCGCGGTACCCATGGCCGAGAAGCGCGGGATGCCGGTGGAAGCCGCCTGGGCGCAGGCCAAAGAGGTGCTCGTCAGACTCAAGAGGTGGCGCGCAAGAGAGGCGAAGTAGGGGGGAGGCGGGGGAGTGGGAAGCAGGGGGGCTGCCCGCACTGCAAGGCTGCCGGGCGTGCCCCGGACAGCCAAGCTATATCCCGCGCTCGCGTGGAGTTGAGAATCGGAAGATAATCGGCGGCTCATGCCGGGCACGCGGCATGGGTAGGGACTCGGATACGGGGCATAAACGTGAAGATTTCTCTCTCAAGACATGCAAGAAACAACGCGCGGTTATATGATATAATTCTATCTGACATAGCGGAAGCCATCCAATCGCCTGATCCCCGCGAGAATGAAGGAGGCAGGGTTGTAGTAACGAAGATATTCCCCGGCCGTTATCACGGCTTTCCGCTCAAGATCGTATATCAAAAAGGCAGCGGGGCGTTCGTTGCAACTGCATATCCTTTAAAAAAGTCCTACCGGAGGTAACGAATGAAGGTGCAATACGACAAGGAAGCGGACGCCGCGTATATAAGCCTGTCGTCCAAACGGCCCCATGGGGCCGTGGAGATAGACGAAGGCGTGATACTCCACACGACCGGCACAGACGAGATAGTCGGCATAGAGATACTTGATGCGAGCAAGAGATTTCCCATACGTAATCTGTATAAACTCGAGGTAGCCGTATAGTGCGCCTTGGACCACGATCTGCCTTTATATGCCGTCAGGAGTTTCCTCCTGACGGCATATGCAGCAAATCCCCCCATCTTTTCAATATCCCGCCTCCGCCAAAGCCTTTCTGACGGCCGCGCCGTGGCTGTGGGATTCGACCTCGAGTATCACCTCTATGCGTGTTGAGCCTACGACTGCGTCTTCGGAGTCGCGCTCATGCACGACGTGCAGGATGTTGGCCTTTTGCGAGGCAAGGACGTTCGTGAGCCGGGCAAGGGAGCCGGGCGCGTCCGGTATCACCGTTGAGACCTTCATAACGCGGCCTTCTTTTAAGAGTCCGAGCCTTATGACCCTGTCGAGGGTCGTAACGTCTATGTTCCCGCCCGATATCACGAAGACCGCCTTTTTTATCCCCTGCGGGAGTTTGCCCGACATTGCCGCCGCCAGCGGCACCGCGCCCGCGCCCTCGACCACGAGTTTTTTCCTCTCCAACAGTTGAAGTATGGCCGCGGCTATCGCGTCTTCGCCGACCGCGCATACCTCGTCAACGAGCCTCTTTATGATGGGGAAGGTCTTGTCCCCGACCCGCTTGACCGCTATCCCGTCGGCTATTGAGGGAGACTTCTCAACGCTGACCGGGCGCCCGGCCTCAAGGGACGCGGAGCACGACCTCGACGCCTCGGCCTGCGCGCCGATAACGCGGGCGTTGGGCTTTACGGACTTTATCGCCGACGCTATCCCTGATATGAGTCCGCCGCCGCCGATAGGCACGGCGACCGCGTCAACGTCCGGGAGCGCGTCCATTATCTCAAGGCCGATGGTCCCCTGTCCGGCCATTACAAGCTCGTCGTCGAACGGAGGTATGAACGCCGCGCCTGTTGCAACGGCAAGCTCGATGGCGCGGCCAAGCGCCTCGTCAAAAGACCCGCCGTGAAAGACGACCTCGGCCCCGTAGCCCTTGGCGGCCATGTATTTTATGATGGGCGTGGTCTCAGGCATGACGACCGTCGAGCGGAGCCCAAGGAGCGTCGCGGCCCAGGCCACGCCCTGACCGTGGTTGCCCGACGAGGCCGTTATCACGCCCGCCTTTTTTCCGGCGGAGCCGGGCGCGGCGATCCTGTTATACGCGCCCCTTGCCTTGAACGAACCGGTCTTCTGTAGATTTTCGAGTTTCAAGTGACACTCAAACCCCAGCGCCTTTGAGAGCGACGCGGAAAAGACGAGCGGGGTAGGGCTGACGACGCCTCTAAGCCTGGCCTGCGCGTCTTTTATGAGGTTGATGAGGTCGGGCATGGTGGAGTCTATTTTACCTTCGTTGGCCGTCTCTGCCTCCCGGCCTCGAATAGCGCTATTGCTCCGGCAATGGAGGCGTTGAGGGAGTCGAAGCCGCCTTGCATGGGGATGGAGACGCACAGATCGCACGCCTCTTTTACGAGCCTTCTGAGTCCCGCGCCTTCGCTCCCGATGACGAGGGCTATGTCGCCGGAGAGGTCGGCGTCGTAGATCGCGGCCTTGCAGGCCGCGTCGAGTCCGGCGGTCCAGACGCCGACGCGTTTCAGTTCCTCCATCGCCCTCACGAGGTTCACCTCGCGGGCG
The DNA here is from genome assembly GCA_016219025.1 of Deltaproteobacteria bacterium. GTDB lineage: Bacteria > Desulfobacterota > GWC2-55-46 > GWC2-55-46 > GWC2-55-46 > JACRNO01. Next base: position 2,410 of record JACRCM010000001.1, on the reverse strand, counting down.
ATGAGGCAGTTGGCGTGTTCAGTGGCCCCGGCCGACGCCTTCACCACGGCGGGCGTCACCTCACAGGCCCTGTCCTTGGGTATGACGACGCCGTGAGCGCCCGCTGAGACCGCGCTCCTTATGAGCGCGCCGAGGTTCTGCGGGTCCTGGATGGAATCCAGAACGAGGATGAGGGCGGGCTTGCCGCTTTTTTTCCAGTTGGTGATTATCTCGTCAAGGCCGCGATACGGGTATTGGCCTGAGAGACACGCCACTACCCCTTGATGTCCGCCGGTGCCCGCAACCTCGTCGAGCTTTTTGGGCTGGACGGTCTCCACGCGCACGCCTGAGGAGGCCGCGGCCTTCATTATTCCGCCGATCTCCTTATCAGTCCGGCCAGCCGAGACGAGGAGTTTTTCTATACCCGTGGGCCTTGCCTTCAACGCCTCGGCAACCGGGTTTATACCGTAGATGACGCGCAAGAAGCCTCCTTTGTGCGAAGCGGTTATCAGTTGCGGTTATCCGTTACCGGCGAGGACAAGACCGATGATAATGTTCTCCGTTTATTCCGCTGTTTTTGCCTTATCTCCGGCAAGGCCGTCAAGCTCCCGCAGATGCGAGGATATTTCTTTTCCGCCGTCAGCGTCCGTCTCCGGGACAAGGCCGTATGCCGCATTGAGATATTGCGCCGCGGCCCCGTAGGCCTTACGCCGCAGGGCAATGACCCCAAGGGTATCGAGGTATATGTAGGGGCGTATCGGGTCGAGACGCAGCGCCTCGTTCACCTCGGCCTCGGCCTTGTCCATCTCTCCCTTCTCCATGTAGAGCCAGCCGAGATTATTGTAAGAGACGGCGGAGCCCGGGTCAATGGCGATGGCCTTGCGGTAATACGTCTCGGCCTCATCGAGCCTGTTGAGCCGGAGCGCCATGTTGCCGGCGCTGAACCACGCGCCTCCGTTCGTCTCGCCGGCCTCGGCGGCCTTGATGTATTCATCGAGCGCCAGGGGGAACGCGGCCTTTGCCTCGTATATCCCGGCGAGCCTGATATGCTCCGCCGCATCGAGCGGGTCGCGCACGGCAACCCGCCCGGCGGCGCACGCCGTAAGCGCAAGCGCGAGCGCGGCAACGGCGGCGAGGCGCGTCACTCTGATGCCCTTTGCCTTACGAGGAGCGTCGAATATCCGGTTTTTCCCCATGCCTTTGACAATTCTCCATAAGTGAATACGGCCTCTTCCTCCATGTCCGAATGCGCGAGCACCACCTTTAAATTGTCGTCATAGCCGACCACGGCTATATAATGCCCCGACGGGTAGAGGTTATACCCCATGTTCAAAAAGAGTATGAGAGGGGCGCCTTCGTCAATCTTGCGCCTCAGGTCGCCGAACCCGCCGTTGTACCAGTGGGCCTCGAAGCCCGCCTCCTTCGCGGCGGCCAGCATGTCGATGGGCAGGGCGCCTGATATGCGTTCATTATATATGGCCTGAGCCGTCTCGTCCATAGTGACGGACGCGCCAAGGAAATTCAAGACGCTTGCGAGGCTGGCCGGGCCGCATCTGTGATTGTTTTGCGGGAAGAACGGGACGTCCGGGAGGTAATGGCCGGATGCCGGATGCGCCGCGATATCGCGGCGCACCGCATCGCGGGCCGGGCCGGAACAGGCCGCAACGAAAAAAAGGATGGAGACGAGCGCGGAGCGGAGCGGATATGCTGGGTCTTTCATCTGATGGAGCGGCGGGTGGGCGCCGCGCAGGGTCTTAGGCCGCTACTTTATTATGATCTTCCTATCGGTCATCTTGAGCACGACGAGCACGATGATGACTATTACGAGGAGCGCCGCGAGCACGGAGAGGCCGCCGTCGCCGCCGGGATAGAGGTTATTCACCTGCGCGGAGAACTGATGCAGCTCCTGATCCGAGAGCTTCTGGAGCTTGGAGTTTATCTCCGTGGCCGTGTATCCGGCATCCGTGAGCCTGGCGGATATTATCTTCGATTCGAGGACGCGCTGGAGCCTGTCCATGTCGGCTGAACGCTCGAACGCCGCAACGCCCGTGGTGGAATGCGCCCCCCCCATCATATACGCCATGCTCTTCGCCGGGATGCAGCCCATCGCTAAGATGGTTAATATAAGCGCGACGGCAACCTTCCTGAAATACCAGGTCTTGACGATCCTCATGGTTGACACCCTCCTTTTTTAACGCGGGCGAATGCGTTTCAATGCCTGCAACCCAACTCGACGCGCCCCGCTTTTTAACGCGGGCGAATGCGTTTCAATGCCTGCAACTCAACTCGGCGCGCCCCGCTTTTTAACGCGGGCGAATGCGTTTTCGCGCCTGCAACCCAACTCGACGCGCCCCGCTTTTTAACGCGGGCGAATGCGTTTTCGCGCCTGCAACCCAACTCGACGCGCCCCGCTTTTTAACGCGGGCGAATG
>JACRCM010000134.1 GCA_016219025.1 Deltaproteobacteria bacterium | reverse complement strand
GTTCCACCCCCGGCGTGGTGGGGCCCGTGCAGCCCAGAGTTCCAATCACCGGTCAAACAACGCCCTGTTCCACCCCCGGCGTGGTGGGGCCCGTGCAGCCCAGAGTTCCAATCACCGGTCAAACAACGCCCTGTTCCACCTGCAATGCCGCAACCACTCTAACGGCTTATGGATTCGGCGTTATCGAGGCGGCATTTCCGGTAATTTTTATGGCGAGGGGCGGTTCCCGGCGCCGTTTTTTCCGTCTCTTTCATGCCGGATAAAGACCTGGCATAGCCCATTTCGAGCAGAGACTTGAAGGCGCCCGGAACCGCTCCCTCCCATAAACCGGGCAGGGCATTGAAGACCGAAGAGCCGCCCTTGTCGTCAATCATCCCCGTGACAAGGCTGCCAGCCGGTTTGGCCGGGTTCACCTGTGTCCCTTGAGATGACGTTGAGGCGGCGGAATGGCCGTGAAGCATGGCCGGCGCCTGGACTGCGCCTTGAGTATTTATATCTTCGGCTCTTTTAAGCACGTTGAACGCGCTGTTTAAATCCTTGTCATGCGCGGCGCCGCAGGCGACGCACGTCCATTCACGGACCGAGGGGTCGCCCCTCGGCCCGGTAGCCTCGCCGCAACGCGAGCATGTATACGTTGTTCCCGCCTTGGGCACCCTCTGGACGGCGGTCCCGGCCCTCCGCGCCTTCTCTTCGAGCATGGTCCTGAACGTAGCGATAGACCTGTCCCTGCCGCCCCTGCGTATCTTCTTGACCCCTATTCTGCCGGACTTCGTCTTCTCTGCCTCCAACTCTTTTAACTTTTTCTCCGCGCCTTGAACCCCGGCCTTGATATCCTTCTTCAATGCCTTGCGTTTTTTCCTGTAGGATATCTCCCGCACAGGCTCCCAATCCTCGATGCCGACGAGGTCGCACCCTTGCGCAAGCGCCCGGCTTATCTTGTGCAGGGCGTCCATGCGCTGGTTTGCTATCCTGTATTGAAACCCGGCCACCCGCCGGGCGTCCTGCCTCCATGACTTGCTCGGCCCCTGCCTTATCATGGTCTCGGAAAGCCTCTTCTCTTTATCCTCTATCCTCTTTGTCCGTTCGCCCTCGGACAGGCCCTTGATCTTTTTCTTGGCGGAAAATTTCGCAAGCTCCCCTGCCACCTCATCAGGCGTCCGCTTCCTCCTCGGCCCCCGCTTCCTCGCCACGCACTGTTGAAGACGCTCAAGACCGGCAAGACCCTCCTCAAGGAACCGGTAGTCTATGGCGGCGTGTCTCGTCTCGGACGTCTCGGAGTTCCTGAAGGCGATGGTCAGCGCGGTCTTTGCGCCGGGGTCTATCCCGGCCCGCCACCCGGCCCGCATCGAAGGGATCATCCACGCGGAGTCCGGCACCTCGCAACTCAATGCGGCAAAGAAATGGCCGGCCCTCTCCTTGACGGTCATCTGTTTTATCTTGGCGCCGTCCGGGATGGGCCTGTGATACGCAACGTCCATCCAACGGTTGTCCTCGTGAAGCGGGTTTATATAAATCTGATGCCCGCGGCCACGGCGCTTTAGCCGGAAGGTCTCCGCCGTCCCCTCCGTGTACTGGAATGGAAAACTCTCCGCCCGTTTCTTATATCGCGGCTCGCCCGTTGCGCCGTGGACGCGCTGGTCAGGAGAGGGGGCAACGGCCTTGTTCCAACGATACGACTTGGCGCTCCCGGAGATATTGGACCTTACATTGGACACGGCCATGCCCTTGCCCGCCTCGAAAGACCTGTCAGCATAGACCTTCGCGGCATGGCCCGCATATCGGTCGATGGCCTTCATCAGTTGCCAGTAGACCGTGAGCTTGGGGGGTTTTTTAACCCCTCCGGCCTTCGCCTCTTTTCTGAGCCCGGCCTCTTCCAGATGCCTTGTCTTGAGCCTTTCGGAAAGCGCCTTAACATCAAGCTTCTCTTCCGGCGATAAATCGCCGAGCGTATTTCCGATGAGATTTCCTACGTCATAACATAGCGCCGCCGCCTTCTCGTCGGCCATGCCAGGGCATTTTGCTTTTATGGCCTTTGCGCGCTTGGCCTGCCTGTCGTTCTTTTCTCCAGAGACAGGCGTTGACCACGTGCTCGAATTGGCCTGAGTTGAGGGCGGCCTTGAGTTTCTTTCTTATGGTTACGGCCTTGTTCCATTGATACCTGCACTGCCGCAGGATTTTATAGAGTTGCGCCCTCTGCGGCCACGTCGGGAATATCTCGTATTTGTAACTGAGGGTATTCACCTGAACCTCACTATCCTTGCGAACTCTTCGGCCTTTAGGGAGGCGCCGCCCACGAGGGCGCCGTCTATGTTGGGTTGGGACATGAGGGAGTCTATGTTGTCGGCCTTGACCGAGCCGCCGTATATTATGCGGATGGGTCTTGCGGCCTCGGCGCCGAGCGTTTCGTAGAGGAGTTCCCTTAGCGCGTTGTGCACCTCTTCGGCGTCCTGCGGGGCGGCGACCGCGCCGGTGCCTATGGCCCAGATAGGCTCATACGCGACCGTGATGTCTTTGAGTCCGCCGCCTGAGAGTCCGGCGAGCGCGCCCTTCAACTGCGTGGAGACGACGGAGAGGGTCTTCTTCGCCTCGCGCTCCTTGAGCGTTTCTCCCACGCAGACGATGGGCCTGAGTCCGGCGCGTATGGCGGCGACGAGTTTCTTGTTCACAACATCGCCGGTCTCGTGGAAGTAAGTCCTCCGCTCGGAGTGGCCGATTATCACGTAGCGGCAGCCCGCGTCAAGGAGCATCTCCGCCGAGACCTCGCCGGTGTATGCCCCGCTCTTTTCCCAATGGAGGTTCTGCCCTGCAAGCTGTATGGTGCTGTCGGCTATGAGGTGGCTCAAGTGGTAGATGGAGGTGAACGGCGGGGCGATGACCACGTCGGCTGTATCCACGCCCTTTATAAGCTCGCGGAGTTTTATCACAAGCTCTGCGCCCTGGTGGACGCCTGTGTTCATCTTCCAATTTCCGGCTATGAGAGGGGTGAGCATGTTTGCTCCGGGTTGCGTGAAGGCCGTGGACCGTGGCCGCAAGAGGCATCGGCGAGGGCGGCCCGCAAGGTTGATTTCAGCTTGCGGCGAGACTCGGTTCCGCGTTGGTTTTTGCCCGGCGCAGGGCCGTAATGCCGGGCAATTCCCTTCCCTTCAATATTTCGAGGAACGCGCCTCCGCCCGTGGATATGTAGCTCATCTTGGCGTACTCGCCCGCGCGGTGCACGGCCACGTCGGTGTCTCCGCCGCCGACTATCGTCATGGCGTAGGTGTTCGCCACGCTTGTGACCATGGCGAAGGTGCCGCGCGCGAAGGCGTCTATCTCGAATACGCCCATCGGGCCGTTCCAGATGATGGTCTTGGCGTTCTGTATCGCCTCGGAAAAGAGCGTTACGGTCGCGGGGCCGATGTCGAGCGCCATCCAGTCCTTGGGTATCTCCTGATAGGTCACGACCTTGGTCTCGGCCTCGGCGCTGTATTTGTCGGCCACCACGAAGTCCACGGGCATGTAGAGCTTTATGCCCTTTTCCTTCGCCTTTTCGATGACCTCTTTGGCCGTTGCCAGGGCGTCGTCCTCGGCAAAGGACTTGCCGACCTCGTAACCGAGCGCCTTGAAGAAGGTGAGCGCCATGCCGCCGCCTATTATCAGCTTGTCCACGCGGTCGCAAAGCGCGAGGAGCACGCCGACCTTGTCCGAGACCTTCTTGCCTCCGATGATGGCGATGAGGGGCCTTACGGGCTTTTCCATGGCCATTGCGAAGTAGGTAAGCTCTTTTTTCATCAGGAACCCGGCGGCGTATTCCTTCACGTGGTTCGTGATGGCGACGTTCGATGCGTGCGCCCGGTGCGCCATGGCGAATGCGTCGTTTATGTAGACGTCCGCGAGTTCTCCGAGGGAGGCGCCGAAGGCGCCGTTGTTCTTCTCCTCCTCAGGGTGGAAGCGGAGGTTTTCGAGCATGACCACGTCACCTGGCTTCATGGCGTCTACTATCTTTTTGGTCTCAGGCCCGGCGCAGTCCGGCGCGAGGCTGACCTCCTTGTCGAGGAGCCTACCGAGCCGCTTGGCCACTGGCGCGAGGCTCATCTCGGTCACGCGCTTGCCCTTGGGCCTGCCGAGGTGCGAGGCGAGTATGACCATCGCCTTCTCGTCGAGGGCGTAGTTTATCGTGGGCAGAACACCGCGTATCCTCGTGTCGTCGGTTATGTTGCCCTTGTCGTCGAGGGGGACGTTGAAGTCCACGCGGATGAGGACGCGCTTGCCCTTGATGTCGATCTCGTCGATGAATTTGAGTCCGCTGTTCATTCCGTTACCTCCGGGGCCCAAGCCCCGTCTTTATACGCCCTTCGACGCTATGAGGCGCATGAGGTCGACCATCCTGCACGAGAAGCCCCACTCGTTGTCATACCATGATATGACCTTGCACAAGCGCGGCCCCATCATCTTCGTGGACGGCGCGTCGAGTATGGAGGAGTGCGGGTTGCCCTTGAAGTCGACGGAGACAAGCTCCTCCTCGCAGTATTCGAGCACGCCCTTGAGCGGCCCGCCGGCCGCCTCCTTCATGGCCGCGTTTACCGCCTCGGCGGTCGCGTCGCGTTCTAACTCGGCCACGAGGTCCACTACCGAGACCGTGGGCACCGGCACCCTTATGGCCATGCCGTCGAGCCTGCCCTTGAGTTCCGGCAGCACGAGCGAGACGGCCTTGGCCGCGCCGGTGGTCGTGGGTATCATGGAGAGGGCCGCGGCGCGCGCGCGCCTCAAATCCTTGTGCGGCAGGTCGAGTATCTTTTGGTCGTTGGTGTATGCGTGAACCGTGGTCATAAGGCCCCTCGCTATGCCGAACTTCTTGTGGAGGACGGATGCCACGGGCGCGAGGCAGTTGGTGGTGCACGAGGCGTTCGATATGACGGCGTGCCTCGCCGGGTCGTATTTGTCGTGGTTCACGCCCATGCAGATGGTTATGTCCTCGTTCTTCGCCGGGGCCGATATGACGACCTTCTTCGCGCCGGCGCTCAGGTGCGCCGCCGCCTTGTCGCGGGAGGTGAATAGCCCGGTGCATTCGAGCGCCGCGTCGATGCCTAAGTCCTTCCACGGGAGCTTCGCCGGGTCGCGCTCCGCGACTATCCTTATCTCCTTGCCGTTTACGGCGATGGCGTTGTCCTTGGCCGAGACCTCGGCGTTTATCCTGCCGAAGACCGAGTCGTATTTGAGGAGATGCGCGAGGGTTTTCGAGTCGGTCACGTCGTTTATGGCGATTATCTCGATGTCCTTGAGCCCGACGGACGCCCTGAGGATGTTTCTGCCGATGCGCCCGAACCCGTTTATGGCAACCCTTAACGTCATTGTGCTACCTCCGTTGGTAATATTTATGCGCGGCTCCGCGGGCTAAATTCCGAACCGCTTGAACTCCCTCTTAATCTCTCTTACCGTCATCTGGCCGGGCGCGGTGGCCTTTGTCATCGACCCGTAGGTCAGGAGGGAGCCCAGCATCGGGAAGAATATGCGCGAGGCCCTGGCCGCCTCTCCCATGCCGATTACGATAAGGCCGCCGTCCTCCGCAAGAAGCGCCGCAAGCCTTCTTGTGTCCTCACGGCAGGCAACGGCAGCGGCGACTTTTACATAGTCAGCCCCGTAAGCCCGCGCCCTCTTTACTATGTCGCGCAGTCTCTTTGTCCCCGGCGTTTTGTGAAAGTCGTGGTGCGATACGATAACCTTAGCGCCTTTTCCCTTGGCTAAGTTTATCACATCTTTCAATATGTTGCCTGAGGAAAGCTCTATGTCCACCGCGTCGGCGAACGGCATGAGAGAGTCGAACAAGCGGAGCCTTTCCCCGTCAGGGATGCGCGCAACGCCGCCCTCCCGGACGCTTCGGATGGCGAGAAGAAGCGGGACGCGGCCAGCGGTTTCGTCTTTTTTTATCTTGCCGAAGGCCGCCTTGAGGGCGGATTCGTCCCTCTCGGAAAACGTATCGACCCTTGCCTCGACAACGTCCGCGCCGTCCCTTGCGGCCCGCCTCACGGCCCGAACGTCGAGCCTATCCACGATAACGCCCGCGCAACGCGGCGCATCCATGAGAAAGGCGTCCATATCAAGTTTGGGCGGTCTTTTACCCAATAAGCACCCTTCATAATCCGCCCCGGACGGCGCGGTTAAAAAATATACTATAGATAGCAAGCCGCCGCGGACAACGCCCGCGTCTTGCCGTAGGGTTATTTAATACTGGAATTACGACAAAAAGTCAAGGGATTTCAGCGCGTGTGTCCAGCCAAAATAGAAATTGCCTATCCCGGCGTGGTCTGTTGTTTCCTCCACGGGTGGTCCGGCGGAGGCATGTGTTTTCCTTGTCTGATATGCTATAGGCGTCTTTGGTCTTTATTTCCTCATGCCGCAAAGACTCGCCTTTGTCTCTTTTGTATCTTATGACTATACGGCCGCCGGCCTTCACCTCAATTCCAACGCCCATCGATACGAGATTGAGACCCCTGAAAAACCCTCAAAAGAGTGTCATTCAGAGCGCAGCGAAGAATCTCGCGCTTAGGCAATTCAATATGTTACGAGATTCTTCGTCGCAAAGGCGCTCCTCAGAATGACAAAAAACAGGCTTTTTCAGGGG
>JACRCM010000138.1 GCA_016219025.1 Deltaproteobacteria bacterium | reverse complement strand
GGGTATACGCATACGTCGAGGTCTCGTTGCTTGCGACGCCGAAGGTCGCGGTATTCTGGTTCGTAATCGTCGCGGGTGTGGTCGGGATGCTTACAACCGGAGGCGTGTAGTCGGTCGTCCATGTATATGACTGGTTCGACGTGTTCCCCGCCGCGTCCGTCGCCGTGACCGTAAATGTATGCGTCCCTTCCACCGGGATGGACAGACCCGTTGTGCCAGCAACAAGCGTCCCGTCGAGGGTATACGCATACGTCGAGGTCTCGTTGCTTGCGACGCCGAAGGTTGCCGTATTCTGGTTCGTAATCGTCGCGGGCGCGGTCGGGATGCTTACCACCGGAGGCGTATAGTCGGTCGTCCAGTTGATGACCACCTGAGCGGAGACGTTGCCGGCGCCGTCCTTGCCCTCTATTACGAGGGTATGGCCGCCTTCGGGCAGTCCCGTGATGTTAAAGGTGTCGCTCGTTGATGGCGTGACCGTGCCGATGCTCACGCCATCGAGCTTGTAGAAGAAGGTTGAAGGCTCGTTCGACGTGATGATTAAATTGGCCGCGGCCTGGTTGGTGAAGGATGGCGGGGCACCCGCTACGCTCAGGGCCGGAGGCGTGGTGTCTGCCGTTGTCACCGGCGGGACATAGGGGGGTATCAACGCCGGATTGTCCTTAAGGGGATCAGTGGCGCCGGTGTCTGTAGCCGGTCCCGCAATAACCGGGGGCGGGGTATATCCAAACGTCCCTTCATTGGCGGCATCGCTCAACCCGCCGCTTGCCGCGGATGTAACCGTGGTGGAGTCGAGGGCGCCGACCGTGCCGGTTGACCCGGTCTCTTCCGCCGTTCCGGCGTCCCCGCCCGTCTTTTTGCCGCCGGGCCTCTCACCTGACCCGTTCCCGGCCTCCGGCTCTGCGCCGTTGTGCTTGCCCTTGCCGGTGCCGCCCGGCCTCTCGAAGGGCGATGTGTCCTTTACGTGCTGATCGAGTTCGAGCTGGGTCGCCGGTCTCGGCTCAAGCGGCGGCGCGCCTGCGCCCGTGACGAAGGTCACGAAACCGGCCCCCACCCTTACGACCTTGTCCGGGACGTTATTGGTAAAGACGAAGCCCTTGCCGTCCTTGAAGATGACGCCGGTTATGCCCTTGTCGTAGAATACGAAGAGGTCGGTGCCCATTACGCCTGCCACGGCCGTAGGGGTGTTCACGTTGAAGGTCGATGCGTTCGTGGAGACGGGCACGGCGGTGGCGGTCTTAGAGACGACCGCCCTCACCTTGCCGCGGAATAGCGTCACCGAGGCGGTCTGCCTGGTCTTGTCGGGGTTGAAGACGTATTTGTCTATCTTCAAGCGGCTGCTACCCGCGATCCTAAGGACGGTGTCGTCCTTGAAGCGTATCTCGGCCTTGCCGCCGGTCTTGGTGCGTATCACGTCTTCCATTGAGACCGGATAGTTCAACCGGGCCTCCACCGCCTCCCTCGCGCCCTGCCGGAGGATGTCCACCTTGCCCTCGACCCGCGTAATGACGCCGACCTCGTCGGCGTAAGCAAACGCCGGCAGCGCGGCCAACAGCAGCAACAGGAGCGCCGCGGCGCGCAATGGATTCATCCAACCCCTGAAAAAAAGTCCATTGGATTTCATAATGACCTCCTTGAGCGCCTCTTCGAGCGCAACGGTCGGGGCAAACCGCCTCAGTACCGAGCCTCGATGCCCGCGCTTACGACGTTCTTGGAATAATCATAGACCGCGATGTTGGAATCCCCGCGCACATGCACATACTGCACCTGAGCGTCTATGTCACCGATGAGGGCGTAAGAGAGCATCGCGCTGAGGGTATAGGTCTTGTCCTTTCTAAACTTGCCGAAGGCGGTGTTCTTCTCCTCGAAGTCCTGAAAGTACGCCTCGCCGCCGACGTTGACCTTAATGGCATCGGTCAGCGGGTAGAAGACGCCCGCCCCGAGTTTGTGGCCCATATACTGCCAGTTCGCGCCGCGCGTGTCCTCGTGGTTGAAGGCGTAGGAGAGGTTGACAAACCCCTTGTTCCCGGCCAGGAGATAGAACCACGAAAGCCCTGCCGCCCACTCGTCGCTCGACCTGTCCTCGTCGCGCGTGAGCGGGAGTTTCAGCATCTTCTTCTCCTGCAATTTCACAAACGCGCTGGCGAGCTGGCCCTTCCCGACGCTGAACTGATACGTGGGCGTGATGCCGTAGGTCTCAAGATACTTAAAGTCGTCGACCATCGTATAGTTGTAGCTTGCAATGGCCGAGAGATTGCCCGTCTCAAGATTATAATTCGGCACGATGGAAAAGGTATGGCTCATCACGTCATGCGAGGCGAGTTTGCGGTGCGCATTGTCATAGAACGAATACTGCGCCTTTACACCGGCGGGCCCGGCGGGCCTTGGCGAATACTCGGCCCTGAGCATCCCCACGGCGGCGTAGTCGGACTCATTCGTCACGTCCGCCGCCACGCTGGAGTCGCCCGGCTTGAGCAGGACGTTGTCGTCATACTGATACTGGAGGTCGACCGTAAGGCTCAGTTCCCGTTCGGCCCGCTCACGCGCCGAGATGGCGTCGATATACTGCTTTGCGAACTCGGCGATGTCCGCGTTGGGGTCGCGCACGACTATTTCCTTGAACATCTCCCTGGCGCCCTTGAGGTTCCCCTCCTTGACCTTTGCAACTGCTATCTGGTAGTCCGCGGCCTGGGCAAGGCCCGGGGAGAGCGACTTCGCCCTGGTAAGCGCCTCTATCGCGTCGCGGCTCTTGCCCTCCTTGAGCAATATCAGTCCCTTTATAAAGGCGGTCTCCCCGGGCTGTATCCCGGCGTCCTCCGCGAGGCGGATGTTCGTCATCGCGTTGCCGTTGTCCCCGAGTTGATAATACACGTCGGCCAGCTCCACCACGGCCTCCTTGACCGCCGGGGTCAGGCGTATGGCGTCTGAGAGGTTCTTGCGCGCCTCTTCGTAGTTCTGGGTCTTTTTCAAGGCTATGCCGAGAAAATAGGCGGCCACGGACGAATCAGGTGCCTCAAGCCGCGCGCGTTTGAAGTCCTCGATGGCCTCCTCGAGGTTCTCTCCCTTCAGATTCGCGATGCCTTGCTTGACGTTAGGGGAGTCGGGGAGTTGTATCGGTTCGGCTGAGGACGCAAGGGCGGCTGGGAATAACGCCGCTACAAGCATAAAAAGTCCCAATAACAAAGGCAGGCGCGGCGACTTAAGCACAGTGACCCCCGTTGTATGAGATTGCGCTGTTACAACGCCTTATATTACTCCTTCAGGCGGTTTTTGTCAATCTGTATCTGGACATCTGTATCTGGACGGTCAGCCCTGTAACGGGCGGCTTAAAGCCTGAAAAAACGCCCCCCTTTTCCGGCTTACAGGCCGGAAAAGGGGGGCGTTTGCGGCATCCATGGACGCGGGAGTCTTCCTTCTTTGTCTGCTACTGCGTCACCGTCATCGCCGCTGAGACCGCTATATTGTTAGTCTCGTCGGTCTCGGCGTTAGTGTTGGTCGCGTCGGCTATCGCGCCGATGTAGTATGTCCCCGGGGCGGTCGTGCCGGGTATCCAGATGTTGCTCGTCCAACCGCTCGATGCCCCGCCCGCAAGGGACGCAATCGACCGCTGGCCGATGTAAACATCAGTGGCAGGGTCTATCACCGTATCCGTCGAGAGGTAGAACTTC
>JACRCM010000132.1 GCA_016219025.1 Deltaproteobacteria bacterium | reverse complement strand
CCGTTTTGCACCTGCATGACCGCACGCATTCGTATCGCTTCCAAGGTCTTGTGATCCAGTTTCCGGGCATCTTGTTTTTGCATACGGAAACTATACCATTTTCCCCCACTTATGTCTACTTACTTATGAACTGATTAGTAACTTCGTAATGACGGACTCTAAATAAATCAGAGCTTCCTTAATCTTCCTCGGTCACTGTCGCTGTCACGGTATTTTATGCATCACGGCTCTATGCCAGTATCACCTTTATCATCTCGATGAGTTCGTTCGGCTCGAATGGCTTGAGGATGTGCGGGCAGCCCGTCCTGGCGAGGAACCTCTTGACGTCCTCCCCGAGCACGTCTCCGGTGACGATGATGGTCCTGTCCTTCAGGTAGGCGTGTTTGGCCAGTATGGAGTCGTAGAGTTCGGCGCCGTTGAGTCCGGCCATCCTGATGTCGGTTATGAGGAGCGCATACCGGCCGCGCTCAAGGGCGTCGAGAGCGCCTCGTCCGTCAGCGGCGATATCGGCCTTGAAACCCCACTTGATAAGTATGTCGCGGAGCGCCTCGCGTATGGACGGCTCGTCGTCGACGATAAGCGCGCGCTTGTCGGTAAAGCTCATCTGCCGCATCTCGGCGGTATCGACGGCCTTTTTCACCTCCATCCATTGTTCGCGCTCCACTATCGGCAGTTCTATCGAGACGACCGCGCCCCCGGCCTCCGGGCTGTCGATGCCTATCGCGCCGCCGTGCTCGGTGATTATCCCGTGGGATATGGAGAGCCCTAGCCCCGTGCCCTTGCCGACCTCCTTTGTCGTGAAGAACGGGTCGAATACCTTCCTGATGACCGCCTTGGGGACGCCAGGGCCGTCGTCCGCGAACGATATCTCGATGTTGCGGCGCTTGCCGCGCCGGGTCTTTATATCGATCCTGCCGCGCCCCTTCGCGGCCACGATGGCGTCCTCGGCGTTGTTCATTATGTTTATGAAGACCTGCTGCATCTGATATATATCCACCATCGTCCTGGGGATGCCGGATTCGAGGTCGAGCGAGATCGCGATGTTGTTAGTCCTCATGGAATATTCCCGCAGGTCAACGGTCTGCCTGATTATATCGTTGACGTCGTGCCACTCCCGCTCGGACTGCTTCGACCGGGCGAACGCGAGGAGGTTCTGGACTATCTTCGCGGTGCGGACGGATTCGTTGTAAATCCTCCTGAGCCTGTCCTTGGCCTCGGCAACCGGCCTGTCCCCCTGCATGTCCATGAGGAGCTGGGAGAACCCCATGATGCCCATGAGCGGATTGTTCAGCTCGTGCGCTATGCCGGCCACGAGTTTGCCGACGCTTGAGAGCTTTTCAGCGTGGAAGAGCTGGTCGCGCATGAGTTTTTCCCGCGTCACGTCGCGCACGTAGTGTACGCTCGCCCAGACCTCGCCGCCGTCGTTCACTATGGGAAAGGTCGTCACCTGATACGTCCCCTCGAAGCACATGTCGTCCACCTCGTCGCTCGCCGCCTCGCGCTTGTCGAACGTCCGCTCGTGGGGACAGGAGGCCCGCGGGGTCTCCCTGCAATAGAATATCTCGCTGCACCTCCTGCCCACGATGGCCTCCGGCGTGGAGCCGAGCTTGTCGGCGAGCGCGCGGTTGACCTTCAGTATCCTCCTGTCCCTGTCGTGGATGGAGATCATATCCTGTATGGCGTCGAAGGTCGCCTGGAACTCCTCCCTTGAGTTCGTGGCCAATTCGAGGAGCTTCCTGTTGTCCTCCTGCCTCCTCTCGAGGGTGTCGAGCATTTCGTTGAAGGCGGAGGCCAGGTACCCTATCTCGTCGCCGGAGCGCGCCGTAAGCCGCTCTCCCATGCCGTTCGTGCCGTCGGCTATCGCCTTTATCACCTCGACGTTCCTGCGTATCGGCCCGGTGACCGACCGCCTTATCAGGACGGATAGGAGCATGCCTCCGGCGGCGACCGAAAGCAGACCAGCAAGCATCCAGCGGTTCCTCCCCCGCGCAAGCGCCGCGTACATCCCGTCGAGCGGCGTCCTTATGACAAGGATGCCGCGCGCGCCCTCGTCCGGGATATGGCAGTTCCTGCATCCGGGCTTCTTCTCTATCGGCTGGAGATAGACGAATAACGGGACCCCGTCCTGAGTGTCGATATAATGCACCGGCCCGGCGCTCCAGTCCTTTTGAAATGCCCTGAACGCCTCTTTGAACCTGGGACTGTCCACCCCCGGGGCGACGTTCCTCGACTCGTCCCTGTGGCCCGCCTCCCACTCCGGCCTTGCCCTGCCGATGGCCGCCTTTACCTCCATAATGGTCTTTCTGTCCGCGAACGCCTCTTCAACGCCGTTGCCCCTTACTATGAAGAGCTCCCCGATCCCCTTGGCCTTGCCAAGGTCATGCAGCAGACGCCTTGCGAGGTCGGCCCTGTGCTCAAGCATGTCCTCATATATGGCGTTGAGCACCGGCTCGGCCATGAGCCTCGAGGCCCGGAGCTTCTCGTCGAGGAGTTCCCGCTCCTTGCTCCTCACCCCGGCGTAGATGGAGATGCCCGCCGCCAGGACGACAAACCCCATTACAAGCGACAATATCTTGAGGTGGATGCTTCTGCTGAACATTTGTCCCGGTAACCGTTATAAAGTCGTTAAAAAACAAACCCCTCTCATACAGACGAGTCCGGCCGTCACAGACCCATACCTTTCCTTATCGGAAGAATGCCATGTTTTATTAAATTCTCCAGAGGACATAGGATAAACGGCAATAAATTGACGTTCAGGGCCAGTAGTGTCCGGTAAAAACTAAAAAAGCATGGCTTGTTTTTCTGCCTTGTTGGATAATAGATTTCGCCAGAAGCCTATTACGGCAAGGAGGAACAAGCCATGCAAGGCAATCATAGCATATTTTCCGAGCTTCTTAAACT
>JACRCM010000133.1 GCA_016219025.1 Deltaproteobacteria bacterium | reverse complement strand
AGTTTAAGAAGCTCGGAAAATATGCTATGATTGCCTTGCATGGCTTGTTCCTCCTTGCCGTAATAGGCTTCTGGCGAAATCTATTATCCAACAAGGCAGAAAAACAAGCCATGCTTTTTTAGTTTTTACCGGACACTACTGTTGCTTTTCAATAAATAAGGAGCTATTATTACAAAAAAAGAAAACAGGTACGGCGAAAAAAATCGGGGGGATAGCAATGCTTAAAAATAGAACCTTTAGAGAAACTACACTTACTGTATCTCTTGCGTTACTTGCTTTAATTGCTATTGGCTGTCGGCAAAGTACTTATGTGTCTCAGGAGAACCCATCCGCCCCTCTATATCACATTCAAGGAGTGGATTTTAATTCTTATGACACGGCCGTAATCAAACTTGACATCACGGTTAGTAGCAACGGAGAGATATATCCACCAGGCAGTATTGACGAACGTAACGCACAAACAACCTACTCCCTTAATAAATGGCTAACTCAGGCTGGCTATTTCAACAATATCATTGACAGCGCAGACAACGTTCGTGACAAGGCCGTAATAATCAATGCAGAAGTCTCCATCAAGTGGAGAAGTAGCACAGACGTTGATACAAACACCACAACCACAAAAGCTGGCCCCTTAAGGATTAAAAAAACCAGGGATAACGTTCTTCTCGGGGAACGTTGGGGTGAAGTTTCTATAGCCTACGACGTCTATGATAAGGACACCCATGACCTAATCGCAAAGATGCATGTCACGAATGCCGGGTTACACGGTTTTGGTTCTGTGGTCTGGGACGAGGGCGTAAAAAATAAGGCCTATCGACAGATAGAAAAATGGAACGCTATCTTCGTAGATAGCGTACTTGGATTACGCGCAGCACGGGCAGAAGTATCTGTCAGGCCTGATCTGTGATAAGATAAAATACTTGTTAGGCCGGGCAGCCCCCCAATATGCCTGCCGCATACTTCGGTAAATGGTAGACGCAGACCACCCAACGGGCGCTATAAGTGACGTAGAATACGTCCTACAGGTGAATAGCCGCAAGGCCTACGCCTGGAAATCAACTGTAAAAACGGAGGGGTTTTATGCGTAGAATTCTATTCGGTCTGTTTGCGGCAATACTCGTGCTGGCCTTCTCGCAGACGGTGCGCGCGGAAGAGACGATGTACGCCAGGTGCAACCTCAAGGTGCTCAAGGGCAACAAGATAACGTGGATGAACTGGCAGTCCTCGCCGAGCTTCATTCCGGCGGGCACAAAGCTCAAGGTAACAAGCAGCGGTGACTCGGCAACGTTTACGGACAAAAACGGCACGTCATACTCGGTTGAGCTCGGGGCCTCCGGCGAGAAGTTCCTTGAAAAATTCGTAACCAAGCACCAGGTCAATATAGAGAAGTACTCAAGCAGCGTCACCGCCAACATACGCAAGGCCGTGATCAAGAGAGGTCTTGTCAATCGGTGTGTAAATAGGCATCAGGCGGCTATCTCCATTTCGACCTTTTTCACTCTTACTCCATCGACGTAAACGGCCCCGTTAGCGACATCGACCAGCAGCTCGGGGGCATTGAGTTTCCTGAAGGACCTCTGGGCCGTCATCAGGGTCTTCCAGATGACGGCGGTTGCGTTCTCCACCTTCTTGTAGCGCTTTGACGCCGTAGTCCGCAGTCTCACGGTTGCAAACGGCGATTCGACCATGTTGGTGGTGCGCAGGTGTCTCCAGTGTTCCTTCGGAAAGCCGTAAAACGTAACCATCCGCTCCCAATCCTTTTCCAGCAACTCACCGGCGCCGCATGAGTTCCGGGGACACCATACATAATTATTTACGACGACCGGAGTTCCGGGGACACCGGCATGAGTTCCGGGGACACCATATTATAATTCCGGCATGAGCGCCGGGGACACCGTACATAATTATTTACGACGGGAACACTTCAAGCCTTTAATACGCCGATGAATCGGCAACTACAGTGCACCCTTCAGATACCTTCCGGTCACGCTCTCCGTTGCTTCGGCTACATCTTCGGGCGTGCCTGTGGCTGCTATTCGGCCTCCGGCCTCGCCTCCGCCCGGGCCCAGGTCTATTATCCAGTCGGCGCATTTTAAGAAATCGAGGTTGTGCTCTATGACTATGGCGGTCGCTCCGGCGTCCACGAGCCTGCCGAGGACCGAGATGAGTTTTTTCGCGTCGTCGGCATGGAGGCCGGTCGTCGGTTCATCGAGGATGTATATCGTCCCTGCGGCCTTTGCCTCTATCTCCCTTGCTATCTTGAGCCTCTGCGCCTCGCCGCCTGAGAGGGTCGTGGCCGGCTGGCCGAGCCGGAGATAGCCGAGGCCCACGTCCCTGACGACCGAAAACCGCCTCTGCAGGGACGGGTCGTTAGGGAAGACTGCGGCGGCCTCGTCAAAGGTCATCTCAAGGCAGTCGTGGATCGACCTGCCCTTGTATTTAACGCTTAGCACGCCGGTCTTGAAGCGTCTGCCCCCGCACGCGGCGCATTTTATGCGCACGTCCGGCAGGAAGTGCATCTCCAGGGCGGTCGTGCCCTCGCCCTTGCACGCCTCGCACCTGCCGCCCTCCACGTTGAACGAAAAATGTCCCGGGCCGAACCCCTCGGCCACCGAGGCCGGAAGAGCGGCGTAGAGCCTGCGTATCTCGTCGAAGCCGCCGACGTAAGTGAGCGGGTTGGAGCGGCCAGTCCTGCCGATTGGGGATTGGTCGATTAGCCGCGCCCCGTCCACGTATGCAAGCCCGGCGATGGAGTGGTGCGGCAGGGGTTTTTCAGCCCCACCTATGTGAAAATGGGCCGCCAATGCGTTATACAGGGTGTCCACTATGAGCGTGGACTTGCCTGAGCCTGATACCCCGCTCACGCACGTCATTGCGCCGAGCGGTATCTCCGCGTCTATCCCCTTGAGGTTGAACCCGCTCGCCTCCCGTATGACGATGCTTCTACCTGTCCCGCTGCGCCTCCAGCGCGGGGCGTGGATGACCTTGCGTCCGGCGAGATAGTCGGAGGTGAGGGTGCGTGCCGAGGCGAGAAATTCCCGCGCCGGCCCGGCGTAGACGAGCTTGCCCCCGCGCTCTCCGGCCCCCGGCCCAAGCTCGACTATATGGTCGGCGGACAATATCACCGCCGGGTCGTGCTCGACCACGACCACGGTATTGCCCGTTGCCGCAAGCCCCTTTATCTGTTTGACGAGCGTGTCAACGTCAGCCGGGTGCAGGCCGATGGACGGCTCGTCGAGTATGTATAAGACCCCGGTAAGGGACGAGCCAAGCTGAGTAGCCAGCGTTATCCGCTGAAACTCGCCTCCTGACAAGGTCTTTGTCTGCCTCTCAAGCGTGATGTATCCGAGGCCGGTCGCGTTGAGGAACCGGAGCTTCGCCTTTATCTGTCTCAATACCTCCCTTGCCACGACCTCCTCGGCCTGCGTCAGGCAGAGCGCGTCCATGAACGCGGCACACCCGGCCACGGTCATGGCGCTCGCCTCCGCGATGTTGAGGCCGCCTATCTTCACGCCGAGCGCCTCTTTTCTGAGGCGCGCGCCGTTGCACGCCGCGCAGACCGTCTGCCCCTTGTACCGGGAGGAGAAGACCTTTACGTGGAGCTTGTATTTCTTCGACTCAAGGTATGCGAAGAAGCCGTTCAACCCCTCGAAAGACGAGGTGCCCTCGAAGACGAGCCTCCTCTCGCGCCGGGAGAGTTTTTCAAAGGGTTTTTCGAGGCTCAAATTGTGCCGGGCCGCGTATCTTTCGAGTTCTTCCTGCCACCATCTGTACGCGGGCTTTGTCCACGGCTCGATGGCCCCTTGAGCGAGGGAGAGCGTCTTATCCGGGATGACCTTGTCCTCGTCAAAGGAGAGTATGTTGCCGAAGCCCCTGCACCCCGGGCACGCGCCCACCGGGTGGTTAAAAGAAAGCGCAACCTGCGTAGGTCTCTCGACGCGGACGCCGCAACCCGGGCAAACCGGCTCCCTTGAAAAACCCCCGATCTCGCCGTTCTCAAACTCGACCCACGCCTTGCCATTGCCCTCCCTGAACGCGGTCTCGAACGCCTCGGCGATGCGGCCCCGTTCCGCCTCCTTTATAATGAGACGGTCGACGATTACCCGCAGCGCATCCGGCGTCCCGTAAGGCGGGTCTTCCTCGGCAAGGTTCAGCATCCGGTCTCCAATCTTTACGCGGTGAAACCCCTTGGCCGAAAGCCCGGCAACGGCAACGCCGTCCGCAAGCGTAAACCCGATGAGCGCCTTTGCGACCGACCGCTCCCGGATGAGCCTGTCAGCGGCGGATTGCGCCGTATGAGACACAGCCTCCACCCCGCAAGCCGGGCAATGCAGACGGCCAACCCTTGAGAAGAGGAGCCTGAGATAATCGTTCAGTTCGGTGATGGTGCCAACGGTCGAGCGCGAGGTGCGGACCGGGTTCTTCTGCTCGACGGCTATGGCCGGCCGGACGTTCCTGATGGCGTCGAGTTCCGGCCTCTCCATGCGCTCGAGGAAGAGCCGGGTGTAGGTCGGGAGGGATTCGATGAACCTCCACCTCCCCTCGGCAAAGAGGGTGTCGAACGCGAGAGACGACTTGCCCGACCCGCTCGGCCCGGCAATGACCGTCACCCTGTTGTGCGGGATGCGGAGCGAGAGGTTCTTCAGATTGTTCTGGCGAAGCCCCTCTATGACAAGACAGTCTTTGTCGATAGTCTGGCCGGCCTCAAATGGATCAGCTCTCTTAATCTTCTTCTGCGCCATGTATATCAGCCTCGGATGGATGAAGATAACTATATATTATACTGAAACCCGGCTGGGATGGCCAGTGTAATGCAAATCCTGGGGTGCGTTAAAAAAAGGTAATAATTCCAGCAACTTGGCGCTCTCGCGCCCGGAGTGCCAAAAAACCACTTGACAAACCAAGGGTATGGCAATATATTTATTAACGCTACGGAGGCGGTCCTGCCTGTCCGCTTAAGACTGCCTCTAAAAATCAGCTATTTTCTCCGAGGTCAAGAAAGGACGAAAATAAAAAGCGCAGCATATATGAAAATATGTGAGCATTTTTATTTTCGGCCTGACGCAGAGATCGGAGAAAAGAGCGATTTTAAGAGGCGGTCGTAAATCAACGCACATAAAAGAAGGAGGAGAGTAACGATGAAGATTAAACCGCTTCACGACCGCGTCATTGTCAAAAGGTCAACCGAGGGAGACAAGACCAAGGGAGGGCTCTACATCCCGGATAGCGCCAAGGAAACCCCGGCAGAGGGCAAGGTCATAGCAGTCGGCCCGGGCAAAAGGGATGAGAACGGCAAGATAGTCCCCCTGGACGTCAAAGCCGGCGACAAGGTCATATTCAGCAAATACGGCGGCTCCGAGGTAAAACTCGACGGCGAGGAGTTCATAATCCTGCGCGAGGAAGACATACTCGGCATCGTCGAGAAGTAACGGAAGGGCGAAGGCGCGAATAAAACCAGCAGATAAAAGGAGGACATATAAGATGGCAGCGAAAGAATTGGTATTCGGTCAGACCGCGCGCACGGCAATGTTGAAGGGCGTCAACGCCCTCGCCGACGCGGTGAAGGTGACGCTCGGGCCGCGCGGCCGCAACGTCGTAATCGACAAGTCCTACGGCTCGCCCGCCATAACCAAGGACGGCGTCTCGGTCGCCAAGGAAATAGAGCTTGAGAACAAGTTCGAGAACATGGGCGCTCAGATGGTAAAGGAAGTTGCCTCAAAGACCTCGGACGTGGCCGGAGACGGCACCACCACGGCGACCGTGCTCGCGCAGGCCATATTCAGGGAAGGCTCCAAGCTCGTGGCCGCCGGGCACAACCCGATGGACCTCAAGAGGGGCATCGACAAGGCAGTGGAGTGCGCGGTGGGAGAACTCAAGAAGCTCTCCAAGAACGTCAAGGAACAGAAGGAGATCGCGCAGGTCGGGACGATATCGGCCAACGGCGACTCCACCATCGGCGAGATAATCGCCGAGGCCATGCAGAAGGTCGGCAAGGAAGGCGTTATCACGGTCGAAGAGGCCAAGGGCATGGAGACCAAGCTCGAGGTCGTCGAGGGCATGCAGTTCGACAGGGGTTATCTCTCCCCGTACTTCGTCACAGACGCCGACAGGATGGAGTGCATCCTTGAGGACGCCTACATACTCATCCACGAGAAGAAGCTCTCGAACATGAGGGAACTCCTCCCGATACTCGAAAAGATAGCCAAGATGGGCAGGCCGTTCCTCGTCATCGCGGAAGACGTCGACGGAGAGGCGCTCGCCACCCTCGTGGTCAACAGGATACGCGGCACGCTGTCCGCGTGCGCGGTCAAGGCCCCGGGCTTCGGCGATAGGCGCAAGGCCATGCTCGACGACATAGCCACCCTCACCGGCGGCAAGCTCCTCGCGGAGGAACTCGGCATAAAGCTTGAGACCGTGGACATCAAGGAGCTCGGCAGGGCCAAGAGGATCGTCATTGACAAGGAGAACACCACCATCATCGACGGCAGCGGCAAGAAGGACGCCATCGAGGCTCGCATCAAGCAGATAAGGGCGCAGATAGAGGAGACTACCTCGGACTACGACAGGGAGAAGCTCCAGGAGAGGCTCGCCAAACTCGCGGGCGGCGTGGCGGTAATCAACGTCGGCGCGGCCACCGAGACCGAGATGAAGGAGAAGAAGGCCCGCGTCGAGGACGCGCTCCACGCGACCAGGGCGGCGGTCGAGGAAGGCGTGGTGCCGGGAGGCGGCGTGGCCTACATAAGGACGCTCGCGGCCATAGACGGCCTGACGCTCGAAGGCGACCAGCAGTTCGGCGTAAAGCTCGTCAAGAGGGAGCTTGAGGATCCGCTTCGTCAGATAGCGGCGAAAGACGGGGTCGAAGGCTCCATTGTCGTTGACAAGGTCAAGAACGGCAAGGCCGCCTTCGGCTTCAACGCCGCGACCGAGAACTACGAGGACCTCGTAAAGGCCGGGGTCATCGACCCGACCAAGGTGT
>JACRCM010000137.1 GCA_016219025.1 Deltaproteobacteria bacterium | reverse complement strand
GGGGAGGAATCCAGTGTATTTATCTTATCGCCCGCGCTAAGGACGCTAGATGCCCGGCAGAAACATTCGGGCATGACGAATACTCGTTTTCGTTTAAGCATAAGCGCCGCCATTGCATTACTTTTACAGCTATCAATAATCCCGGCTGCGGTTTTTTTGCTATTTGTCCGCCGCGCCTCGCCTTCGGCAGGATCAGAAGTCGTTATACATCTTTTTAACCTCGGCTGCCGTGTATACCGGCCCTTCCTTGCAGATATACACGTCTCCGACGTTGCACCTGCCGCATTTGCCGACCCCGCACTTCATCTTGTTCTCAAGGGTCGTGTATATGGCGTCGTCGGAAAACCCGAGCCTGCCGAGCGACGCGATGACGAACTTTATCATCACCGGCGGCCCGCACGTCACGGCCACGGCGTTGGTTGAAGACGGCGCGGCCTCCTCAAGTATCTTGGGCACGAAGCCGACCTTGTCCTTCCACTCAGGGGTCTCCCCGCCGGGGTCAACGGTCTGTACGAGCCGCACGTCAGTCCTGTCGTCCCAGTGAGCGAGTTCATTTTTGTATACGAGATCGGCCACCAATCTTGCGCCGTAGACTATCGTTATCTTGCCGAACTCCTCTCTCCTGTCGAGACAATTCCATATAACCGAGCGCACCGGAGGCAGCCCGATGCCGCCCGCGATGAAGACGATGTCCTTGCCCTTCCATTCGTCCAACGGGAACGAATTCCCGTGCGGCCCGCGAAACCCCATGGTGTCGCCGATGGAGAGGTTGAAGAGCCCGCCGGTCACCCTGCCGCTTCTCCTGAAGGTGCACTGTATGTACCCCTTGCGCGTGGGGGCCGAGGCTATGCAGAAGGTCGACTCGCCAAGTCCGAAGGCCGAATAGAGGCCAAACTGCCCGGCCTTGAAGTCAAACGACTCCCTGAGCGCCTTGTCCTTGAATACGAGCCTGAAGCTCCTGACGTCCGGGGCCTCTTCGTATATGTCTTCTATGGTTACTAAATTCGGAAGGTATATGTTTGTCATAAGAACATCCTTGAAGGCCGTGATGCGTGAGCGTGATTTACAATAGAGCTACTTTGTAAATCGTAGCTCTATGCGTTAGCAAGACCGTGGTGCGTGATGCGTGATGCGGTTAAGGAGTAAAATCTCTATTAGGATTGTAGTCTTGCCACGCACCACGCATCACGGCCTTTTCGACATCTCCTCCATCACTTCCGTTATATCCAGCCGCACCGGGCAGACGCGGACGCATCTGCCACAGCCTACGCAGCCCTTTGATCCGAA
This sequence comes from Deltaproteobacteria bacterium, assembly GCA_016219025.1. Taxonomy (GTDB): domain Bacteria; phylum Desulfobacterota; class GWC2-55-46; order GWC2-55-46; family GWC2-55-46; genus JACRNO01. Next base: position 3,735 of record JACRCM010000137.1, on the reverse strand, counting down.
CTTCTCAGGGTAGAAATTGAATTTGCACATGAAGCGGTTTCGCCACCTCTTCCACTGCGCGTCGCGCGGGTTGTGCCCGCTCGCGTGGAGCGTGAACGAGTCATACTGGCACGAGTCCCAGTTCTTGCGCCTCTCTCCCTCGAACGCCGCGCCCTCGTCCGTTATATCGAAGCAATGGCAGGTGGGGCAGACGTAGGTGCAGGCCCCGCAGCCTATGCACTTCCTCGTCAGCTCCGCCCATAGGGGTTCGTCGTAATGGTCTTTTTTCTTGAGGCGCTCGCCTATCTTCTTGATATCAACGCCAGCTATGACAGGAGGCATGAATAGCGTCCTTGCGACGGCGTCTTCCGGAGCAGCCGCGCTCCACGCATCCGCATGGGCCTCGATGAACGCCCTGCCCTTCTCAGTAACCGCGTATACGAGCCAGCCGTCAGCGTCCGTCTCGTGGAACATGACGTCGGAACCCGCCGCCGACTCTGGCGAAAGCCCGACGGTCGTGCAGAAACATGCGTCGTCCCCGCTGGTGCAGGCGACCGTGATGACGACGGTCTTGTCCTCCCTCTTCGTATATGACTCGTCGATAAATCCCCATGTGAAGACAGCCCGGAGAGACGCAAGAGAGGCGGCCTCGCACGGGCGCGCTCCGAATATTACGGTATCCCTCGCGTCCGCATCTTTTCCGCGCAACTCCACCCCCTGGCGATGGATGGAAAATTCCGCTATCGCCTCGGTCTGCGGGAATAGGAACTCCTTGTAGGAGTTGCGCGCAAGTATATAGCCGAGCGCCACCTCGTCGGAAGGGGCGGTCTCCTTAAAGACGGTCTGGCGCGCAACGGTCACCGGCGCGACGAACCTTCCGCCCTTCGCCGCAACCGACGCACGGAGCCTGTTTAAATCATCTTTTTTCAAAAACCCGTCAGCCATTTGATTATCGGTAAAAGGCCGTGGCCGTTCTTCTCGTTCCCAAGCTCCGAGGCTGTGTCGCAATTGTATCTGTAAAAAAACAGGCTCTCCACGATGCCCTACAAGCGATTTCTTTTGAATTTTAGGGGTAAAACCCCTCCGAAAAAAGAGGTTTTTTCTCCGATTCTTGCATTGCGGCACAGTCTCTCCGCTTGGGTACGCAACTGCCCGGAAGCTCTGCTTCCATAGGCGCGGCGGCAACCGTAGCGCGCCGCGCCTCCATCACGTCACTTTATAAAGCCCTCTTTATCGTCCGGGCTGAACACTATCATCGGCGGATGCGTCTTCTCGTCGTACCCGGACTTGAACGCGAACGCCTCATCCACCACCTGAATCATCTTCTGGTTCATGAGGTTGAGCGGGATGTTCACCGGACAGGCGCGCTCGCACTCGCCGCAGAACGTGCACCTGCCCACGAGGTGCATGGCGCGGGTAAGGTTCCACGAGAGGTTGCCCCTTGGATGCGCGCTCGTCTCTATCCACTGCGGCATGTTCTTCTCGGTTATGCACCGCTCGCAGTAGCACAGCGGGCATACCTGCCTGCACGCATAGCACTTGATGCACCGCGAAAACTCGCCTATCCAGAAGTTCCAGCGCTCGGCCGGGGTCATCGCGTCTATTGCCTTTATCTTGTCGAAGACCATGCCGGTCGGCGCTTCAGGCGGCGTGAAGCTCGACCGCTCGCCTATCACGAAATCCGCCACGCGCGGGTTTCTAACGCCGCAGTTTGCACACTTGGTCGGCATTATCTCAGGCTTCAATTCACCCTTCCAGAGTTCCTGCCTGTAGACGACGCCGCCGCACGTCATGCCGATTATCACCACGTCCTCGCGCCTGACCTGCGCCTCGGTTATGAGGACGACGATGTTACGTATGTCGCAGCCCTTGGCCACTATCGCGGGCTTGCCAAGCGCCTGTATGTCCTTGAACTTCCGGGTAAGGTAGACCGAAAGATTGTTGACGCAAAGCGGGTTCCAGACGAGTCTGTCCGCATCCTCCGGCCTTGTGATGAAGACCGGGGCCGTGCGGGTCTTTGTCCTGTTCCAGCCGTACCCGATGACGACCTTGACGCAGCCGGTCTCTAAAAGCTCTTTGGCTTTATTTCTAAGCTGCTCTTCCATTTCCATTGTCCGTCAAAAACGCTAATCGACCGTTACCCTTACCTTCAAACACTTTACCGCGTTCATCCGCACCTTATCGGCTCCCACCGTCCTTATCTTGGCGGCCACCGCGTCTTTAAGGTTGCCCAGAGCGTCGTCCGGGTTCCTGCCTGATACCGCAACGTCAAGGTCCGGGCAATTCGCCCTGTAACTCCCGTCTTCCTGCTCAACCAGCACCGCGCTTACGGTGAATTCAGAAGCCATCTGCCGCGCCCCCTTTGTTTATACGCCTCTACTTCAACCCCTTATACTCCATGAACGGCCCGATCTTCTTTATCTCGCCGGTCACGTTATTGATAAGGTCAACCCACTTTATGGCCTCCGACGCCGAGACCCACGAAAAATGCAGGCGGCGCATGTCTATGCCGGTAAACTCCATGAGGTTCTTGAAACCTATCCAGCGCCGCCGCGCGTGATAGTTACCGGTCGTGTAGTGGCAGTCCCCGGGGTGACAGCCGGACACCAGCACGCCGTCGGCCCCGTTCTCGAACGCCTTGATGATGAAGAGCGGGTCGATCCTGCCCGTGCACGGGAGTTTTATTATACGCACGTTCGGCCTGTACTCCATGCGTGACGTGCCCGCAAGGTCGGCGCCCGCGTACGTACACCAGTTGCAGACAAAGGCCATGATCTTGGGCTCGAAAGCGCCAGACTGCGTAGTCTCAGTATGCCCGGTAGTCTCAGAATGTCCGCTCATATATCCTGCCTTTTCAGAATGCCGCCAGCGCCGCATACACCTGCTCGTCGGTATAGCCGCGAAGGTCGATCGACTTGCTCCTGCATGCGGCCACGCATACGCCGCAGCCCTGGCACACGCCCTCGTTCACCTTTGCCAGCCGCCTTGTTATCTCGCCCTGACGGTTTTTTACCGCGTCCCTCTCTATGGCCGAGTACGGGCACGCGGTCAGGCAGTCCCAGCATGCGTTGCAGGCGGCCTTGTTGACGAGGGCCGTTATCGGCTCCCGCGTCATCTCATTCGCCGAGAAGAGCGCTAGCACCTTTGCGCCGACGGCGCTGCCCTGCGCCACGGCATCCGGTATGTCCATCGGCCCCATGCACGTGCCCGCGAGGAATATCCCGGCGGTCACGGTCTCGACCGGACGGAGCTTGGGGTGATACTCGTTGTAGAACTTGTATTTGTCGTAGCCTATGCCGAGTTTCTGCGCGAGGCCGTCCGCGCCCGTCCTCGACACGATGGCCGTGGCGAGCACGACCATGTCGGCCTCTATCTCCACCTGAGAGCCCAAGAGCGTGTCCGCGCCCTGCACGATGACCTTGCCGTCCCGCTCATACACGCGCGACACCCTGCCACGCAGATACATCGCGCCGTCGTGCTCGATGGCCTTCCTGACGAACTCCTCATACCGCTTTCCGCATGAACGGATGTCCATGTAGAAGACGTAGGACTTGCCTCCGTGCACCTTGTGGCTGTATAACATCGTATGCTTGGCCGTGTACATGCAGCAGACCTTGGAGCAATACGCCACGCCCTTTTTCTCGTCCCTTGAGCCGACGCACTGGATGAATACGACGCTCTGGGGGACTTTTCCGTCGGACGGCCTTCTTATCTCGCCGCCCGTCGGGCCTGAGGACGTCGCGAGACGCTCGAACT
>JACRCM010000018.1 GCA_016219025.1 Deltaproteobacteria bacterium | reverse complement strand
TCGTCCCGTTGCAAAGGGTCTCGACCTTGACGGCGCGCCGTGCGTCAAGCACACAAGCGCCTTGCGCAACGGCTTTACGGCCGTTAACGAGAAGAGGCTTTATCAGGTTCAGACCCGCGTGAACGCGAAGAGCGTAATTGTCGAGGAGAATGTGGACGGCCGGATGGTCATAAAACACAAAGTCGAGTCCTCGCGGTTTGAGGAGATAACGTCAAGACCAAAAAGACCGAAGACGCCTATAATATATAAGACAAGGAAAACAGATACCGCCACCGAACCACCCTTGGAGGAAACAACCCATCACGCCGGATTAGGACATTTTCATCTTGGTAAAAAGAGGACATTTCTATTTTGGCTGGACAATTCTCTACATCCTCCTTGACTTTCTCATCCCGTCTGTGGTAATGATTTAAGGATATCCCCGGCCTTGAAACCGCATTGCATATAACAAGGTTCGAGGTGCGCGCAATGACCGGAGACGGCGATAAGGGCGGCCATGAGCAACGGCACGGCACGGAGGGCGGCGGGACGCTGCGCGGCGTTTCCATGCTCGCGTCGATGGGCATCACGATGGTCGCCTGCACGTTCATCGGCCTCCTCATCGGGATATACATTGACAGGCATTTCGACACGAACCCGTGGTTTACGCTCATCTTCCTCATACTGGGGATAGCCGCGGGGTTCAAGAACATCTACACGGCGGCCAGGAAACATGTTGAATGAGGCGGCTCCCCAAGGACTCTTCGAGGCGGACGCGGCCAGGGCTGCGGCAAGGGCCGGTTATGCCGGCATAGCCGCAGGGACGGCGGCGCTCGCGGCCGGACTCCTGACGAACTCGTCCCTGGCAACAGGCATAGCCGCCGGGTTTCTCCTCGGCGCCGTGAACATGTCGTGGCTCCTGCGCATTGCCGGCAAGGGCATGAGGATGCCGGCGGAGAGGGCCGCAAGGGCGGTGGCGCGGAGTTACTACCTAAGGTTCGGCGCGACGGTTTTTTTATTCGCGCTGGTCATATCAAAGGGCTGGCTGAGCCCGTGGCAGCTTCTGGCGGGTTTTTCGCTCTCCATATTCGGCGTCATCGGCGTGCTCATCTTCGCCGCGCTGCGGATGATGAGGGCGGAAGAGGCGGACGGGTTTAACAACACTCGGGAATAAGGGAGGAGGCAAGATGCACGAGTCGATAATATTGCCGGCGTTCGGGCTGCACGCCCACACGGCCGTCATGGTCTACATCATCATCGCCCTCACGGTCTTCTCGGTCGTGATGGCCGGCAGGTTCAAGCTCGTGCCGGGCAGGCTCCAGTCGATAATCGAGCTGGCCGTCGACGCCTTCCTCAAGATGGCCGACGAGAATATCGGGCACAAGGGCAGGAAGTATTTCCCGTTCATCATGACGCTCGCGGTCTACATCTTCGTGTCGAACGCCCTTGGCATGGTGCCGGGCCTCGTGTCGCCGACCGCGAACCTCAACACCACCGCGGCGCTCGCCATCATCGTCTTCTTCGCCACGCATGTCATAGGCTTCTGGGAGCACGGGGCGAAATACGCGAAACACTTCATCGGGCCGGTCTGGTGGCTTATCCCCCTCATACTCCCCCTGGAGATCATCGGCCACCTTGCAAGGGTGTTGTCGCTGTCCTTGCGCCTCTTTGGAAACATGATGGGGCACGAGCAGATAGTCATGGTGCTCCTCATACTCATGCCCGTGGCGTATCCGCTCCTCGCCATATCCACGCTCATGGGCGTGCTCGTGATCTTCCTCCAGACGTACATATTCGCGCTTCTTTCTATGCTGTATATCGGAGGCGCGCTCGAAGAGGCGCACTGAGGCGCGGCTAATCGCGCTGTCTATATAAAAGGCGGCCCACGGGCCGCCTTTTTATTTTGCCGGGGCTGGTTCAAGCCGTCCTTGTCATTTCCGTAAAATAAGGTTAAAATACCAGATAATGACCCGCTCATCCCGGCAACCCATGAAGCTGTCTGAAAATCGCGGCACAGAGGCTGATGCAACCAAGACGGTTGCGCGCGTCTTGTTTTTGCTTGTCGCGGCGCTGGCGCTCGTCTTCGGGCAAGGGGCCTTTGCCGAAGATGCCGCGGGCCAGGGCAATAGCGCCGCGCCGATAAGCGTTAAGACCTTCGACGGCGTCCAGTGGAGCCTTGCCGCGAATAAGGGCAGGCCAGTGGTGGTCAACTTCTGGGCGTCGTGGTGCGGCCCGTGCAACAAGGAGGCGCGCTCCATCGAGGCCGCCCACCGCGATTTCAGCGCAAGCGGGGTCGAGTTCATCGGCATAGCGGTCGACGACAACGAGTCCGACGTAAGGCAGTTCGTAAAGGAATACGGATTGACCTTCCCTGTCGCGCTCGACGCGAGCGGCGCGGTATCGAGCGCCTACCAGATATACGGCGTGCCCAAGACCGTGATAATCGGCAGAGACGGCCGCATCAAATACACCCACATAGGCGTGATAACGCCGGAGGTGCTTGCGAGGGAGTTGAAGAAGATTCTCTGAGTCCTCCGCCAAGGCATTTTCATCCATCCATTCCCGCATCTCGTTGTTGCGCCCCCAAAAAACCCCTGATAAACTCAAAAAGAAAGTGCGCCGCCCATTCCCGCATTTTTGTCCATGCCGCGCGCCGCGCAAGGAGGCCGATGAATACGCTTACCCCCGGGGCTTTGACCGTCCTTGAGAAGCGGTATCTCAAGCGCGACGAGACGGGCCGTGTCGTCGAGACGCCCGACGGGCTATTCCGGCGCGTGGCGGCCAACGTCGCCTCAGCCGAGGCCATATACGGCGGCAGCGCGGCGCTCTACGAGGAGGAGTTCCATTCCCTGATGTCGAGCCTCGAGTTCCTGCCGAACTCGCCGACGCTCATGAACGCGGGCAGGAGGCTCCAGCAGCTTGCCGCGTGCTTCGTCCTGCCGGTCGGCGACTCGCTCGAATCCATCTTCGAGGCGGTAAAGAACACCGCGATAATCCACCAGTCCGGCGGCGGCACCGGATTCTCATTTTCAAGGCTGCGTCCGTCGAACGCGATAGTCGGCTCCACCGGGGCGCTTGCCTCCGGCCCGGTCTCGTTCATGCGCGTCTTCAACGCCGCGACCGAGGCCATAAAGCAGGGCGGGGCGCGAAGGGGCGCGAACATGGGCGTATTGCGCGTCGACCACCCGGATATCGCCTCCTTCATCACGGTCAAGCGGGACCCGGCGGAGTTGCGCAACTTCAACCTGTCGGTGGCCGTGACGGATGCGTTCATGGATGCGCTTGCAAAGGACGCTGACTACGCCCTTATCGACCCGCGCACCGGCGCCGAGGCCGGCAAAAAAAGCGCGAAGGAGGTTTTCGGCCTCATAGTCGAGGCGGCATGGGCGGGCGGAGAGCCGGGCGTCCTGTTCATCGACCGTATAAACAGGGCCAACCCTACGCCTCAACTCGGGCAGATAGAGGCCACGAACCCGTGCGGAGAGCAGCCGCTTCTGGCGTATGAGCCGTGCAATCTCGGCTCAGTCAATCTCTCAAGGATGCTCAAAAGGGAGGGCCGCCCCGCAAGATGGCGCATTGATTACGCAAAGCTGGAGAGGACGGTCAGCCTTGGGCTGAGGTTTCTAGATGACGTCATCGACATGAGCCGCTACCCGGTGGGGGAGATCGAGGTCATGGCGAAGGCAAACAGGAAGGTCGGCCTCGGCGTAATGGGGTTTGCCGACATGCTGGCGCGTATGCGCCTCCCGTATGGCGGGGCCGAGAGCCTCGCCCTCGCAGAGGAGCTTATGAGGTTCATAAGCGGGGCGGCCTGGGAGGAGTCCCTGCGTCTTGCAGAGGCGCGAGGGCCGTTCCCGAACATAAAGGGGTCGGTCTTCGATAAACCCGGCACAGCCCCGGTGCGAAATGCAACGGTTACGACGATAGCGCCGACCGGCACCCTCAGCATCATCGCCGGGTGCTCTTCGGGCATAGAGCCGATATACTCCCTCTCCTACACGCGCCGCATCCTCAACGGGGCTGAGATACCGGAGGTGAACCCCATCCTTGTCGAAGTGGCCGGGGAGGAAGGCAACTCGCCCCCCGATTTCATCGAGTTCATAGCAAGTGGCGGGGATATCAAGTCAAGGGACGACGTGCCGGAGGAGATAAAGAAGGTCTTCGTGACCGCGTTTGACCTGCCGCCGGAGGCGCACGTGAGGATGCAGGCCGCGTTCCAGAAATATACGGACAACGCGGTGTCAAAGACCATAAACATGGCGTCTGATGCCTCTATCGAGGCCGCCGCCGCCGCCTATCTCCTTGCATACGAACTCGGATGCAAAGGGATCACGGTCTACAGGTCAGGCACGAGGACTGGGCAGGCGCTCTCGTGCAAGAGTACGTTATACTGCTGAGGGACGGGAGGCGACGGTCGCGGCCTTTTCACGGTCACGGCCACGGTCACGGCTTTTTTGGGGTTGACACCGGCTGCATTCCCTGTTAATACTGGTTTAGCGACGTTATCTGAAAAAGGGGCGCAAAGACGCGATGAAAAAGATTTCTCCTTCGATACTCTCCGCCGACTTCACCAAGCTCTCAAAGGAACTGGCCGATCTTGAGGCGGCCGGGGCCGACTACCTGCACGTGGACGTTATGGACGGCAGGTTCGTGCCGAACATCACCATAGGCCCGTTCATAGTCGAGGCGCTCCGGCGCGGCACGCGGCTCCCCCTGGACGTGCATTTGATGATAGAGGAGCCTGAGCGCTACATAGCGGACTTCGCAAAGGCGGGCGCGTCCATCATCACCGTGCACGCCGAGGCCACAAGGCATCTGCACAAGGTGGTTCAGGCGATAAAGGAACACGGGGCAAAGGCCGGGGTCTCCCTCAATCCGGCGACGCCGGTATCGGCGCTTGAGGATATCGCAGCCGACGTAGACCTCGTGCTCATCATGTCCGTGAACCCAGGATTTTCCGGCCAGGGCTTCATCCCCGGCGCGCTCAGGAAGATAAAGGCCGCGAGGGCGCTGATAAAGGGCGTTGGACGCCCAATCGAGCTTGAGGTGGACGGAGGAATAAAGACCTCCAACATCGCCGAGGCCGGGGCCGCCGGGGCCGACGTATTCGTATCAGGCTCCGGGATCCTCGGCGCGCAGGACTACAAAAAGACCATTGCCGCCATGAGGCAGGCCCTAGGCTGAACGTCTACCTCCCCTCAACTATCCCAAAACCAAGGCCGATGCCGAAGGCGGGGCCGGTGTATTCCGGGGTTGACCAGAGGTGATGGTCTATCGTCTCTATGACGGGATAACGGTATGGCATCTTGCCGATGTTCTGAATGTGCGGGGCTTTGACCTTGCCGGCTATGGTCAGGAACCTGCCCGGCAAGTAGATAGCCGGGTCTTTGAAGCCGTTGAATACGGCAAGGAATCTGCCTGCCGACTCACCGGGTTTTACCGGGCGGAGGCGGCGGTTCAGGGGTTGCTGCATCACCTCGATGACCGTGGAGCCGCCCTGATTTTCAATGGAGATGATAGCCCCTCCAAAAAGGACCGTGGCGTCTATAAAACCCTCCGGCTCATCCATCACGGCCTTGAACGTGATTGCGCGGTCAACGGTTTGAAGGGTTTCGCGGGGGATGACCGGGGCGCAACCCGCGAGGATGGAGAGGACGAGGAGGAAAAAGAGAGGCCGCTTATTCATATTGAAGACCATTTTGCCCAGCCTGCGGCTGGATTGCAGTTGCCGGTTCACCGGCGTCTTTAAAGATCGCCCATAAATGGGCGGCTACAACATACAAGTTGGTAGATACCGTCTCGCCTGTCAATCAAATACCTCCCCCCCGCCGCCCGCTTTTTTTGGGGGGTAGGATTGGGTGGGGGGGTGCCCCAACGGCCCCCCATAGAGCTACTTTGTAAATACCTTCTTTCCCCAAAGGCGGGGGGAAGGGGTTTTCGTAGTAGATTGGGTTGCGCTTTTCAACCCAACACATACGCGATGGCACACAATTGTTGGGTTAGCCAGCCCCCGAACATAGAGCTACGATTTACAAAGTAGTTCTATTGTAAATCTCTATCGGGGGCTGCGCTGACCCAACCAATTACCAACTGAGACAAGCAGCCCCGCCGCCCTTATCGCAACGGTTATGGCGTTCGTCTCGCCCTTTTTAAGGGCCTCAGCCGTAATCTTTCCGATCGCCCCCCTGTTGACCACGCCCGTGACGCACCCGCCCTTCAGCCCCATCGACGCGGTAAGCGTAAGCACCGTAGCGGATTCCATCTCGTAGTTGAGGACGTGAAGGCTCCGCCATTCCTCCGTCGAGCCTCTGAATCTCCTGAGGATGTATCTTCTGAAAGAGTCCGTCCGCTCCTCGCCCTGATAGAAGGTGTCCGATGACGCGGTGACACCGGCGTGGCATTTGACGCCGGCCTCCCCGGCCCCCGCGATGAGGGCCGAGGTTATTTCTTGCGAGGCGACCGCCGGATATTCTATGGGCGCGTAATGGGTGGATGCGCCGTCGAGCCTCACCGAGGCCGTGGTGACGACGCAATCGCCGGTCTTAATCCAGGGCTGTATCGCGCCGGTGGTGCCGACCCTTATGAAGGTGGTTACGCCGAGTTGCGCGAGCTCGTCAACGGCTATGGAGGCCGACGGGCCGCCTATGCCGGTGGACGTTACAAGTATATGCGCCGCGCCGATCCGCGCAAGGCAGGTGGTGAACTCTCTTTTGGAGGCAAGGGGACGCCAGGGCCGGCCAAAGGTCCGGGATATCGCGTCCGCGATGAGCGCCGAGCGCCCGGGGTCACCGGGCAGGAGCGCGATGCGGGCCGAGCGCGTTTGTCTCTTGTCGAGGTCTAAATGGTAGACTCGTTTCATAGAAACCGTGATAAGACCGTGGCCGTGATCCGTGGAGACAAGGGTGGGCTGCGTCCACCCTGCCTCTATCCTTTACCCTTTTCGCAGATATATCCTGACGATATTATCCGTCTCCTCGATGCCAAGGAGGTGGTTTCCGGTTGAGCGCGCCCAGACGGGCAGGTCTTTTTTGGAGACCGGATCGTCGGTGAGCACCTCTATGACCTGGCCGGTCTTCATGCCTTCGAGCGCGAGCGCGGTCTTTACCGACGGCATGGGACAGCAAAGCCCCCTTGCGTCAAGGCTCTTGTCTATGGCGTATTGCGTCATTCAATCCACTCCTTGTCTTAATCCGCTCAAATGAAGAGGTTCACGTTCGACCCCTTGGCTATCGATAGGTAGGTGACAGCGCCGATTACGTCCTCGCACTCGTCTACGAAGTCCGCCTTGCCCAGGCCCATGACGCTCATGGACATCTCGCACGGGTAGAACTTTACCCCGAGGGCGTGCGCGGTCTTTATGAACTCCGGCAGGGACGGAACGCATTTTTGCGACATCATGGTCTTGAGCATGGCCGGCCCCATGCCCATCATGTTCATCTTGGAGATGGCGAGCCTTCTGGCGTGCCCCCTGTTCATGACGTTGAGCATCTTCTGCATCCAGTTCCGGCCCTTTATCAGGCCGCCGTCTTTTTTTATGACGTTCAAGCCCCAGAAGGTGAAGAATATGCTCACGGGCATGTCCATCGAGGCCGCGGCCGTGGCCACGACGAAGGCCGCTATCGCCTTGTCGAGTTCCCCGCTGAACAGCACTATGGTGACGGGTTCTTTTTTGCTGACGTTGCCTGACATAAGAGGCCCCTTCTTCTAATTTCAATGTATAATAATATCATAACTTGCCTGACCCTGTTTTTTCAACTGGTTTCGCCCCACGGGCCGCGGCGCGCATCACGGTCTTATTGATAGCTGTAAAAGTAATGCAATGGCGGCGCTTATGCTTAAACGAAAACGAGTATTCGTCATGCCCGAATGTTTCTGCCGGGCATCTAGCGTCCTTAGCGCGGGCGATAAGATAAAGACACTGGATTCCTCCCCGAATGTTTTAGCCGGGGACAAAAGCACGCGGGAAT
>JACRCM010000130.1 GCA_016219025.1 Deltaproteobacteria bacterium | reverse complement strand
GCCGGGCATCTAGCGTCCTTAGCGCGGGCGATAAGATAAAGACACTGGATTCCTCCCCGAATGTTTTAGTCGGGGACAAAAGCACGCGGGAATGACGGTTTGATGGACTTGCATTACTTTTACAGATATCAATAATAGGGCCTCGCATCTGGCAGGGTTCCCATTGCGTCTTTATCATTGCAATGGGAAGATTGATGACTGCGTCAGGCTGGTAAGGAAGTTATCCTTTTATATTGCCCGCCTTTGGCGAGCGGCCAGAGAGCAGCCTGTCCAGATTTCGAGTTTTTCAGCAACCTGTTAAGGTTATCCGCCGGCCGCGCCCGCAAGGCTGAATATCGGTAGATAGAGCGCTATGACAAGGCCACCCACCACGACGCCGAGAAAGGCCATGAGCGCCGGCTCGATGAGGGAGGTAAGCGAATCCACGGCCACGTCGACCTCCTCCTCGTAAAAGTCGGCGATCTTGTTGAGCATGGCATCAAGGGCGCCGGTGGACTCTCCAACGGAGATCATCTGCGTGACCATGCCCGGAAAGACCTTCGTCTCCATAAGCGGCTCGGCAAGGGTCTTGCCCTGCGAGAGGGAGAGGCGCGCCTTCAGTATCGCCTCGAGGATTATGGTGTTGCTGGCCGTCTTTGCGACTATCTCAAGCGCCTCGAGTATGGGCACGCCGCTTGAGAGCATGGTGCCCAGAGTCCTCGTGAACCTTGCGACCGCGGACTTCCTTATGAGGTCTCCCACGACCGGGATCTTGAGGAGCAGGGCGTCTATGGCCCTCTTGCCCTTGGGCTTGCTGTGGATGACCTTGACGGACACGAATATGCCCACGATGACCGCGATGATTATATACCACTGATGCTTGAGCGCGTTGCTCATGTTCACGACCATCTGCGTTGGCGCGGGCAGGGCCTTGCCGAAGGACGAGAACATGCCCTCGAATATCGGCACGACGAAGATGAGGAGGCCGGCTACTATGATGGTCGCTATGCCTATGACCGCGGTAGGATAGGTCATGGCGCTCTTGATCTTTCCCTTCAGCTTCTCCGCCTTCTCAAGGAAGCCTGATAGCCTGTTGAGGATGGTGTCGAGTATGCCGCCCACCTCGCCAGCGGCGATGAGGTTGACGTAGAGCTCGTCGAAGACCTTGGGGTGCTTGCGGAGCGAATCCGCGAAGGTGGAGCCGCCCTCGACGGATGACTTGACCTCCATGAGCACCCTCTTGAACTCCGCGTTCTCCTGCTGGCTGCCGAGTATGTCGAGGCATTGCACGAGCGGGAGCCCGGCGTCTATCATGGTGGCGAACTGGCGGCTGAAGATGACAAGGTCCCTGGCCGTTACGCCTCCGCCGAGCTTGAAGCCCTTGAGCTTGTCGAAGAACGACCCGGCCTTCCTCTCGGAGAGCGTTGACGGGTTTATCTGCATCCGCTTGAGCGTCGCGGTGGCCTGCGCGATGGTGACGGCCTCCACCTCGCCCTTCCTGGCCTCTCCGGCCAGGTTCTTCCCGGTATAGTAGAATGTCGGCATGTCGTTACCTCTTAGCGCGCCTCCGGCACCTTAGCGTCCCGGGGCGCCGGACCGCATGGCCCCGGCGTTCGTCAGCATCTGCTTCAACTCGTCGGGCTCGGAGGACCTGCCTATGGCCTCGTCGGAGCTTATGAGCCTCCTGCCGACCAGATTCACGAAGCACTGGTTCATGGTCTGCATCCCGAACTTCGACTGCCCGACCTGCATCTGGGAGTAGACCTGATGCACCTTGTCCTCTCTTATCAGGTTGCGTATGGCCGAATTCGGCACCATTATCTCAAGGGCCACGCACCTGCCCTTGCCGTCGGCCCTCGGTATGAGGAGCTGCGAGAGCACGCCCTCGAGGACGAACGAAAGCTGCGCCCTTATCTGCGGTTGCTGACCGGAAGGGAATACGTCCACTATCCTGTTTATGGTCTGGACGCAGGAGTTCGTATGCAAGGTGGCGAAGCACAGGTGCCCGGTCTCGGCGACGGTAAGCGCGGTTTCGATGGTGTCTATGTCGCGCAGCTCGCCGAGCAGAACCACGTCCGGGTCCTGCCGCAGGATGTACTTGAGCGCCTTTTTGAACGTGAAGGTGTCATACCCGACCTCCCTCTGGTTCACGAGCGCCCTCTTGGAGGCGTGCAGATATTCTATGGGGTCTTCGATGGTGATGATGTGCTCGGCCCTCTCGGCGTTTATCTTATCTATCATGGAGGCGAGGGTCGTGGTCTTGCCGGAACCGGTGGGGCCGGTCACGAGGACGAGGCCGCGCGGCTTCCTGCAGAGTTCCTCGAGTATGGGCGGAAGGCCGAGCTCGGTGAACGACTTTATCTGGAACGGGATGGTGCGGAAGACGCCCGCTACCGTGCCCCTCTGGACGAAGAGGTTGCCCCTGAAGCGGGAGAGCCCCTTGAGGCCGAAGGAAAAGTCCAGCTCGTTCTCCTCCTCGAACTTATGCTTCTGCGTGTCCTGGAGGATGGTGTAGCATATCTGCTTGGTCTCAACGCCGTTCAAGACCGCGGCGCCCGGCACCGCGTCGAGCTTGCCGTGCACGCGCATCCGCGGCGGCGTGCCCGCGGATATGTGGAGGTCGGAGCCTCCCTTTTCTATCATCTGCCTCAGGAGGTCCTGGAGGTTGAACTTCGCCCCGGCGCCTCCTCCTTCAACCGCCATTATCGACTCCTTTATGCCTGACGCCCTGCGCGTCTGTTATACAATGTCAGCAGAAAACCCGGAGACGCGCCGGTGACCCATGTCACTGACGCTTAATCCGCCATCGTCACCCTCATTATCTCCTCGACGGTGGATACGCCTTCGAGCACCTTGGTGATGCCGCTCATGCGGAGCGACTTCATGCCTTCCTTGATGGCGGCCTTCTTCAACTCGGAGGATGACGCGCCGTTCAAGACCATCTCCTTTATAGTATCGGTAAAAGGCATGACTTCATAAAGCGCTATCCTGCCCTTGTAGCCGCTGCCGTTGCAGGTCGCGCAACCCGCGCCCTTGCAGACCTCGACGCCTTTTTTAATGTCAGCCGCCGGGACGCCGAAGTCCACGAGCACCTTCCCGCTGACCTCGGTCTTTGTCCTGCAATCCTTGCATACCTTGCGCGCGAGCCTCTGGGCGAGTATGAGGTTGCAGGCGCTTGAGACGAGGAACGGCTCTATGCCCATGTTGAGGAGCCTGTTGACCGTCGAAGGCGCGTCGTTCGTATGCAGGGTCGAGAGCACCAGATGTCCGGTGAGCGCGGCCTTGACGGCGATTTCGGCGGTCTCGTAGTCCCTTATTTCTCCGACCATTATCACGTCCGGGTCCTGACGCAGGAAGCTGCGCAGCGCCGCCGCGAAGTTCAACCCGATGTCGTCGTGCATCTGCACCTGATTGATGCCCGCGAGGTTGAACTCGACCGGGTCTTCGGCGGTGGATATGTTCTCGCTGACCTTGTTGAGGTCCGAGAGCGCGGAGTAGAGGGTCGTGGTCTTGCCTGAACCCGTGGGGCCGGTAACGAGGCATATCCCCCAGGGCTTGTGGATGGCGTGCATGAAGTCCTTGAGCGCCTTCTCCTCGAACCCCAGCTTGGTCATGTCGAGCTGGAGGTTGCCCTTGTCGAGGAGACGGAGGACGGTCTTTTCGCCGAAGAGCGTCGGGAGCACGGAGACGCGGTAGTCCATCTCCTTGTTCTTGCCGAGCTTGAGCTTTATCCTTCCGTCCTGCGGGAGCCTCCTCTCGGCGATGTCCATGTTGGACATTATCTTTATCCTGGAGGTGATGGCGTTCTTGAGCTTCATGGGAGGCTTCATGACCTCGGCAAGGACGCCATCCACCCTGTAGCGGACGCGGAAGCTCTTCTCGTAAGGCTCGATGTGGATGTCGGAGGCGTTCTTCTTTATCGCGTCCGTGAGGATCATGTTGACTAACTTGACGACCGGGGCGTCCTCGACGAGTTTCTTGAGGTCGTTTACGTCGACCTCCTCCTCGTCCTTGACGACCTCCATGTCGGTCTCCTCGAAGTCTCCAAGCATCCCTTCGAGATTGGCCTCCGGGGATTCATAATGCTTTTCTATGGCCGTCTTGATGGCGGCCTCGGACGCGATGAGCGGCTCGACGTTATATCCGGTGAGGAACTTGATGTCGTCTATGGCGAAGATGTTCGACGGGTCGGCCATGGCCATTATGAGCGTCGAGCCGGTTCTGTTCACGGGCAGGACCTGATATTTCTGGCACACGTCTTCAGGTATGAGCCTTACGATTTCCGGGTCTACCTCGGCCGCGGCGAGGTCTATGGTGGGGATTCCGTACTGCCGGCTTAAAAACGCGGTGAGGTCTTTTTCGGTTATGAAGCCGAGCTTTGTGAGGTTCAATCCGAGCCTGCCGCCCGCCTGTTTCTGCTCGTCGATGGCCTTCTTGAGCTGTTCGGCCGTTATTAGCCTTTCTCTGAGCAGGAGTTCGCCGATTCTATCCGCCATATTCTCACGCTTGCGTAATGGAAAAGATTTGCCGCCAATTGCATATCATATAGAAAAGCGCCGGCCGTGTCAAGGCATTTAGACCTGATTTCTGAAACCCAGCGCCACTTTCCGCCGCCGGAATAGAGCCCCTTTGTAAATCTTGTGCCGCCACTTTCCTCCGTGACGGAAAGTGGCGCCGGGTGAGCCATCACAACGGGTTTACCGGTGTCCTAAGCATACTTTTTCGCGGTATGGACGACCTCCTCGGCAAAGAAGGGTTTTCTGATGTAGACGTCTATCATGCCCTCCTTGACCCCGTTGAATATGGCCCTCTCCGCGTCCCTGAAGTACCCCGTAAAGAGCACGACTCTGGCATCCTTGTTGAACTGCCTTATGCGCCTGTACGTCTCCAGGCCGTTCATATCCGGCATGATCATGTCTATGAATATCAGCGAATACCCCTGCTCCCTCACGGCGTCCACCGCCGCGGCCCCGCTCGTCACATAGGCAGCCCCGTACCCCGCGTCTTTCAATATCTCGGACATCCCTATCCCGACCGTCTCCTCGTCGTCCACTATAAGTATCTTCTTAGCTCCTGATTGCATATGCCTCCTTACGGTTTCAGGGTTGATTGTTGTCGCGGGCAAAACCGCCAATGCCCGCGAGGGCTTCTCTCCTCCAACGTGCCGCGTCCCGCCGCGCCTCCCATCGCCGGCGGCGGACGTTGCCGGCGCTTAACCGGGGGGAGGCCGCGACTGGTCTTCCTTGTATACCGGCATCCAGACCTTGAACGACGCGCCTGCGCCGGGGGCGTTCCTGACCTCGATGCGGCCTCCGTGCGCCTTCACGATGGACTGGGATATGGAAAGGCCGAGTCCGATATTGAGCCCGCCGCCCTTCTGCTTGGTGGAGAAGAACGGATCGAATATCTTATCCATTATATCGGCTGGGATGCCGGAACCTGTATCCCTTATCTCGGCCACCGCGTAAGAGAGGCCGTTGTCCACGGCGGGCGAGGTCGCAACAAAGACCGTCCCCCTGCCGTGCATCGCGTCCCTCGCGTTTTTTATGATATTAAGGAAGACCTCCATCATCTGCCCCTTGTTGCCGTAGACCCGCGGCAGGTCCGGGCGCAACTCGCGCGCGATCTCGATGGACGAGGTCTTGAGTTCCGAGGTGAACAGAGAGAGCGTCGCGTTTATTATCTCGTTCATGTAGAACGGCGCGAAACCCGCCTTTGCCGGCCTTGCATAGGTGAGCATGTCCTGTATGATGTATTTGGAGCGCACCGCCGCGTCTTTCACCTTTTCAAGGAAGTAATAGTTCGAGTTGCCCTTCTCGGCCCTGTTCATCATTACTTCAGTAAGGCTGAGTATCCCGGCCAGCGGGCTGTTGAGTTCATGGGCGATCCCGGCCCCCATCTCGCCGAGGGAGGAGAGCTTAGCCGACTGGATGAGCTTGCCCTCCGAGTCCTTCAGCTTCTTATACGCCTCCTCCAATTCGCACAGCGCCCCGTTGAGCTTCGCGGTGCGCTCGGCCACGGTCTCCTCGAGGTCGGCTACGTACTTGTTGAGCGTCTGCATGAACCCCTTTCTCTCGGAGATATCGCGCCATATCTCAAGCATGTATTTTCCGCCGCCGTACTCTATGACCGATGCCGCTATCTCCACCGGCGCGCGTCCCCCGTCTCTGCATATTATATCCGCATCGCGCAGATACCCCTTGCCGTCAAGCGCCCAGCGGTCAAAGGCTATCCCGTACTCCGCCGCCCTCTCGGCCGGATATAACGACTGCGAAGAGACGCCGAGCAGCTCCTCGCGGGAAAACCCGGTGAGGGCGGTTGCGGCTGGATTCACGTCAACGAACCGCCGCGTCTCTATGTCCTTGATGACTATCGCGTCCACGGCCATCTGCACCAGCCGCGAGTATTTCTCGTTGATATCGTTGAGCCTCGTGGTTGTGCGCAGCAGCGCCCCGGCCATCTTGTTGAACGCCTCGCCCACCTCCTCGAGCTCATCCCCCGTGTCGATGGCGACGCTGTGCCCCAAGTCCCCGGCGCCCAGGGCGTCGGCCCCCTTTTTAAGCGCGCCGAGCGGCGCAAGCAGACGGTAGTTTACGGTAAGGAGCACCGCGACGGAGGTCAGAACGAATATCCCGCCGCCCCACAGGAGAAACCCCTTCGTATGCGCGCCGACGATCGCCTCGTAGCCGTCAAAGGAGAGCCTGGCGGATATGACGCCTACGACCTCGCCCTCGGCCGCCTTATGGCAGTCCATGCACTCGCGTTTTATAAAGACCGGCATCACGTGGCGTATCGAACTTACGCCGTCGTTTATCTTTTCAAAGGAATCGGTGACGCGCCCGGCGAGGCCGTTTTTATCGGCCTCGCCGCGCGGGAGCTCGTCCTCCTCTACCCCGTATTGCCTGTCGAGCACGGGCCCGTGGACGAGCCTTATCTCCTGAACGCCCCGCATCCTGCCGAAACGCTCGACTATGGCCCTGTTCTCCTTCCTGCCTCCACCGAGCCTCATGGAGGTATGGAGCTGATCGAAGAGCAGATTGCACAGGCGCTCGGCCTCGCTTATGCCAATTTGGCGCAGAAGGCGCGTGCTCGCCCCCACGTCATGGTAGACTATCGCAAGAATGCCGATGAGCAGGATGCCGCCGATATGCAGGTTGAACCTGTGCGAGAGTTTAAGTCTCATGGGTTGGCGGTGGAGGCGCCGGCGCGATTAAGGGAGAACTATCCGGGGCAGACGGCGTCATGGTGCGGGTACATCTGAATCTTATCGCGGGATCCGCCGTTGTCAAACGCGGCTGGGGCGCGCGCCATGCAAAAGACGCATCCTAATCAGGTTGACGGTATTTTCTGAAAAACGAAATGAAGTAGTCGGCGCCCGACCACATCGTCATGACGAAGGCCGCCACGAAGAGCGCTATTCCCGCGAGGTGGAAATTAAGGCCCATGAACGTGTAATGCGCGATAAGCGGCACGATGGCGATGATCTGGAGGAAGGTCTTCCACTTGCCGAGCCTGCTCGCCTGTATCACCACCCCTGCGTCCGAGGCGATGGCGCGAAGCCCCGTTACCGCTATCTCACGGCTTATGAGAAGCGCCACGGCCCATGCCGGGATGCGGCCCGCGGGTATGAGCATTATAAGCGCGGTGGTGATGAGTATCTTGTCGGCGAGCGGGTCGAGGAACTTGCCGAGCACGGTGACCGAGGCCCAGCGCCTCGCCAGATAACCATCGAGCCAATCCGTAGCGCAGACCAACGCGAAGACCACGGCGGCGGCGGCGCTCAGGGCCTTCGTCGGGGAAAGGAGCAACGCCACGAGCACCGGGGCGCAGACTATTCTGAGGATCGAAAGGCTGTTGGGCAGATTCAGATAACGCACAGATGCTTCCGTAGGCATTTTTAGAGGGCCTATGATTTATTCAACGGTCTATCATCGCGCCGCAATCACTTCGCCGACGCCTTGTATATCCTGCGATACCGCGTCACCCTTCTTACGTATTCGCGGGTCTCGGCGAACGGCGGCACCGCGCCGTACCGGATGACCGCGTTCTCGCCGGCGTTGTATGCCGCAACCGCGAGCCGCACGTCATAAGAAAAGAGCTTGAGGAGATACTTGAGGTAGCGCATCCCGCCGTCCACGTTCTCCTCCGGGTTGAAGACGTTGCTTACGCCCCAGAGCCTGGCGGTCTCAGGCATCAACTGCATAAGCCCCTTCGCCCCGGCGTCGGACACCGCGTTGGCGTCGAAGCCGGACTCCGCCTTGACCACGGCCTTGGCGAGCGCCGGATCGACGCCGTGCCTGCGCGCGCCCCTCGTGATAATCTCCTCGAAGTTATCGAGCGAATAGACCCGCATGGGGTGGCGCACCACGCCCTTCTCCCTCATCGTCCAATGAAAATCCGGGGAGACCGGGACGTTTGTCAGATGCACCACGCCTGAAGAGTCGGTATAGCTGTAGAAATCAGCCTCAGCCGCCCGCGCCAGCGCAAAGACGGAGAACAGTATCGCAAAAAAAACAGGCGTCTTCATTATAAATCTCCGCAATGGTTTTCTGGAAGACCCTGGGCGGCTCGACGCAATCGAGCTACTTTGTAAAATAGAGCTACTTTGTAAAATAGAGCTACTTTGTAAATCTGTAAAGATACTCTCACGTATGTAGAGTCTACAATGGGTCCGGCAAAAGGGCAAGTCTTTTTTCAGACAGAAAGGCCCGTTCAATCCACCATAATCTCAGTTCGCCGCCGAGCATTCCGTGACTTTAGTCTCTTCGTCCGTGGCGACAATCGATAACCGATTGACTTCGCGCGCCCTTTGTCTTATCTTAACTGGTAAGACGCGGCGTAAATGTCCCGGAGGACGCTTGGAGATAAAGAGCGATTTTATCGTCATCGGCAGCGGCATCGCGGGGCTGAGTTTCGCGCTCAAGGCCGCGGCGCGCGGCACGGTCTCTATTATCACAAAAAGATCTATCCGCGAGTCGGCCACCTACTATGCCCAGGGCGGCATAGCCTCGGTGACGAGCATCGAAGACACCTTTGAGGCGCACATAAAAGACACGCTCGACGCCGGGGCCGGGCTCTGCGGCAGGGATGTCGTGGAGCTCGTGATAAGGGACGCGCCCGCGCGCATACAAGAGCTCATGCAAAGAGGGGTAAAATTCACATCCAGAACCAACGGGGCGTCCACGGAGTTGGACCTCGGCAGGGAGGGTGGACACTCCAAGAGGCGGATAGTCCATTCCGAAGACCTCACCGGAAAGGCCGTGGAAGAGGCTCTCGCCGCCGAGGTCTTCAGCCACAAGAACATCGCCGTATACGAAAATCACATCGCCGTAGACCTCATATCGCACTCCAAGTTCGTCAAAGGCGGCCAGGCGCCTGGAGACGAGACCGTCTGGGGCGCGTATGCGCTCGACAAGGAGACCGGCCTCATACACGCATTCGCGGCAAAGGCCACCGTCATAGCCACCGGCGGCGCGGGCAAGGTCTACCTCTACACCTCCAACCCGGACATAGCCACGGGCGACGGCGTGGCCATGGCGTGGAGGGTGGGCACCGAGATATCCAACATGGAGTTCGTGCAGTTCCATCCAACGTGCCTCTACCACTCGAAGGCCAAAAGTTTTCTTATATCCGAGGCGGTGCGCGGCGAAGGCGGCATCCTCCGGCTCGCCAACGGAGAGCCGTTCATGAAAAGACACCACCCAATGGCCGACCTCGCCCCGCGCGACATCGTGGCAAGGGCCATAGACTTCGAGCTTAAAAGGAGCGGGGACGACTGCGTATACCTCGACATCAGCGCCAAACCCCCGGAGTTCGTAAAGACGCGCTTCCCGAACATATACGGAAAATGCCTCGAATTCGGCATCGACCTTACGGCAGGCCCTATCCCGGTCGTGCCGGCCGCGCATTACGTATGCGGCGGGGTAAAGACCAACGCCTTCGGCGCGACCAGCGTCAAGAGGCTCTACGCCATAGGCGAGAGCGCCTCGACCGGCCTTCACGGGGCGAACCGCCTGGCCTCGAACTCGCTCCTCGAGGCCCTCGTCTTCGCGGACAGGGCGAGCGCGCGCGCCATAGCCCTGGCCTCCGAGGGCGCTCAAGTGCCCGAAATACCGGAATGGGAGACCAGAGGCGCGGTGGCGAGCGACGAGGCCGTCGTCATCACGCAGAACTGGGACGAAATAAGAAGGTTCATGTGGAACTACGTGGGCATTGTAAGGTCTGACAAGAGGCTTGAGAGGGCGTGGAGGAGGATGACCCTCCTGAAAAATGAGATAAACGAGTACTACTGGAACTTCAAGGTGACGAGCAACCTGGTGGAACTGCGCAACATCTCGACCGTGGCGGAACTAATAATCCGCTCCGCGCAGCTCCGAAAGGAGTCCAGAGGACTCCACTACAATATAGACCACCCGGAACGCGACGACGTGAACTGGAAGAAAGAAACGGTGATAAGGATAGGGGACGAACGTGGGAAACCTACCTTGGCTTGAGCCTTGCGACCTCTCTGGATGTGTCGAGGATGGCGGAGGCCATTGCCGTGACCGTTGACTTGACCTCGGCCACGTCCACCTCAAGCCTGCCAACGCGCCCCTTAAGCTCTGCTATGTCCGCCTTGACGATGTCCATGTCCTGCTCAAGCCTGCGCTGCCCGTCGCGCAGTTCGGCCTGCCCCTTCTTGAGCTCGCCTATGTCGGTCTTGATATCGACAAGTATATTGAGTATCCTCTCATCCATACCGCCGATGATAGACTAAACGCCGCCTCCAGTCAAGAAGATTCTTTTACCTTTAACCCGCGCCCGTCACCACCCCAGTTTGAGCCTCTCGGCGAGCCTCTCCGGCAGCCCCGCGTCCAGTATCTTCCTCGCGGCCCCGGCGACGTCGTATTCCGCCCTCTGATAGACAGCCTCGGAACGCCTTGAGTCATATACCACGAAAGACGCCCTTGGGTCATGATTCCTGGGCTGGCCCACCGAACCCGGATTTATGAGATAATAGGCGTCTTTTTCAATCTGTATCTCATTATCGAGATTCATTAGAATCTCTTCGTTCTTGTCGATGTAGGCTATCGGTATATGGGTATGTCCGAAGAAGCCGAGTCTTACCCCGGCCTCTTCCTTCATAAGCGCGAAGTTCCCCAAGGCGTCCTTGCCGCCCATGATGTAGCGGTCCGTATCGTCCACCCAGCCGTGGAAGGCCAGGAACCTCTTGTCCGCAACGAGTTTTCTGGGCAGGCCCGCGAGGAACGCCTTGTTCTCATCCGTAAGACGCGCTCGCGTCCAGCGGATGGCCTCCTCGGCGAAAAGATTAAAGTCGTCCGGTTCGGCGAGTCCCGCGGCGCGCTCGTCATGGTTCCCCATGACGCACCGGATACCCCTCGCCCTCAGAATGTCCACGCACTCGTTCGGGTCCGCGTTATACCCGACGGCGTCGCCGAGACATATTATCCTGTCCGCCTTCAGGCCGTCGATAAGGGCCATGACCGCGCGCAGCGCCTCAAGGTTGGAATGGACGTCGGAGATTATGGCGTATCGCATAGGATTGAAGTTCCAGAGGGCGGCTGTATCAGAGGCGGCGCGCAACGGCGCTTGCGCGAGGGGCGCATCGGCATCCAGGATGTCAATGCACCGTGCCTTTCGCGTCCTCTCCGGCCAGGACGGGTCTTCCGGTCTGTAACGGGTCATTGGTGAACCTGTCCCTGCACGGCTTGCACAGGATGAAGACTATCTCCCTGGCGACGTCGTCCTCCATGGCCTTCGCGTCCATGGACTCCATCGCCTCCACGAGCTCGCTGATGCCCTCCTCGACGTCTCCCTCATACTCCTCAAGGTATCCGTCGAAGTCCGCGAAGGACTTGACCTCTACTATATATTTCAGGGAACCCTTGGCGAGTTCCTTGCCGCATCCGTGACAGCGAAATTTGTGCATATCCTGCGTCCTCTGCTTTTTTTCAAATCTTACCTTTAAAAAAACGGCTTGTCAAACTAAATGGACGCCCGGACAAGCGGCCTTAGCGCTGGACTTTTTTTCCGCTTTACTATAAACTGAAAGGATAAGCCAAGCCTTGAATCAAAGCCGTTGGGGGCGTCAAATCCATGCCTGCAAGACATAGCCTCATCATGCACTCTCCACTATACCGGCGCCTGTTCCTCGCCCTCCTTTTTCTGGGCATCCTCCTATTGCGCGCCGTGTCGGCGTTCCCGCTGAACGGCGAACCGGGGACCGGCAAGATTGCCGAGGGCGACGCCTTCCCAACCTTCTCCCCTGCCCCTGTGCTCTCCCTGGAGGAAAAGGGCATCGTGCCTGATGAGACGCCCGCGCCTCCAGACAAACCCGTAGCGATAGCGCCGGAAAATAACGGCGCCAATGACCCGCCTGCCGATTATGCGCCGGATGCGCCGACGGATGCCCCCCCAGCGCCTCCAGACGAACCCGGCGAGGTCAAGGAAGACGAGACCCCAGCCGCAGCGCAGGAGCCCGGCGCCGCGCCGCCCGATGACAGCGAACCAAACGCGGGCACGGAGGCAGTCCCGGCCCAGATAGAGACGCCGCAGGAGTCCGTAAACCCGGCGGCGCATGAGGAAGAGCTGAGGCGCGAGCGCGAAGAGGCGGAGAAGAAGGCGCAGGAAGAGGCATTGCAGCGCGAGCGGGAGGCGGCGCAAAAGAAGGCGCGGGAGGAGGCCGAGCGCAAGGAAAAGGAGGCCCGGCTCAACAAGAGGATCGCCGACGCCGCGGACGCGGCCACGGCCGGCGACTGGGAGCGGCTGATCTCGGCGGCGCCTGATATCATCGCCGAGGGGCCTGAGCTCAACGCCAAATTCACGCCGCTTCTGGCCTACGCATACTACATGACCGGCGACATGGGGCGGACCGCGGAGGCGCTCAAGGCGTCCGACGACGCCTATTCCGCGCTTACGAGGTCGGTCATCACGGGCGAGAAGACTACCGTGCCGGGGAGCAAGACCGAAATAACCGGCGTAAAGATATTCGCCGTTAAGATTGGAGTCCCGCAGACCGAAGGCTTCGAGACCATAGTCTATAAAAAATCCCTGCTAAAAGCCCTCAAGGAGGCCTTCAAGAAGACCGCCGGCGACGCGGCCAAATACGGGCCCGGCGCCTTTGAAAAATACATAGCCCCGTCGGCCGAAAGATACTATGTCAACCACTACGTGCTCTCTCAGGACGAGGACGGAGGCGATTCGTTCGACTTCAACGTCGTCATGTTCATAGACACGGGCAGACTCAAGGAGGCCGTGGACGCGCTCGGCGCCGGCAACGGAGAAGCCGGGCAGCAGCGCCACATGAAGACCATCCTCCTTTCAAAGAAGGGCGCTGAGACCGTCAAAAAATCCCTCCTCGCCGACCTTATGAAGGACGGCTTCCCGGTGGAAGACCTCGGCTCAGGAGCCCTTACCCCTGAGACGGTCAACAAGGCCAAGGGGGCCATAATCATACAGATAGACGTGGAGTCCGCCTCAAGCGGCAAGCTCCTCAACTCCAACTTCAAGTCCATCCGGGCGAACCTCGACTTCACCATAATAAACGGGAATAACGGCCTCGTCATCTCCAAGCTCTCCAAGTCCCACGCCCTGGTCCACCTAAACGAGGAAGAGGGCAAGGAGGCGGCCGTGCAAAAGGCGTATGAAAAATCCGCCGGGCCTCTCAAGGACGCCATCACGGACATAGAGATGCGCATGGGCAAGGATATCGCATCGGGCCTGCTGCCCTCGGTCGAGGCGTCGCTGCGCGACGTAAAGGAGGTATTCGCCAACATCTACAAGTCCTACGCGGACGACACCATCGGCACGCTCATCCTGAAAAACAACACGGACAACGAATTCAAGTCCATCCGCGCGGCCTTCTCTATCAAGGGATACATGGATTATCCCACCGAAAGGGTCATCGACAGACTCGGGCCCAGGGAGGAAAAGGCCGTGCCGGTAAAGGCCGTCTTCAACAACAACGTCCTCAACCTTACGGACAACACGCTCCTCCAGTCCGAGCTTGAGGTCCGCTACGCCGAGAGCGGCGGAGAAGAAAAGACCATCAGGGTGCGCCAGCCCATACAGATGTATGAAAAGCACGCCCTCGTCTGGGACGACAAGGGCAAGGTGGCGTCGTTCATCACGTACAAAGACCCGGTGGTGGACGGTTTCGCCGCCAAGGCGGCGCGGGAGTATAACTACCCTTACCTCCCGCAGGCCATCGTCACGGCGCGCGCCATATTCGGCGCGATGGGCGCGCTCGGCATAACCTACGTCCCGGACCCCGTGCCATACTCGACCGTGGCGAGCATCACCTCTATGGTCGACCACGTCCAGTACCCGCGCCAAACGCTTGCAAGGAAGGCCGGCGACTGCGACGACCTCGTGGCCCTCATGACCGCCTCACTCGAGGCCCTCGGCATAAAGGCCATGCCTGTGGAGGCGCCGGGACACCTTTTCCTGATGTTCGACACCGGAATATCAAGGGACAACGAGGCCGAATTCGGCTTCCCACGCGATATGTACGTCATATACGGCAGCACGATCTGGCTGCCGTTCGAGACCACGCTCGTAGGCTCCAACTTCTTCCTCGCGTGGGAAAAGGGCGCGGAAAACTATAGAAAATGGAGCGACGAGGTCAAGCCCGTGGACCTCAAAAAGGCATGGAAGACCTACGCGCCGGCCACCCTGCCCCCCGACGAATTCACGCAGCCGGTCTCAATGGCCGCCATAGACAGGAAATTCCCCAATGAGTTGGACGCCATCAAAAGGCGGCGCGTCGAGGGGATAGTCAAAAAATCCGTCAAGGGCAAGGGGCGGGACGAAAAGAAAGAGGCTATAATCCTCTACGGCAAGAACGGCATGGTAAGCGAGGCCATCAAGCTCGCCGAGGAGATGCTCAAGAACGGCGGGAAGCGCGACCCCGGCATCCTCAACAACGCCGGGAACCTCTACTACCTAAACGGCGACTACGAGCGCGCGCTCAAGAGCTACCTTGAGGCCGGTAAACTCGCCCCGGACGACCCGCGCATTCTGGTGAACGAGGCAAGGGCATACCTCAAGCTCGGCCAAACCAAAAAGGCCGCCGACGCCTTTGACAAGGCCGTGGACATCGCCCCCGACATGAAGGACGAATACATGAGGCTCCATACGGAGATAAGCAAGTAGGACGGCGCAACCCCGATGCGGCTGACAACGGACAACTAAAAGGAGGCAAACCATGTCGTTACGCAGATTCATCTTCATGCTGGTCGCGGTCTTTGCCGTGGGCTCTTCCCTCGGCCTCGCCGCCGAGAAGCAGGACCTCTCGTTCTGGATGAAAAACACCGGGGCCAAGCTCAAGACCGTCACGAAAAAGAAGAAGGACACGGCGGTGGCGGGCGTAAAAGGCGCGCCTGAGAAGGCGAGCGACGACCTCTACTGGAAGGACGGCAAGCCGGAGGTCAAGGAGGAAGAGATAGACGCGCTTGAGGCCGCCGTCGAGCACGTCAACAAGGGCGAGACCGCGCTCGCCGTAAAGGCGCTTGAGGGGTTCGTCTCCAAGTACCCCAAAAGCCCCCTCAAACCCGACGCGGAAGACGGCCTAAAGATGCTGAAGGCGGAGAAGAAGTAGCGGCGCTATAGATAGATGAATCTCGGTAGACTGCGCTATACCCAACCGCGAGGGCGAACACCTCACTCCTGACGCAAAAGAACATTATCGGCATGGCCGATCGTGCGCGGAAGCGGCGCTGGCCGAGTTACGAAATTCAGGGGCAGGTTTGCAAACCTGCCCCCGCATGGAGCATTGTTCAAAAATGTCAAGCGGGATTTTCAGGAGCGCCCCCTCGTCCCCGCGTCCCCGCGCCCCGAGGCTGTGCCGTAATCATCATACAATGGCCGATATGATCGGGTTTATCAAAAAACAGCAGTATGTTGACTTAGGCATGGGAGTATTATTCGATGCCGGACATGTATATGCGTTGATTATTACCACGGCAATCAAACAGTTTAATCATGCCGCATAGCTGATCTTCGGGTGCTTGAAGTATTTGGCGACCCTGCCGGGCAGTTTCTGCAACATGCGCATGTACGAGACCATCTTGCGTTTCAGCTCCTTCTCGTTTCTCGCAAGCGCCCCGCTGTGCATCCCACACTTCACGTCGCAGTTAAGGTATTCATCGGGGTTCAACTCCGGCGAATACGACGGTAGGTAAAACACTTCAATCTCTTCCGCGTGCTCCGCGACCCACTGCT
>JACRCM010000129.1 GCA_016219025.1 Deltaproteobacteria bacterium | reverse complement strand
TTGAACGAGCCATAGACAGATATCTTGGTCTTAACGTGAATAAATCAGAGGTTCCTTAACAATCGAACTTACCGGCAGCCTTGATAGGCCGCCGGTAATCAATTTTTAGACAGGCTGCTGAAAAACGTCCGATGAAGCTACTTTGTAAATCCTGCTTCGTTGTCATTGTCGCTGCGCTGCTCACATACGTGAAGAGTATGCTCCGCTGCTCGCTCCCCCATTTCATAGGGGCCTCGCATCTGAACGTTTTGATGACTGCGTCAGGCTGGTAAGGAAGTTATTCTTTTATATTGCTCGCCTTTGGCGAGCGGCCAGAGAGCAGCCTGTCTAAATTCAGGTTTTCAAGCAATCTGTTAGAGGACTCCGTGCCCTACATACCGCATTCGGAAAAAGACATAAGGGATATGCTCAAGACCATCGGCGCGGCGTCCGTCGAGGAATTCCTCGGCTATCTACCCGATGACCTAAGACTAAAAGGGCGGCTCGACCTGCCGGACGGCCTCTCGGAGCAGGAGTTGTTCGAGGCGGTCAAATCGCTCTCCCGGCGCAACACCCCGGTGGGCGAGTTTGCCTCGTTTATCGGCGCGGGCGCGTATAACCATTACATCCCGGCGGTCGTCGGGGCGCTTGCGTCGCGTTCCGAGTTCTACACGGCCTACACGCCGTATCAGCCTGAGATAAGCCAGGGCACGCTGCAGGCCATATTCGAGTATCAGACGCTCGTGTGCCAGTTGACCGGCATGGACGTGGCCAACGCCTCGCTCTACGACGGCGCGTCAGCCGTGGCCGAGGCCGCGCTTATGGCAAGGCGCATAACCGGCAGGGACAGGATAGTGATGAGCGCGGCCCTGCACCCTGAATACCGCGAGACCGTAAGGACTTATCTCGCCGGGGCGGGCGACCACATCGCGGAGGCGTTCTACTGCACGGAAGCGGGCACAACGCTCCCTGACGCGGCGGCTGTGGCGATGGGAGACGATCCGACCTGCCTCATCATCCAGCACCCCAACTTCTTCGGCTCGCTCGAAGACGTTCCCGCCCTTACCGAACTCGTCCATAAAAAAAAGGGGCTTTTGATAGTCGTGACCAACGAGCCTGTCTCGTTCGGGCTGCTCAAGCCTCCGGCTGAACTGGGCTGCGACATTGCGGTCGGCGAAAATCAGTCGTTCGGAAACCCGCTCTCCTTCGGCGGACCGTATCTTGGGTTCATGGCTACTAAGACGGAATACGTCCGGCAGATGCCGGGCAGGCTGATAGGCGCTACCGTTGACAAGAACGGCGAGCGCGCCTTCTGCCTCACCTTCGCCACGCGCGAGCAGCACATAAGGAGGGAGCGGGCTACGTCGAACATCTGCACGAACCACGGGCTGAGCGCCCTTGCCGCCTCCATCCATCTTGCGTCCCTCGGCAAGACGGGCATAAAGACGCTCGCTCAACTCAACCTCTCGAAGGCCGCGTACCTGAAGGCGCGCCTCGCCGAGGCAGGGCTTGCGGCGGCGTTCACGGCTCCGGCGTTCAACGAGTTTACGGTAAAGGTAAAGAAAGACCCGGACGCGCTCTTGAAGGGCCTCGTAAAGAAACGTATCATAGGCGGCGTGGCGCTCAAGAGGTTCTATCCCGAACTCGCAAACCACGTGCTCGTGGCCGCGACCGAGATGAATTCAAAGGCGGACATGGACAGGTTCGCGTCCGCAGCCGCCGATTTGTCGGCGTCTTAACCGATCCACTAACAGAAACGGATAACCAACCATGCCATCAAACGTGCACAGAGGTTTTTCGCTTAACGAGCCGCTCATATTCGAGACGGCATCCGAGGGCAGGAAGGGCGTTGAACCGGCGGCTTTCGACGTGCCCGCTGCCGACGCCTCGAAGTCCATCCCGGCGGGTCTCCTGAGGAGCGGCAACGACGCCTTGGGCGGCTTCCCGGAGGTCTCGGAGATAGACGTTGTCAGGCACTACACCCGGCTTTCGCAGTGGAACTTCGGCGTGGACACGGGTTTCTACCCGCTCGGCTCCTGCACCATGAAATACAACCCCAAGATAAACGAGAGCGCGGCGGCGCTTGAAGGCTTCGCCCACCTGCATCCGTATCAGCCGGAGGAGCTTACGCAGGGCGCGCTCCAGCTCATGTATGAGCTGGAGGGTTATCTCGCGGAGATAAGCGGCATGGACGGAGTGACGCTCCAGCCGTCCGCGGGCGCGCAGGGCGAGCTTGCCGGCCTCCTGATGATAGCCGCTTATTTCAAGGCCAAGGGCAGGCCCAGGCACAAGATAATCATCCCGGACACGGCGCACGGCACCAACCCTGCCTCATCCGCGCTCGCGGGCTTCAAGGTCGTGCCGGTCAAGAGCGAGGGCAGGGGGGTGGTGACCGCCGAGGCCATCGCCGCCATCATGGACGACGACACCGCCGCCCTGATGCTCACGAACCCGAATACCATCGGCCTATTCGAGCGCAATATAAAAGAGATAGCAAAGGCCGTCCACAAGAAGGGCGGGATCATCTACTGCGACGGCGCGAACATGAACGCGATAATGGGCATAATGAAGCTCGGCGAGTTGGGCGTTGACGTGGTGCAGTTCAACCTGCACAAGACCTTCTCCACCCCGCACGGCGGCGGCGGCCCGGGGAGCGGACCGGTCGGCGTCAAGAAGGCGCTCGTCCCGTTCCTGCCCAGGGCGCGCATAAAGAAGGCGGGCAAGCGGTACAGGCTCGTCTATGACAACCCCAAGTCCATCGGCAGGGTAAAGGCGTTCTACGGGAACTTCGGGGTGATGGTTAAGGCATACTCGTACATCAGGCGCATGGGCGCGGAAGGCATCAGAAAGGCCGCCGTCACCGCCGTGCTCAACGCGAATTATATCAAGGAGTCCCTCAAGGGGACGTTCCACCTCCCGTACGACCAGCCGTGCATGCACGAGTGCGTATTCTCAGACAAGACGCTTACTCAATACGGCGTCTCCACGATGGACGTTGCGAAGCGCCTCATCGACTACGGGTACCACCCGCCTACGGTCTACTTCCCGCTCGTGGTGCACGGCTCGATAATGATAGAGCCGACCGAGACCGAGACCAAGGCCACGCTCGACGTCTTCATCGAAACGATGAAGCAGATAGCCGAGGAGGCCAAGACCACCCCGGACCTCCTCCACAACGCCCCCTCCAACACAAAGGTAGGCCGCGTCGACGAAACCCGCGCCGCAAGAGAGCCGGTGCTAAGGTGGAGACCGTAGTTGCCGAATTAGCGGCTGGTTTAGTGGCGTGTGGGTGCGCCCACCATTGTTATTCCCGCATAGAGCTGCTTTGTAAATCGTTTAAGCTGGAATCCACCGGGTTAATGCTATTCTTAGTTGAAATTTAAAGAAGCGGCTCCTGAAATGGTTATGTTTTGCTTGCGACAAGAACAACAACCAAAAAAGGAGACGCTCCATGAAAAGGATAGTAAAATTCGGTGGAAAAGGCAAGGTGGAAAAAGCGCAGACAGTAGAGATTCGCAGGCTTCAGGAATACGGGGCCTTGGCTCTGGACGCCAAGGCGGCCATCATCCAGGAACTGATCCCCTTGGGACCGATGCATATCCTGGAAGTGATAGAGGAAGAGGTTGTCAGCCTGGCTGGCGACCGATACCGGCGCAACGGTAGATTGAGCTATGACCGCTGGGGCAGGCAGAAGGGATCGGTTTATATCAACGACCAGCGCATTCCTATAAAGTATCAGCGGGCGCGAAATACGGATAACAACACGGAGGCTGCGCAGAAGTCCTACGGGATGTTTCAGCGGCCAACCGGGCCTGTAAACGAGAAGCTTCTCAAGAGGATAATCCATGGAATTAGCTGCGGCAACTACCGCATGTGCTCCTAGGCGATACCCGAGGCCCTGTCGCTTTCTCCTTCGACGGTATCGAGGATATATGTCGCTGCAAGCGAGGGGAAGCTGCGCGAG
>JACRCM010000127.1 GCA_016219025.1 Deltaproteobacteria bacterium | reverse complement strand
TGCCGAGTTCGCGCCGATTAAGGGCCTCTACGAAGGCGTCATAAACGCGGACAGGGTCAACGTCCGATCCTCGTGCCGCTCGCATTATACCGCATTTTATGCGAACCCCAGAGGGGGATTGCGACACAGCCTCGGGGCGCGTGAACGAGGACGGGACGCTGGAGCGTCCCGTCTCTTGCCCATGCAACAACGGCGTCAGGGGGGACCCCCTGACGCCGTTCTCTGTCCGTCACTTCTTCTCGCCCACCACTTCTGCGTCCACCACGCCTTCTCTTGAGCCGGTGTGGGCGCCGGGTTCGCCGCCCTCGCCGGGCGGGGGTTGGGAGGCGGCTGTGTGTTTGTACATGGCCTCGGCTATCTTATGGGACGAGGCGGTTATCTTGCGTATGGCGTCTTTGAGCGGCTCGGCCTCGTTCTGTTCGAGCGCCTTTTTCGCCTCGGCTATGGCGTCCTCGACCTCTTTTACGTCGGCCTCGTTGAGCTTGGCGCGGTTCTCGGAGATGAGCTTCTCGGTCGAGTATATGAGAGAATCGAGCTGGTTCCTGTTCTCGATGACCTCCTTCCTCTTCCTGTCCTCCTCGGCGTGGCTCTCTGCCTCTCTCACCATCTTCTCGACCTCGTCTTTTACCAGGCCGCTCGACGCGGTTATCGTTATCTTCTGCTCCTTGTTGGTGGCGAGGTCCTTGGCCGAGACGTTGAGGATGCCGTTGGCGTCTATGTCGAATGCGACCTCGACCTGCGGCACGCCCCTCGGTGCCGCAGGGATGCCGATGAGGTGGAACTTGCCGAGCGTCCTGTTGTCCCGCGCCATCTGGCGCTCGCCCTGGAGCACGTGTATCTCGACCTGGGTCTGGCTGTCAGCGGCGGTCGTGAATATCTCTTTTTTCTTCGCGGGTATGGTCGTGTTGCGCTGTATGAGCGCCGTCATTATGCCGCCGAGGGTCTCCACCCCGAGGGAGAGCGGGGTGACGTCGAGCAGCACCACGTCCTTGACCTCTCCGGCAAGCACGCCGCCCTGTATGGCCGCGCCGATGGCCACGACCTCGTCGGGGTTCACGCCCTTGTGCGGCTCCCTTGCGAAGAACTGCTTGACGAATTGGTGTATGGCAGGCATCCTGGTCATGCCGCCGACCAAGACGACCTCGTTTATCTGCGAGGCGTTCATGCCCGCGTCCTTGAGCGCCTGTTCGCACGGTCTCTTGCTCCTCTCCACGAGTTCGGCGCAGAGCTGTTCGAGCTTGGCGCGCGTCATCTTCATGACGAGGTGCTTGGGGCCGGTGGCGTCGGCGGTGATGAACGGCAGGTTTATCTCGGTCTCCATCGTGGAGGAGAGCTCTATCTTCGCCTTCTCCGCGGCCTCGCGGAGCCTCTGGAGGGGCATCCTGTCCTTCGAGAGGTCCACGCCCGTGTCCTTCCTGAACTCGGCCACGAGCCAGTCGATTATCCTCTGGTCGAAGTTGTCTCCGCCCAGATGCGTGTCCCCGTTCGTGGATTTGACCTCGAAGACGCCGTCGCCGACCTCGAGTATCGAGATGTCGAAGGTGCCGCCGCCGAAGTCGTAGACCGCGATTATTTCGTCCCTCTTCCTCTCAAGGCCGTATGCGAGAGAAGACGCGGTCGGCTCGTTTATTATCCTCTTCACGTCCAGCCCGGCGATCTTTCCCGCGTCCTTGGTGGCCTGGCGCTGGGCGTCGTTGAAGTATGCGGGGACCGTTATGACCGCCTCGGTCACGGCCTCTCCGAGATACGCCTCCGCCGACCTCTTGAGCTTCTGGAGTATGAGCGCGGACACCTCGGGCGGCAAAAAGTCCTTGCCCATGTTGGAGGAGTGGACGGCGGCCCTGCCCTGGGAGTCCCTCACCACCTTGTAGGGGACCATCTTCATCTCCTCGCTCACCTCGTCCGGGTTCCTGCCCATGAACCTCTTTATCGAGAAGATGGTGTTTTCTGGGTTCGTGACGGCCTGCCTCTTGGCGACCTGGCCCACGAGTATCTCCTTGTCCTTTGTGAAGGCCACCACCGAAGGGGTGATGCGGTTGCCCTCCTCGTTGACTATGACCTTCGGCTCCCCGGCCTCCATTACCGCGACCACCGAGTTCGTAGTGCCGAGGTCTATGCCTATTATCTTACTCATTTGCGTCCCCTCCCCTGTTTTTATCGTAACCCGTTCATATTGCCCGTAAATTCGACGATTCCTGTCCGGCCATGAAATAATATATGGCCGGGGTCCGGCGATGTCAAGGCCGCTTTCTGTATCTGCCGCCTGACAAATTGCCGCACATTCGTTTGACCGGTATTGATAATAATGTTAGTATAAAATGAGGATCTACCGCCGGTTCCATGGAGGTAACGTGACGAATCCCCATCGGTTTTTGAAGCAGCATGTATGGCTGTTGGCCGCCGTTATCCTCGCGGCCTCTTTTTTGGCCGCTCCGGTCGGCGCGCTCAATCATGAAGGCGACGGAAGGGCATATTACTACTTCACCGCCGCCCAGATGCTCAGGAAGAGCGGCAATAACGAGGCCGCGATGGATCTTTACAAGAAGGCCCTGAGTCTCGATGCGTCCTCGGCGCTCCTCAACGCCGACATTGGCGCGCTTTATCTGCGCGCCGGGGATTACGCCCAGGCCAGGACGTATCTGGAGCGCGCCGTCGAGCTCGACCCTAAATACCCTGATGCATATTCATCGCTCGCCGAGCTTGCCCTCGACCTCAAGGACGACGCCGGCGCAGTGGAGAAATACAAACAGGCCATAGGGCTCGACCCCAAAAACACCAGAAACTATCTCCTGCTCGGCGCGGTATACGGAAGACTCAAGCAGTATGACAAGGGAGTGGAGACGCTGGAAAAACTCCTCGCCGCGAACCCGGATTCGGTAATGGCCTATTACTATCTGGCCAAGATGGAGTTCGAGCTTGCGGACTACGGCAAGGCCGAGGATTACTATGCAAAGGCGATATCCGCGTCCCCGCACTTCGGCGCGGCCTACTACGAGCTCGGCCTCGTCTACGAGCTTACAAAGCGGCCGGAAAAGGCCATTGACATCTATGAAAAGGGCATAGAGGCCGCGCCGGACGAGCCGACGCTCAAGGGGCGCCTCGGCGCGCTCTACATACAGCAGGGCAGGTTCGACGACGCCATCGCCGTCTTCAAGGAGCTTGCCGGGGCGGAGGAGACGCGGTTCGACGCGCTCGTCCGCATCGGACTCATCTACTTCGAGCAGAAGAAATACGACGAGGCCATAGCGCGGTTCAAGGACATACTCTCCGCCAACCCGGACGTCCACAGGATACGCTATTATCTCGGCACCTCTTACGAGGAGAAGGGCGATCTCGAGGCGGCCCTGCGTGAGTTCGCCTTGATACCGGCCAGGGATTCAAGCTACATGGACGCCAAGATACACCTCGCCTATATATACGAGCGCCAGGGCAGGCTGGATGACACGGTACGGGAGATAAACGACGCGCTCAGGGCAAAGCCCGGCAACCCTGACCTGCTCCGTCTCCTGGCCTCCGTCTACAGGAACGCCAAGAAGATGGACGAGGCCGTGGCCGTCATGGAGCGCGCCGTAGCCGCCGAGCCGGCGGACGCGGAACTCCTCTTTCTCCTCGGACTCTTCTACGACGAGGCAAAGGACGAGGGGCGCGCGCTCTCGACGATGCAAAAGGTCATCGTCCTCTCCCCCAAACACGCCAACGCCCTCAACTTCATCGGGTATACATACGCGGACAAGGGGGTCAAACTCGATGAGGCCGAAGACCTCATCGAGCGCGCGCTCGCTGAAAGGCCCGACGCGGGCCACATAATAGACAGCCTCGGCTGGGTATATTACAAGAAGGGCAAGTTCAAGGACGCCGTGAGGGAACTGGAGCGGGCGCTCAAGTATATGCCGAACGACCCGTTGATCATCGAGCACCTCGGCGACGCGTATCTGAAGGCCATACAGAAAAAGAAGGCGCTCGACGCCTATGAGCGCTCCCTTGGGATCGATCTGGGGAACGCGCGCGTCAAGGAGAAGGCCGGGCGGCTAAGAGAAGAACTCAAAGGCGGGAAGAAGAAATGAGGCGCGCCGCTTGCGCTGCCCGGCGTTTGAGCATCGCGTCCCTGTGCGCGGCCGCCGGATTGGCCGTCGTGCTTAATGGCGGCTGCGCCGCGCTAAAGCCCGTCCCCCCCCCTCCGGCTCCATTAAAGGCAACGGCAAAGGCCGTCCCGGTCGAGTCGCTAAGCGCGTCCGGGGTCGTCGTGCTCAAAAAGGGCTTTGCATTGGCCGGACGCGCCGTCATCCTCGCAAGGCGTCCCGGTTCGTTCAGGATAGACGTGGCCGGGCCGTTCGGCCAGAGGGCGGCGCTGCTGGTGAGCGACGGAGAGACGTTCTCCATTTACTCCGGCGCGGAGGAGAAGACCTTCCGGTGGGACGACCCGGACCTGCCGTATCCCTTCAAGGCTGAGGACTTCGTAGCCCTGCTGACCGGCGCCGTTGGACAGGACCCCGGCGCAGGCGCGGAGATTGCCAAAGACGCCGCCGGCAACGTGACGATGTTGAGCAGGGTCGTCCCCGGCGCTCCTCCGGCAAAGGTCTACCTTGGGGATTACAGGGACGTAGGCGGCGCATCCATCCCGTTCAATATACGGATCGAGCAGGGGGTAAAGGCGCTTGAGATAAGATATGCGGCCGTAGAGATAAACGCGGAACTCCAGCCCGACGCCTTCTCCGTGGAGAAGGGGCCGCCGGAGCCGGGCGCGGAGCCGGGCGTCCCGCGGGATTCATATCCGCAATAGACCCCTTTGGCCCCGCTACAACGGCCGTCAGCCGCGCCGTATCCCCCGCGCTGAAATCTTTAACGTGTTGACTCCCACTGGATTTTATGCTACAGTTATAATAATCGTCTATAACTCCCGCTGAATCCCGTCTAACCGGTTTACAAGGAACCCAATGCCAAAGACTATCCCGCAATCGTTCAAGGCAGGCGCGCTTGCCGCTGCAAAGGCCGCACCGCAATCGTTCAAAGCGGGCGAGCTTGCCGTATACCCGGCGCATGGCGTCGGGCTGATAGTCGGCGTCGAGAGCAGGGAGGTCTCCGGCCAGAACAAGCACTTCTACATGCTCAGGATCCTCGACACCGAGGCCACTATCATGGTGCCCCTCGACTCCGCGGCCACCGTGGGACTGCGCAAGATCGTAAAAAAGAGCATGGTGCCCAAGATATACGCCATACTCAAGGACAGGACCGACACCATCCTCGATAATCAGACGTGGAACAGGCGTTACCGCGACTATACGGAAAAGATAAAGAGCGGCTGCGTCATGGAGATAGCCCGCGTGTTGCGCGACCTCTACCTCCTCAAATTCGACAAGGAACTCTCCTTCGGAGAAAGGCGCATGCTCGACACCGCCAAGAACCTCCTTGTTAAAGAAATCTCCATAGCAAAAAATATCAAGGAAGAAAAGATCGAGGAAGAACTCGTCAGGATCATGCAGGGCTGAGGTCATGGCATTCCGTCCTGCCGCGGCAATGCCCTTGGCGGAGCGCAAGGGGCGAGGTGTCCCCGGCGGTCTTCTCGTTTAAGGCCGGGGCCTTCCGCGGACGGGTAATCGCCGGTTTGAAGCTGAGGCGTCAGCCCCGAGTGCAGGCCGCGCTTGCCCCCTTGAGGAGAAAACAAGGGGAGATGGGGAACCCTCAGCAATAGCGCGGCGGCAGCGGGGAGGCTACGGAAGGGGTTGGCCGTGTTATTTTTGATGCGAACGTTGCTCGTGATATTCGCCTCCGCAAGCGGATACTTCATAATACTCCCCCTGGGCAAGCGTCTTGCCCTTGTGGGCCTTGTCAGCGGCTTTCTTATCGCCGTAGCCGCCCTCATCTTTGAAGACAGGGTCAAGAAGACGCCTCTTCGCATAGTGGCCGGGGGCGCTATCGGCCTCATAACCGGCCTCGTGGCCGCGAACCTCCTCGCCTATCCCCTCACCCTTTTCTTCGGCAATAATTCATACCTTGAGCTTGCCGCGTACCTCTTCGCCAATTCGGTCGTCGGGTATCTCGGCCTCACCATAGGCATGAAAAAGGGCGACGAGTTCGACCCGTCCCGTCTCCTCGTGAGGCTGTTCAAGGACGTGCAGGCCCCGGCACCGGGCCTCGCCGTTGCCGGGCGCACGGCGCTGTCCCCCATCGTCATAGACACCTCCGTCATCATAGACGGCCGCATAGCCGAGGTCTGCGACACCGGCTTTATCGAAGGCGGCATCGTCGTGCCGCAGTTCGTATTGCAGGAGCTTCAATACATCGCGGATTCGCCGGACGGCGTCAAGAGGGCGCGCGGCAGGCGCGGCCTCGACATATTGAAGCAGCTGCAGCAGAACGCGAAGATCGAGGTAAGCATAACGGAGCGCGACTTTCCGGCCATTAAAGAGGTGGACGCGAAACTCGTGGCCCTGGCAAAGGA
Source organism: Deltaproteobacteria bacterium (assembly GCA_016219025.1). GTDB lineage: Bacteria > Desulfobacterota > GWC2-55-46 > GWC2-55-46 > GWC2-55-46 > JACRNO01. The sequence continues at coordinate 11,172 of JACRCM010000127.1, read as the reverse complement.
GCTCCGGGGCAAGGTGCTGACGAACGACGGCAACCTCCACAGGGTGGCGGAGTTGCAGGACGTGCCCGTGCTCAACATGAACAAGCTCGCGGCCGCAATGAAGCCCGCGGCCATGCCCGGCGAGGTGATGAACATCATCGTCCTGAAGGAAGGCCGGGAGCATGGCCAAGGCGTGGGGTATCTCGAGGACGGCACCATGGTCGTAATCGACAACGCGAGGGAGTTCCTCGGCAAGGCCGTCAACGTCTCCATCACGAGCGTCCTGCAGACCGCCGGTGGACGGATGATATTTTCCAAGCTCAAGGACGAGTTGAAAAGGCCGGTATACCAGCAGTAGACGGCCGAAGGCCGCCTATTCGGGCAAAAGGTCATATTTCTAAAGTTCTCAAGCGCATTTCCGATAAGTTTAAGATGAAGGAAGATAAGGCGAAAGACAGGCTTTCCGTTGCCGCCGTAATCCCGTCGGCGGGCATCGGCAGCCGGATGGGTTACAAAAAGAAGAACTATCTGAGGCTCCTGCGCAGGCCCGTGCTCGCCCACGCGCTTGCCGCGTTCGAGGGCTGCCCGGTTGTCACCTCGATAATCCTCGTGGTGCCCCATGCCGACGTGGAATATGCCCGCGTCAATATAGTCGAAAGATACGGCTTCACCAAGGTTGCCGCTGTAGTGGCCGGCGGGACGGAGCGGCAACACTCGGTCGCCAACGGCATAAAGGCCGCCTCGGTATTCGCGCCCGGCGTAATCATCGTCCACGACGGCGCGCGCCCGCTCGTGACCGAGGGCATGATAGAGGAGACCGTCAGGGCGGCCATGAGCTGCGGCGCGGCCATCTGCGCCGTTCCGGTAAAGGATACCATCAAGGAGTCGTCCGCCGGGTACGTTACCGCGACCGTCCCAAGGGAGGCCCTGCGCTCCGTGCAGACCCCGCAGGCGTTCAGGACGGATATCATACTTGAGGCTCACAGAAAGGCGCTGGAGGACGGGTTCGTCGGCACGGACGAATCCTCGCTCGTCGAGAGGCTCGGCGTAAAGGTCAGGATAGTAGGCGGCTCCTACGAGAATATAAAGATAACCACGCCCGAAGACCTCGCCGTGGCCCTGTGCATCCTTCGCGCTAGGGCAAAGGCCGGGTAGAGCCGCCCGCCGCCCATTCACGCCTCATCCGCGGCCCGTCATTAAATGCTTGCATTGCCCCCCCTTCTTTTATATCCTCTATAAAGGCCGTGACCGTAGTCCGTGATCGTGAAAAACGCATCGCGGCCACGCGGTTCACGGCCGCGGACAACTGTCACGGTATTTATGCGAATAGGCTACGGATACGACGCGCACAGGCTTGTCGAGGGCAGGCCGCTCATCCTCGGCGGAGTGACGATACCGCACGCCAGGGGGCTGCTTGGGCACTCGGACGCGGACGTGCTCCTGCACGCGGTCATAGACGCGCTCATCGGCGGCGCCGGGCTCGGGGATATCGGCAAACACTTCCCGCCTGCTGACGCGGCGTTCAAAGACATATCCAGCCTGACGCTCCTTGCAAAGACGCGGGAGTTGATCGAGGGCTCCGGTTACGCGGTCGTGAATATCGACTCCACGGTAGTTTGCGAGGCCCCGCGCCTCGGGCCGCACATACCGGCGATGGCGGAGAATATCGCAAAGACCCTAGGCTGCCCCCCGGCGTCCGTGAACGTGAAGGCAAAGACCGAAGAGGGGCTCGGTTTTACCGGCGCAGGCGCGGGCATTGCCGCGCACGCCGTGGCGCTTATCGATGTGAAGAAGTAGAGGGATGGGAACGGAATGGAAGGCAGATTATTGAACGGCGAAGGCATGAAAACGGCGGGGTCAGCCGCCCCGGCGCGCACGCGCTTTGCCCCGAGTCCGACCGGCCTCCTGCACATAGGCAACGCCAGGACCGCGCTCTTCAACTGGCTCTGGGCGCGGCGCACGGGCGGCAGGTTCGTCCTCAGGGTCGAGGACACGGACCCGGCGAGGTCAAAGGCGTCCTTCGAGGCCGGCCTCATGGAAGACCTCCGGTGGCTTGGGTTGCGCTGGGACGAAGGGCCGGACATCGGCGGCGGCTCGGCCCCGTACAGGCAGTCCGAGCGGACGAGGATATACGGCGGCTACGCCGAATGGCTCCTGAGACACGACGACGCCTACCTCTGCTGGTGCTCGAAGGAGCGGCTTCTTGAACTCCGCGCCGCGCAGTTGAAGGCGGGCGCGCCTCCGCGTTACGACGGCAGGTGCGCCCAGGACAATGTTGCCGGGGTTCATGGAACCGCCCCGGCGGTAAGGTTCCGCGTGCCTGAGCGCAAGGTGGCGTTCACGGACGCGGCGCACGGACGCATGAGCTTCGACACCAAGGCGTTCGGCGACTTCGTGATTATGGGTTCCGACGGCGTGGCGTCGTATAACTTCGCCGCGGTCATAGACGACGCGCTCATGGACATAACGCACGTCATAAGGGGAGACGACCACCTCTCCAACACCCCGCGTCAGGCGCTTCTCTATCAGGCGCTCGGGTTCGGGATGCCGGTCTTCTGCCACGTGCCTTTGGTGCTCGGCGCGGACAGGCAGCCTCTCAGCAAGCGGCTTGAGGCGGTCTCGCTACGCGCGCTCCGGGCGGATGGATTCCTGCCGGAGGCGGTCGTAAACGCCATGAGCCGCCTCGGTTGGACCCCGGGGACTGAAGGGCTCTTGACGCTCGATGAGTTGTCCGGCGTCTTCGACCTCAAGGGCCTCTCCAAAAGCCCCTCGGTATTTGATATGGAACGGCTGCGGGCGTATAATAAAGCGGCGATGTCCGGGTTGGACGCGCCGTCGCTTTCGCGGCTCGCCGGCATAAGCGGCGTCCCCAAAGAGGCGGTCGAGGCGGCAAGACGCAACGCGGGCACGCTCAATGAACTCAGGACGCTCCTTGAGCCGTTTGCCGGGGAACCGGCATTTACGGAAGAGGCAACGGCCGTCATGGACAACCCGTCGGCAAAGGCCGTGATAAGGGCCGCCATGACTGAGGTCGAGGCAGCGGCAGCCATCGACGGCTCCTCGTGCGGCGTGATAATGAAGAAGGTTCGGGAGGCCACCGGAGAGAAGGGCAAGGGCCTCTACCTCCCTGTGCGGTGCGCCCTCACCGGACGGACCGAGGGGATAGAACTCGCCGAGGTCTTCGTCCTGCTCGGCAAAGAGAAGTTGATAGAGAGGCTCGGAAGGTTCGCGTAACAGGTTATCCGTTATCAGTTAAGGATAAAAACGTGTTTCTACCATTCACCGATAACTGATAACCGATAACCGGATTGCCGCGCTCGTTTCTGACGGGCCGGAGGATAAACCAGAGGCTCCCTAACCAGAGGCAACGGAACATGCCCATCAAAATCTACAATTCCCTTACGAGAAAAAAAGAGGAGTTCGTCCCGATAAGCGACGGCCGCGTGCTCATGTACGTGTGCGGGCCGACGGTATACGCGCTGAGCCACATCGGGCACGCGAGGAGCGCGGTGGCGTTCGACGTGATAAGCCGGTACCTCAGGTATCGCGGCTATCAGGTGAAGTATGCGCGGAACTACACCGACGTGGACGACAAGATAATCGCCGCCGCCGATAAGGAAGGCGTAACCTCCGAGGAGTTGGCCGAACGCTACATAAAGGCGTTCGACGAAGACATGGCGGGCCTCGGCGTGGCCGTGCCGGAGATAAGGCCGAAGGCCACGGAGACGATAGTGAAGATAATCGAGGTGACAAAGGCGCTTATAGCCAAAGGCGCGGCATACCCGTCCGGCGGGGACGTATTCTATTCCGTCAGGCGCAAGGCCGACTACGGCAAGCTATCCGGCAAGAAGATAGACGAACTGGAGTCCGGGGCGCGCATCGAGGTGAACGAGGCCAAGGCCGACCCGCTTGACTTCGCCCTCTGGAAGGCGGGCAAGCCCGGGGAGCCGTCGTGGGAGAGCCCCTGGGGCAAAGGCAGACCGGGCTGGCACATCGAGTGCTCGGCCATGTGCATGGAACACCTCGGCGAGTCGATAGACATACACGGCGGCGGCAAGGACCTGATATTCCCGCACCACGAAAACGAGATCGCGCAGAGCGAGTCGGCCACGGGCCGGACGCCCTACGTCAGATACTGGCTCCACAACGGCTTCGTCAACATCGAGCGCGAGAAGATGAGCAAGTCCATCGGCAACATCCTCAACATCAGGGACGTGCTCCGGGACCACACGGGCGAGGCCGTGAGGCTCTTCCTCCTCGGAAGCCACTACAGAAACCCCATAGACTATTCGAGGGAGTCGCTCAAGGAGGCCGAGACCAGCCTCGGACGTTTCTACAAGACCATCCAGAGGATAGAGGACGAAGCCCCCGGGGTGCGCGACATAGAGGTCTGCGCCTCGTGCAACGAAGAGAGGTTCATGCCCGTCATCGAGGCCATGGACGACGACTTCAACGCCGCCGGGGTCATCGGCACGGTCTTCAGCGAGGTTACCAGGGCAAACCGCATGATGGACGAGGCGGCGTCCGCGGGCAAGGTTCCAAGCGCGGTCGAGCTATCCAACTCCATCGCCCTTTTCAAGGAGACCGCCAAATTCCTCGGTATATTCGGCCGGACGCCGTCCGAGTATTTCGCGGAGGTTAAGGCGCTCTCCTCAGTGGACGCCAAAGAGGTGGAGCGTTTGATAGCTGAACGCAACGAGGCGCGCCGGACAAAAGACTGGAAGCGGGCGGATGAGATAAGGGTGGGACTGCTTGAGAAGGGCGTGGCGCTTGAAGACACCCCGAAGGGTACGATCTGGGGCGTGAAGGGGTAGAGGCGCCGCCCCGGTCGGACTGCATGGCGCTGGAACGGCAAGGCGAAGACGGACGATATGCACCGTAGACTCGAATATCTCGACGTGCTCACAATGTATCTATCGAGCCTCCGGCGGGAGCAGGTTTGCAAACCACACCTGTCCAAGATAGCTTTTCAGCAAATTTGATTTGGACGGCATTTTGCACACAACAGAGTTTGGTTTGCTTAGGTTATTTGCCAGAGGCCTTGTTTTACGTCATTTTTAGCCAATCTAACGCATTGGCGAGTAGTTGTTTGCGTCCTTACTGTTTTGGACAGCATTTTTGGCATAATGACAACCTCATTTTTTGGTGACGATTGGTTGTCAATGGAATCAAGGGGTTAGCCCGCCCAAAATGGGCATTTTAGATTATCTTGGACAGCAGTGGCTGCAAACCTGCTCCCGGCGGCAATGACCGATTACCGATGCTATTTAACTCTTACCTCTTCATATTGTTATTTCTGCCGGCCGTGCTCGCCGTCTATTTCGTTCTCATCCGGCTTGGACAGCGGGCCGCGCCAAAGGCATGGCTGGCGCTCGCCTCGCTCTTTTTCTACGGCTGGTGGAACGTGAAGTATCTGCCGCTCCTCCTCGGAAGCGTCGCCTTCAACTTTGCCGCGGCCCGGCTCCTGCTGAGGACGGCGGGCGGACGGCGCAAGGCCGTCCTCATCATCGGGATATGCGCCAACGCGGCCCTGCTCGGCTATTTCAAGTATGCGGACTTCTTCCTCGCCAACGTCAATCAACTCTTCGGCGCGCGCGCCGCGCTTGTGCGCGTCATATTGCCGCTCGGCATAAGTTTCTTCACGTTCACGCAGATCGCCTGGCTCGTGGACGCATGGAAGGGCGGGATCAAGCGCGTCTCGGCCCTCAACTACCTCCTCTTCGTCACCTATTTTCCGCACCTCCTTGCCGGCCCCATCATACACCACAGGGAGATGATGCCGCAGTTCGACAAGATCGGAGACAGGGGGGTGGACTGGAGGAACCTCTCGGTCGGGGTGTATCTATTCGCTATCGGGCTCTTCAAGAAGGCCGTCGTAGCCGACGCATTCGCGGCATTCGCCGACAAGGGCTTCAACGCGGCGGCGGCCCTGCCGTTCTCCGAGGCATGGCTCGCGTCGCTCTCCTACACGGCCCAGCTCTACTTTGATTTTTCGGGCTACACCGACATGGCCCTGGGCGCGTCGTTCATGTTCAACCTCGTCCTGCCTCCGAACTTCAACAGCCCTTACAAGGCGGCCTCGGTCCAAGACTTCTGGAGGCGGTGGCACATAACGCTTTCGCGTTTTTTAAGGGAATACGTCTATATACCGCTCGGCGGCAACCGCGCGGGCGAGGGCCGCGTGCTTGTGAACCTCATGATAGTCTTCGTCATCGGGGGGATATGGCACGGCGCGGGTTGGCTCTTTATCGCGTGGGGCGCCCTGCACGGCGCGGCCATCTGCGTGGAGAGGCTCTGGGAGAGGCTTCACATAAGGCTTCCGCGCCTGATCGCGTGGTTCCTGACGTTCAACTTCGTCAGCGCCGCGTGGATATTTTTCAGGGCAGGCTCCTATGACTCGGCGATGCGGATATTGAAGGGGATGTCCGGCATGGGAGGGTTCGACCTCAAGGCCGCGGATTTTGTCGGCCTCTACTCGGCCCTGCTGAGGGAGTACGGAGCGGCGTGGGCGTCCGTCTATTACCTCGCGCACATGCTCACGAACCCGTTTCTGATGCTGGCCGCGGCCTTCGCCGCCGTCTTCCTCGCGGGGAATTCAAACGAGATGGCCGGGCCGCTTCAACCGTCCGCGAGGAGGGCGGCCTTCGCCGCCTTCCTGATATTCACGAGCCTGCTCTACATGTTCTTCGCTGACAAGCCGAGCGAGTTCATATACTTCAATTTTTAGGGAATAACGTGAGAACATACGCCGGATTCCTCATAGCGATCCCCGTCATAACCGCCGCCTTGTTCGCGGCCTACGGCGCGTCCATCTATCTCTTCTTCAGGGCGCCGCTCGGTTATCAGGGCGAGGGGCTCTGGCTACATAACGCCATCGTGAAAAAAGAGGCCATAGCCGCGTCGATGAGCGGCCCGAAGATCATCTTCGCCGGCGGCAGCGCCACGCTCTTCGGCGTCAGGGCAAGGGACATTCAGGACGCCTACGGGGTTCCCGTGGTGAACGCCGCCATCCATGCGGCGCTTGAGGCGGACTATATGCTCCACCTGGCGCGCGGGATGGCCAGGCCTGGGGACGCCGTAATCCTTCCCGCCGAGTACGACCTTTTCAGGTATGAGGGCAGGTATAACCAGAGCAGGTCCTTTTATCTCCGCACCTACGACAGGGGGTTTTTCAACGGTCAGCCCGTCCTTACCATACTCGACGACGTCTACAAGACCACGCCGGCGGACGTGTTGAACGCCGTAAAGAGACAGATAATCTACGCGCATGACCCTAACGAGCGCCCCGTCGGCATGGCGTATACGACGGAGACCCTGAACGGGAACGGTGACGAGACCTATAACTACGGCAACGCGAAGATGGCCAAGGTGATGAAGACCGCGCGGCCTTCGCCCGTGGGCGGCTTCAAAGAGACCAAGGGACTCAGGGCGATAAAGGAGTTCGCGGCGTGGGCCCGGGATAACAACGTCAGGTTCTACGTGACCTACGCCAACGCCGTCTGGTTCAAGGAATACGGGAACGATGAATACCGGCGCTACTTCGCGGAGTTGGACGGCTACTTCAGAGAGAACGGCATAGGCGTCATCGGCGCGCCGCGGGACTTCTTCTATGACGCGGGCCTCTTCTACGATACAAACTATCACCTGAACCACGACGGCGTCACGATAAGGACGAACCAATTGATGGGGATGATGGAGGGGATGGGGATAATCGGCCCGCCGATCGGCGCGAGGCGCCGGTAGATGGGCTGAGCACGGCGAAGCCCATCGGCTGTTACGTGCAGGTTATTGATGGGTTCGCGCCTCAGCCCATCCTGCGGATCGGTTATCAGTTATCGGTTATCGGCGGGTGTGAAGGAAGAATTATCCTTAAACCGATAACCGGCTTACAAAGCAGCTCTATCAACCGCTTTGCGTAGGGCAGGCCGCCCGTCAGCGGCGTTGCGCGGTTATTTCCTGTCCAGGCGGCCCGCCCACTCCGTGATGGCCGCCCTGGTCTCCTCGGCGATGTCGAGGAATCTTATCCCCATGCCTGGTTCCTGCTTGCGCATCGGGTCGAACTCCTGGCACCAGACGACCACGGCGCGGCAGCGCACCGTTATATCCGCCTCGGTTACGGTGAACGAAAGGGTGAACTCCTCGCCGACGTTGCGCGGGTTTACGGAGGTTATGAACATCCCGCCTGCGCCTATGGTCTTCGCGTAGCCGAAGAACGCGCCCCGGGCGTCCTCGCCCTTGACCTTGAGGACTATTATCTGCCCGCGCAGGTTTCGCCTCCGGTCGCCGCGAAACGCTACGTAATCGGGTGCGCCGGACTTATCGCCTGTCTTGCCGCTTGTCATAATGGTATGATTCCAGCCGCCGGTCTTGCCGTCCGCGCCATTCGCGCCTACCACCTGCCGTGGTGGATGATCTCGGTCAACGGTTTCCTGTTCTTTTCTTCTCTCGCAAGCTCGGCCTTGGGATATCCTACGGCGACGAGCCCCACGACGTCTATGCGGCCGGGGATGCCGAGCGCCTGTTTCACGCGCTCAGGGTCGATGGCCGCGATCCAGCATGCGCCGAGCCCCTCGGCCGTGGCCGCGCCGATCATCTCGGTTACGGCTATGGCCGCGTCCACCCATGCGTAGTTCACGCCGTCTGCCTTCCTGACCCACGCGAGCGCCGGGTCGGCGCACGCGGCGATGATGATGGGCGCGGTCTTGAACCCGTCCTTTGTCAAACAGCCGTTCAAGGCGTCCCTGTCCTTGTTCTCGACGACTATGAAGTGCCACGGCTGCCGGTTGGCCGCGGACTGCGCGCGCTGGAGCGCGGTAAGCAGCCGGGCGAGCTTGTCGAGGCCCACGGGACTTGGGTCGAACTCGCGGACGCTCTTTCGCCTGTCGTAGAGTTCGTAGAATGCCTTGAGTTTATCGTCCAAAGACTACCCTCCTGCCCCCCTTAAAAAAGGGATAAAGCCCCTTTTTTAAGGGGGAGTAAGCAATATCATATCAGCGCGTCCACGAAGTCTCTTGCGTTGAAGTCTTTTAAGTCCGCCGCGCCTTCGCCCACGCCCACGAGGCGTATCGGTATCTTGAGTTCCCTTGCTATGGCGACGATGATGCCGCCCTTTGCCGTGCCGTCGAGTTTCGTGAGCGCGATGCCGGATACTTCCACGGCCTCGCTGAATATCCGCGCCTGATTGAGGGCGTTCTGTCCGGTGGAGGCGTCGAGCACGAGCAGGCGCTCGTGCGGCGCACCAGGGAGCCCCCTTGAGACGATGCGCTGGACCTTTTTCAGCTCCTCCATGAGGTTTACCTTGGTGTGGAGCCTCCCGGCGGTGTCGAGGATGAGGACGTCGGCGCTGCGCGCCACGGCGGCCTTGACCGCGTCATAGGCGACGGCCCCCGGGTCCCCGCCCTGGGCCTGCCGTATGACCGGGCAGCCTGCGCGCTCCCCCCAGAGTTCGAGTTGTTCAATGGCGGCGGCGCGGAACGTATCGCCCGCGGCCAGCATGACGGTCTTGCCCTCGGACGAATAACGGGCCGCGAGCTTGCCTATGGTGGTGGTTTTGCCGACGCCGTTGACGCCGAGGACCATAATGACGAACGGACGCCCGGCCGGCGCGAGCGGACGCTCGACCTCCTTGAGGATGCCGTATATCGACTCCCGCAGAATCTCCTTGAGCCTATCCGGGTCGCGCCCAGCAAAGGTCTCCCTCATGCGGTCGGCGACCTCGGAGGCCGTGGCGACCCCGACGTCCGCGAGGATGAGCGCCTCTTCAAGGCGCTCCAATATCTCCTCGCGCGAGGCGCCCATAAATGCCGCCTCGACGTTCCCCATTATCGCGTTATGCGTCCTTGCAAGCCCGGCCTTGAGTGACGCAAGCCCGGCCTTTATGCTTTTGAACATGCCATACCCGCCGACGTTGCCCTCATACTCCCATATTCTCACACAAAATCCCTTTTTTTTAAAGTCTTTTAAGACAACCGCCTGAAATAAAAAAGCATTTGAAAACGCGCGGGCTTGTGTTACTATTTCATACTGCCGTTTTTGTCCCGACCTTTAGCCGGGCCGCGGCGAGCGATCATCTAACGGAGGTAGCTTTTCAATATGAACAATACCGCAAAACGCAATCTTCTGATAGTTTTGAGCGCCGGCCTTATTGCCTTTACCGGCTGCGGCGGAGAAAAGAAGGAACAGCAAAAGACGGCGGGCGAGCCGGCCCCTCAGACCGCGGCCCCCGCGCCTGCGGCGCAACAGGCCGCGCCGCAGGCCGCCATGCCGGCCGGACATCCGGCCGCTGACGCGGGCGCGGCGGTGGGCATGACCAAGGCCGCCCATTCGTCCATAAAGACGCAGAAAGAGGTCAGGCTCTCCAAGGAAGTCGCGGCGAAGTGGAACGAGGTCAAGCTCGACATCGTGGACGCCGCGGGCAAGACCAAAGACACGCTGACCCTCAAGGTCGGCTCCACCACGCCCCTTAAAAGACCGGGCTTCAAGCTAAGGGTAGAGGCGTTCGTGCCGGATTACGTGATAGTCGAAAATCACATCGAGTCGAGGTCCAACGAGCCTAAGAACCCGGCGGTGCTCGTCGAGCTCACCGAAGGCGGCAAGTCCGTGGCAAGGGGCTGGGTATTCAAGGCGCTGCCTGACTTCAACTCCTATACCGACTCGCGCTTTCAGGTCTCGCTCGTAGGGCCTTGGGCGGGTGACAAGAAGTAACCCGAAGAGATTAAGCGGTACTCCCCCGCCTCCGGGCGGGGGCTTTTGCGTTAGCCGGACCAGCGGATTGACGGCGGCGTTTAAGGTTTTTGACAATGGATGCGATATGTGATTTAGTGTTGACCGCCGGGAGGCCGCGTCTGCGCTCCCTCTCGGCCGTTGCTTTGCCGCGGGGCAAGTTTAAAGGAGTTTTTCAGCAAGGAGAGATGCCCGAGAGGCCGAAGGGGTACGACTGGAAATCGTATGCGCGGTAAAACGCGCCGAGGGTTCGTCCGGTTGGCTTGTCGGCTCGCGACCGCGGGGAGCGATAAGACAAGCCTTCAAAGAGAGGTCTTTCACCTTACCGGAGAGGCGCAGCCTCTCATCCCTCTCGGCCGTTGCTTTGCCGCGGGGCAAGCTTAAAGGAGTTTTTCAGCAAGGAGAGATGCCCGAGAGGCCGAAGGGGTACGACTGGAAATCGTATGCGCGGTAAAACGCGCCGAGGGTTCG
>JACRCM010000017.1 GCA_016219025.1 Deltaproteobacteria bacterium | reverse complement strand
GATAAGACACGACGAGCGGGCTTACTTCGCAGAGATTGATATAACCTTCGTCGAGCATCTGGAACTTGCGATATCGGTTTTTGCGATGAGCGCGGAGGCAATGGCTGCCGAGATTGCGGTCGAGAGATTCAACACGCTCGACGAGACCGGCGCGGCCCTCGACGGCGCCCTTGAAGACGCCGGCATCCCGGCGGACATCCCGGCAGCGGGCATCGGCGCGGACGGCTTCATGGCAACGCTCGCCGGCTATGCGTCAAAAGTCAGAGAGGGCATGAGGGCGATTGATTCCGCCGTGGGCGCGGTCAAAGGGTATATCAATCAGGCGGCCGCGCCCTTCAAGCTCATCACGTCGGTCGTGAACTACGCGACCGGCCTGCCGGGGTCGATACTCGGAAGTTTCGCCGGCGCGATCGAGAGCGTCGCGGGCGCGTATACGTCTCTTTTGGACGCGCCCGGCAAATTTACGGACTCCCTGAACTTCGGGCTGCTCAAGATCGAAACCGCTCTCGGCGACTTCGGCGGAAACAAGGCGATGAAGGCCGCGTGGAGCGCGTCAAAGGCGTCGGCGCTTTGCGGCGCTTGCGCCATCGAGCTTTCCATCGACGAGGCGGCCGAGACCGGCAACGGCGTCAGCCTCACGGCTTACGGCATGGATTCCGAAGCCTCGCGGTCCCAACTGATGACGATCAACGAGATAGACGCTGCGGCGGCAATTGCCCGCGAGGCCGTCAACGCGGCGATATCCGCGGCGCGGGAAGCCTTCGGGGATTCTTACGAGCTGGAGGCCTCGCTCAAAAGGCAGGCGCTCATCATACAGGAGACCGCCGACAACGTGCGGCTCAAACGCGAGAAGATTGTCGACTATGAGGTCCCGTCCGATATGCCGCTCCACCTGTTGGCGTTCAATCTCTACGGCGACATCAATAAGGCCGACAGGCTTTTGCGCATCAACAAAATCCGCAACCCGAATTTCTTAAAGACAGGGGAGGCGTTGAAGGTTTATGCGTGACAGCGTCGCCCTTGTCATAGGCAACAGGTCTTATTCGACCTTCCTCTCTTATGAGGTCGATTCCAACGTCCTGATCCCGGCGGACGCCTTCTCGTGCCGCATCTCGAGCGCGGACGCGGACAGCGGCCTTAAGGCCGGGGAGAGGTTCCGCCTCGTGGTGAACGGGCGGCTTGAGATGTCAGGGCTGATAGACAAGGTCTCGATGCAGTATTCAAAAGGCTCTCAAGAGCTGCGCGTCGAGGGGCGGGACCTGATGGGGCTTCTGGTGGATTCATCGGTCGAGAAATGGAAGACCGTCACCGAGGTCACGCTCAAAGACCTCGCGCAGAGGCTCCTGAAGAACGTCCCGTATCTCGACAAGTCCGACGTCCGTTACGGCGTCGAAAAAAAGGACTCCGGGGTAAAGGCGAAGAAGGTCAAGAAAGACGAGACGAAGGGCGGATTCGGCGATACGTCGTCGTCCGTCTGCGATTACGAGCCGGGCATATCGGTCTTCGAGGCGCTCTCCGACCATAGCCAGCGCCACGGCCTCCTGATGTGGATGGAACCTGACGGCGTTCTCGTCTTCGGAGAGCTTAAAGGCAAGAACGAGCCGCCGGAGTTTTCGTTCTACACGCACAAGGGCCGGGAGCGCGGAAAGAATAACGTCATATCCGCAACGCTGACGGACGACATCTCAACGAGGTATTCGCGGTTGACGGTCGTGGCGCAGGTGCAGGGCACGGACTCGCTGGGCGCCGGAGAGCAGACGGTTACAAAAACGGCGCGGGACGAAAAGTTCCCGTTTAAAAAACCCCTCGTGCTCCAGGTGCAGTGCTCCGGAGAGGCGGCCGCGCTCCGGCAGGCGCAGTGGGAGCTGAAAAAGCGCGAGGCCGAGGGCTGGAGAATCGAGCTTGTCGCCGCCGGACACAGTCAGGGAGGAAAGAATTACCGCGCGAACTCGGTCTGCTATATCAAGGACGAGGCGCTGGGTCTTGACGGGACATACCTCATCCTCGGCCGCAAGTTCACCCTCGACCGCAACGACGGCCCAAGGACGCGCTTGACCATCGGCAGGCTGCAAGAAGGGTATACCGTCGCGTGAGACGACTCTATCAAACGATCAGGGTTTTGCTCAAGGCCGTCCGTTCCGGCAAGATTCAACTCGTAGACGCAACCGGACTTGCCGGGGAGTTTACCAACAAGGAACTCTTCCAACAGTACGGATTCGCCTCGCGTCCGCTTCCCGGGGCCGAGGGCGTCATGCTCCTTATCGGCGGCGTCGACAACGCCGTGGTGATAGCGACCGAAGACAGGCGGTATCGCGTGGCCCTGGAGTCCGGCGAGGCCGCGATGTATTCCGACGAGGGCGACAAGATTCACTTCAAACGCGGCAAGGAGATTCATATCAAGAGCGGCGGCAAGGTCGTTGTCGAGGCCGCTAACGAAGTGAACGTAATCGCCCCGGCCGTAAACCTCGGCGCGGCAACGGGCGGCAAGCTCGTGGTCATCGAGGAGTTCCTTACGCTTTACAACGCGCATACGCATCCGGGGGATTCCGGCGGGACCACGGGGCCTCCGAATTCGCAGGCCGGGGCAGCGCATAAGACCGAGAAGGTCAAGGCG
>JACRCM010000126.1 GCA_016219025.1 Deltaproteobacteria bacterium | reverse complement strand
GTTTTCGCTCTCCCTCAACCCTGGATACCTCTTACCGCTTTCCGGCGCGTGTTCACCATTGACATCTTTCCATCTGGATTGCCCGTCAACGCCCGGAGACGTTATGATATTCTTGAATACCGTCTCCTTGATAACGCCGGGGACACCATACTTAATTCCAGCACCACCCACCGCTCCCCTTACGCGCTCTCTATGAAAATCCTTGCGGGGTCTTCGAGGTATTGGACTACCCTGGTGAGGAACTGGGCGGCCTCGGAGCCGTCTAAGGCGCGGTGGTCGAAGGTCAGGGAGAGGTGGAGAATTTTGCGGACGGCTATCCTGCCCTCGTGCACCCAGGGGCGTTCGGCTATCTTGCCGGTGCCGAGGATGGCTATGTCGGGATAGTTGATTATCGGCGTTGCGAACGTGCCGCCGTACGTGCCGTAGTTGCTTATCGTGAAGGTCGAGCCTTTCAGTTCCTCAAGCGCGATTTTTCTATCCCGCGCCTTCGCGCTCAACTCCTGCAACTCGGTCGCAAGCTCGAGTATCGTCTTCTTATCGACGTTCCTCACCACCGAGACCATGAGGCCGTCGGGCGTGTTCACGGCCACCCCGATGTTGTAGTATTTTTTTACGACTATCTCGCCGTTTTCCCCGTCTATCGAGCCGTTGAGCACCGGGTGGAATACGAGCGCGTGCTGGACGGCCTTCATGAAGAACGGCAGGAAGGTGAGGTGGATGCCGCGCTCCTTTGCGACCTTCCGCTCGCGCTCGCGGAGCGCCCATAGCTCCGTCACGTCGGCCTCGTCCATGCCTGTGACAGAGGCGGCGTTGCGGAGCGTTGCGAGGAGATTTTTGGCGATGGCCTTTCTTACGCCCTTTATCGGTATCCTCTCGACCGGGCCGAACCTGCTCTCCGGTTTTATCACAGACGGCGTTGCTGGCGCGGCCTGTGCGGGCGCGGTCCCGGCGTGCGCCTTTACGTCGCGCTCGGTTATTATGCCACCCGGGCCCGTGCCCTTGACGGCTTTGAGGTCGATCTTGAGTTGTTTTGCGAGTGAGCGCGCCTTTGGCGCGGCGTAGACCGCCTCTTCCGGCGGCAGGGTGCCCACGACCGAGCCGGAAGACGGGGCCGGGGCAGAGGCCGTCTGAACAGGCGCGCCCTCGACCTCAAGCGTGATGAGAGTCTCTCCGACCGCGACCGTCTCTCCGGCGGCCTTGTTAATCTTTACGACCCTGCCCTTTCGCGGGGTCGGCACCTCGACGATGGCCTTGTCGGTCTCGACCTCAAGGACGGGTTGATGCTCTGCGACATCGTCGCCGCCGGCCACGAGCCACTTTACGACCTCGCCCTCGGTTATGCCCTCGCCGAGGTCGGGAAGCTTGAATTCATAGAGCATCTCAAAACACCATTACGGTTTCGTAAGCCTTTTTCTGTCCCATCGCGCACTTGCCGGGTGTTGCGCGCCTCTCCGCTCAAAACTCCATCACGGTTTCATAAGCCTTTTTTATGCGCTCGCTCGACGGCTTGAACTCGTCCTCGAGCCGCGCCATGGGCGTGACGGCCTCAGGCCCTCCGACGCGCATGACCGGGGCCTTGAGATACCCGAACGCCTCTTCCGCGGCGAACGCCGCTATTTCCGCGCCGAACCCGCCGATGCGCGTGGCCTCGTGCACGATGACGAGCCTGCCGGTCTTTTTGACCGACTCAAGTATCGCCTCTTCGTCATAAGGCTTGAGCGTTTGCAGGTCTATTATCTCCGCGTCGAACCCTTCCGCCGCCTCGGCGGCCTTATGGAGCATCGCGCCCCAGGCAACGACCGTAAAGTCCTTGCCCTCCTGATAGACCTCGGCGCGTCCGAGGGGGAGGGTATACGGCTCGTCCGGCACCTCGGCCTTTATCGCTCGGTAGAGCCTCGATGGTTCGAGGAACAGGACAGGGTCGTCGTCGCGGATGGCCGAGGCAAGGAGGCCCTTGGCGTTGTACGGAGACGATGGCACCACGACCTTGAGCCCGGGCATGTGGCAGAAGAGCGCCTCGCTCGACTCCGAGTGCAACTCAGGCGCCTTTATGCCGATGCCGTAAGGCGTGCGTATGACGAGCGGGCAGGTGAAGGCCCCGCGCGTGCGCGACCGCAACCGCGCCGCGTGTGAGAATACCTGCTCCAACGCCGCATAGATGAACCCCATGAACTGTATCTCCGCGACCGGGCGGAGGCCGTAAGCCGCCATGCCCACCGCGGCCCCGGCGATGCCGAGCTCGGCCAGAGGCGTGTCGATGACGCGCTCCGGGCCGAACCTGTCAAGGAGTCCTTCCGTGACCCGGAATACCCCGCCGTCGCGGCCCACGTCCTCCCCGAGTATCACGACGTCATGGTCGCGCTCCAGCTCTCCTGCAAGCGCGGAGTTTATGGCCTGAACGATGTTTTGCCTGGGCAAGGTTTTCTCCCTCCGGGAAGATGACGGCACGCCAATGATTGAATCGCTGATATCCTGGCGTGCGCGGCCTGCCAGGATTAAATGGCCTCCCTTGCCATGCCCTTCTCGTACAAAAGCTCCGGGTCGAGGTCGAGGTGGTTCGCCCATTCTATGCCGTCGAATTTTACCGCTACTGAACTGAAGACGGACGGGTCTCTCAATTCGGCGAACCTGCCGAGGCTCAGATACGGCGTAACGTCGAATATCCGCTCCTCGCCGTTTGCAAAGCGGATAAGCAGTCTGTGGCCGTCCAGGGGCTTGACGTCTTTTACCGCGGCATACATGCGTGGCTCCGTTTATTTAAGCGGTTCGATGGCAAAAGGCAATTCGCCTTTAGAGGCCAGTTCCCAATCCGCCAACAACTCTTCTTTGTGTATCTCGGCCCATGCCAGAGTAAGTTTCGTTTGTTTCTGCGGAAGCGTTCCATCCGACACCTCACAGGTGCGGATGTCTATGACCGCCTTATAATCCTGATAGTATGCGTGGATATGAGGCGGATTAAGCTCGGCTGGCGAACAATACATGCGGATAATGATGCCAAAGAACATCGATATAGTCGGCATTAATCCTCTCTTCGTCCAGCAGGGCGGGCTGCGCCCATCGTTTTTATCCCTACCGCCACAATTCGGCGGGCGCAGCCCACCCTGCATTCCCCTCCTATCCCTTCTCCTCGAACGCCACCCCGTTCTCCTTCATGAACCTTACCAGCACCTCCGGGTGCGCGCCGAGGCCGACGTTGAGGAACTGATTCTCCTCGACCTCTTTGCCCTCGCGCCTGACCCTTGGATTATACCCCAGATACAGGTTGTGCGTGCGGCTCTGTATGCCCCAAACCAAGCCGTCCACGCCGAATATCGGGCCGCCGGATTGTCCGCGCAGTCCCGGGGTCGAGGTCTCGATGAACCGGGTTGTCGCGGGCCTGTTGTTATTGCCCGCGACCGTGATGGCCACGTCCCGCGTGAATATGCCGTCCATCGGGAACAGGACGAGGTTTATGAGGTTGAGCTTGAATTGATTGGACGCCGCGTCGAAGGACGAGGCCAGCTCCTGAAACGGATAACCGAGCTTGCACAGCGACGTGCCTATCCCCAGGCCGGAGGCCGGGTCTTTGAAGACCGGATACTCGATGCCGGAGGGGTCGAAGGGGTATAGCCTGCCGAGGAGGAGGTCGTTATCCGGTATCACCCTGACCTCTTTCACCTGCTGGTTGTCGATGCCCGTCCAGATGGAGTAGTTCGTTATCCACCTGGGGTCCGTGGTGTTGCCGTTGTTCCGGCTGGCCGCGATCTCGGCCTTGTGTCTCTCGAACGCCGGCACCACCTCGAAGAGGTGCGCCGCGCTCAGGAACCAGCCGTCGCGGTTCACTATGACGAGCGCGCCGCCGCCGGTGTCGACCGACCCGTCATAATGCCGCTGCGATACGACGACCGGACGGATAAACCTGGATGCCTTGGAAACTGCCGATGAGAACATGGGTTACCTCGCTGATTGGAATGGCCTTCGGATATATACTACCCATGTTCTCCCGGATTGTCCATAGTTTCATGGCCCGTTATATCCCCATCTTCTTCGCCACCATCTCCAGTTCCTTCGGCCTGCCCTCTTTTATAATCTTCTCCTTGAGGGCCTCGGCGGAGAGCCTGTAGCGCGACTCCACGCGGCTCCTGTAGACGGGCGCGCCGTTATACGCGCAGAACGGGTAGAGGTGACCCTTCGGGTCCGGGTAGTGTATGACGCAGCGCTTCACGCGTTCCACGCTGAAGTTGTAGGCGTCCATGAAGTGCATCCCCGCGATGAAGAAATGGCTGTAGTACCGGCCCTCGCCCTCCTTGCCCACGTAGACCTTCCTGAGGCTCTTCTCCTGATAGCCCTCGAGGCTCTCGAGGAACTTCTCGAAGGTCAGACCCTTGGGCGCGAGCTCCGCCCTGAAGTGCCTCTTGAGCCTGTAGAGTGTCTTGACCTTGGAGAGGAGCCCGAAGCCCGACGGCGTCACCTCCCTCGAGAGCCTTACAAGCTCGGCGAGGAAAGGCTCCATGTCGATGAATTCGCTAACCGGCTTTACGCTGCCGTCCTGCCCTATGTAGAAGTAGGCCCCCTGAGAGCAATGCGGGTGGAGCGTGAGCGTATACGCCTGCTTGCCGGAGAGCGCCGTGGCGAGCTTGGATATGGCCGAGGTGCAGCTGATGGGGAACCAGTCGCGCATGACCTTCAGGTACCCGGTCTGCTTCTCTATGTCGCGCGCGAGGTCGGCGAGCGTGTATCTGCGCTCAAGCCTGTACGCCTGGTTGAACCTGCCCACGAACGATACGGGCTGGAAGGCTATGCCGCTTATCACGTCGTTGTTCGCCACCGCGAACTTGACGATGTCGCCGACCTGATGGTCGTTAAAACCCTTTACGAGCGTGGCCACGAGCACTACCCCCATCTTGAGCCTGCGGCAGTTCTCGATGGCCGCGAGCTTAACGTCGATGAGCGGGCGCGAGCGGGTCTTTTTATATATGTCGTCGGATATCCCGTCGAACTGTAGGTAGAGGTTCTCGACCCCGGCGTCCTTGGCGGCCTGCGCGAACTCCGGCTCCGCCATCTTTATGCCGTTGGTGTTGACCTGTATGTAGTCAAAGCCCATCTCAGCGGCCTTTCTTACTATGTCGAGAAAGTCCGGCCTTATGGTCGGCTCTCCGCCTGAGAACTGCACCCGGTTCGCGCGCACGGGCTTCTGGTTGGCCAGGGATTCGAGCATCCTGACCACGTCCTCGAAGGGCGGCTCGTATAGGTAGCCCGCGGCGTTGGCGTTGGCGAAACAGACGGGACAGGTCATGTTGCACCTGTTGGTGAGGTCCATGATGGGCAGACCGGAGTGGCTCATGTGCATGTTGCACAGCCCGCACTGCGATGGGCATACGGTGGCCTTCTTTATAGGCGGGTCTTCGACGCCGCGTCCATCGCCGAACCAGAGGGACTCGCACCTGTGGTAGAGGTCCACGTCGCCGTAGAAGATGTCCTTGAAGTCCCCGTGCTCCTTGCAGGTCTTCCTTATCCAGACCTTGCCGCCTTCCGGGTATAGGGTGGCCTTGATTATCTCCATGCACTCCGGGCAGATGGAGTCTATTTCCTTGGGAAGGCCGAACGTGATTGGCGTGATGTCCGTGCCGGAGTACGTGGTCTCCGGCTCGTCTATGAGGTCGAATGGGTCCGCGGCCTTACTGTTCGATCTTAAAAAACGTTGAAACAGGTCCATGATAAAAACCTCCTCCAAGATTCTTAAACCGTCGTCAGTAGTGCATGTCCTCCGCGATGTCCGCCTCTTTAAGTAGAAAGATTGAATAATGCGCCGGCATGGAATGGCAGCGCCGCGCATCACTGCTGGCGGTTAGGGCGGATGTCGTTAAAGTCTCTTGCGCGGCTGGCAAAGCCGGGTGTGCCTCGTCTCTTGTCCTCCTAAGCAGGCTGCTGAAAAACTCCGAAGCCTGTCGTTGCGAACAGGTTACCGGTTATCTGTGAATGTTAAAAAATATGTCTTTATCCTTCACTGATAACCGATAACGTCTTACCCATCGCAATGGCAAAAAAAAGGGTTTTTCAGCAGCCTCCTAAGCCATATTGATTAAAGCATCCGCGGCGCGAAGAAGCGGAAACCCCTTTGACTCTCGGCCCTTCAGGTATCCCTCGGCGCACCGTCTGGCGAGCGCCCTCACGCGCGCGATGTATCTCGTGCGCTCCGCGACGCTTATTGCGCCCCTGGCGTCGAGGAGATTGAACGTATGCGAGCACTTGAGGCAGTAGTCATAAGCCGGCAGGGGCAGGTCTTTTTCGGAAAGGCGGTTGGACTCGGCCTCATACATGTCGAAGAGCCTGGTGAGCATCTCGACCGACGCCTCTTCAAAATTATAGCGCGATTGTTCGACCTCGTTTCCGTGGTGGACGTCGCCGTAGTTTACCCCGCGCGTCCATTTAATGTCGTAGACGTTGTCCACGCCCTGCAGGTACATGGTGATGCGCTCGAGGCCGTAGGTTATCTCGCCTGAGACGGGTTTTAAGTCGATGCCCCCGGCCTGCTGGAAGTAGGTGAACTGGGTTATCTCCATGCCGTCGAGCCAAACCTCCCAGCCGAGCCCCCATGCCCCGAGCGTCGGAGACTCCCAGTCGTCCTCCACGAACCTGATGTCATGGCTCATGGGGTCTATGCCTAGGGTGCGGAGGCTCTCAAGGTATACGTCCTGTATGTCGTCCGGCGAGGGCTTCAGTATCACCTGAAATTGATAGTACCTCTGGAGCCTGTTGGGGTTTTCCCCGTAACGTCCGTCGGTGGGGCGCCGGGACGGCTCCACGTAAGCGGCCCTCCACGGCTCAGGCCCCAGGACGCTCAGAAAAGTGGCCGGGTGGAAGTTGCCCGCGCCATTTACGATGTCGTAGCCCTGCTGTAGCGCGCACCCGCGCTCCGCCCAGAAGCGTTGCAGCGTTAGTATAACGTCTTGGAAATACATCTAACCTCTCGCGTAGGGCCTTGGCCTTCGGGTGTCAGGCGGCGTCTCTTTTTATATATTTATAATCTACTATCTTTTTTTTCCAAAAGGAAGCGGTTTTTTAAACGGCGTCTCTCCCGGTATCCGCGTCTCTCATGGCCGCGAGGAACCTCTTAGTTTTCAGCTCCTTACCGAGCTGATGCCTGATGAAACCATCGAGGATCTCGCCCGCCTCGCGCTCGAAAGACGCGGCGGGCCTAAGCCGAGCGAGCTTACCGGTATCGAGCCTCGTGGCGGCATCCAACATGCGGCACGTGGACGCGGACACGGACGGCCCGGCGTCCGCGCCGTTGCACCTGCCGCATACCGCGCCGCCCTTGTCCGATAGAAAATACACCCTTGCGCCTTCGGTCCCGTCAAACCGCCTCCTGCATACGACGCACCCTTCGAGGTGCGGCAGGTATCCGGCGAGGCCGAGGAGTTTCATCTCGAAGAAGCGCGGGGACACCTCCAGCCCGCCCGCCTCCATGAGGCGCAGAAAATCGAGGAGGAGCCCGTATATGCCGGGCGTTGCCTGGCCCTCGCGCGTGGTCTCTGAGACGAGTTCAACGAGGCAGCACGCCTCCGCGTACCTGAGGACGCCGGTCTTCGTCCGGCAAAACCCCTCAAGGAGCATTGCCGAGTCCACCCTTAAAAGGGCGTCCGGCCCGTTCGAGTAAAAGACGCCCCTGACGCGCGCCGGAGCGTCGAGGGCACCCACGAACCTTTTCCTCGATCTGCGCGCCCCTTTGGCGATGGCCTTGAGCTTGCCGAACTCCTCCGTATAAAAAGTCAGTATCCTGTCGGATTCGCCGTAATCAATGGCGCCCAGCACTATGGCCTCGGCGTTGTTCGGGCCTCGCCTCATAATATCCCCGCCCGCATGAAGAGCGTGGCGAGCCCGAGGAAGCTCAGAAACCCGCCTATGTCCGTGCACGTGGTGACAAAGACCGTGGCCGATATGGCCGGGTCCACCTTGAACCACTTGAGGATTATTGGGATGAACGCGCCGGAGAGCCCGGCGATGACGAGATTCGCGGTCATGCCGAGGAAGAGGAGCAGCCCGACGAGGATGTTGGCGCCGAGCAGGTATGCCGCTACCGTCGCCACCACGCCGGTCATAAGACCGTTGGCGAGGCCGACGAGCATTTCCTTAATTATGAACCATCTGGCGTTATTGAGGGAGAGTTCACCGAGGGCAAGGCCCCTTACGACGACGGTTATCGTCTGCGTGGCCGCGTTTCCGCCCATGCCCGCCACTATGGGCATGAGGACCGCGAGTATGACGAGCTTTTCTATCGTCCCCTGGAAGACCCGCACCACGCTCGCGGCCAGGAATGCGGTGGCGAGGTTTATGAGGAGCCACGGGAGCCTCATCCAGATGGAGCGCGCCGGCGCGTCGAGCACCCGCTCCTCGAGGTTGAGGCCCGCCATCTTGTAGAAGTCCTCGAATATCTCCTCTTCTATGACGTCCACCACGTCGTCGATGGTGATGCGCCCCACGAGCCTGCCGTCGGCGTCGACGACGGGCAGGGCGATGAGGTCGTACTTCTGGAATATCTTGGCGACCTCCTCCTGATCGAGGTCCGCGGTGACCTTCACAGGGTCGGCCTCGGCGATCTCCTTCATGCGCGATCTGGGTTCCGCGATGATGAGTTTATTCAACTGCACGACCCCTGTAAGACGCCCCCCGGCGTCCACGACAAAGACGCTTGAGAGGTTCTCCATCTCCCGGCCCTTGCGCCTTACCTCTTCGATGCCCTCCTCGACCGTGGCCGACTCGGCCACAGAGACGAGTTCAGCCTGCATCTTTCCGCCCGCCGTGTCCTCGGGGTAGACGAGGAGCTTTTGCAGGGCGATGGAGTCCTTCTCCTCGATGCCCTCGAGCACCTGTTTGGCGTCCTCGACGGGCAGTTCCGAGATGATGTCCGTGGCGTCGTCGGTCTCCAACTCCTGCACGACCTCAATGAGCTCTTCGGACGTGATGGAGGAGATGAGGGACTTTCTGAGGCGTTCGTCTATCTCAAGGAGCACCTCTGAGGCAAGCTCGGGGGACAGGCGCTTGAAGACCTCCACGGCCTGTTCCTCGTCGAGGCCCGCGAGGCCGGCGCGGCCCGCGAGGCCGGCGCGGCCCGCGAGGCCGGCGCGGCCCGCGAGGGCGCGCCCGATGTCCGAGGCGTGGAGGGTGCCGAGCAGGCGCAGCAGCCCCTCTTCGTCGTGGGCCTCGAGCAGGACCTTTATCTCCCCGATGCGGTCGGTATGGTCGATCTGAACGCCAGGGTTCATCCGTGAATGTCCATTGTATTGGATTTACGAAGGAAAAACCGTCTCGTCCGACTCCCATGCGGCGCAAACGTACGCTGCCGGAGACAGAAAAAGGGCAAACGCTCCGCCTGATTATATCCTGTCTCTCAAACTAACATACCTGAAAAAGGCAAGTCAACAAGTATGGCGTTGATTACGGCAGATTATTCGTTGCGATGCAAGGTCGAGGCGGGGGAGCGGCACCTGCCGATGAAGACGCGGGGATGCTACCCCAGCGCCGCCAGTATGTTCTTGAAGTGTATGGCCGCGGCGGTGTCTCCGGTTATCTCAAGCCTTCTCGAAAAGAATACCGTGTCCGGGTCCGCCTTGCCGAGGAGCAGGTCGAGCAGCACGGCGAAGTCGCCGCGCATCCGGACGTCGGGCTCTCCCGGCACGTGGGGCACGCAGGCTATCTCCATGTCCTTGATGCGGAGGTAGAATCTCTTGTTCAAGTCCTTCGCCTCGAAGAGGAAGACCTTGCCGTCGAGGCCGCCGAGCCGCGCCTTGAAGCCCGGGTTCTTCTCCACCACGGCCGCCATGACCGCGCCCGCGCCTATGGCCTCCAGCCACAGGGGCATGGCGCGAAGCGGCAGCGCCGCGCCCTTTAAGAGCATCGCCTTGAGCGCCTTTTTATTTTTATCGTTAATCATAAGCGGTCAGGGGCCTACACCTTGTATCCGACATGCAGCGCGGCTATGCCGTTGAAGAGGTTCTGGTAGCTTACCTTGAAAAGCCCGGCCCCCTCCATTATCTTTTTAAGCTCTTCCTGCGGCGGAAACCTGCGGATCGACTCCGGGAGGTAGACATAGGCGTTCCTTGCGCCGGTGACGGCCTCACCGACCTCCGGGATAACCTTGAACGAATAGAGGTCGTAGAGCCTCCGTATGACCGTGCTTTGCGGACGCGAGAACTCAAGGCAGACTACCTTGCCCCCGGGCTTGACCACGCGCCTCATCTCGGCGAAGGCCGCGCCAAGATGCGTGACGTTCCTTATGCCGAAGCCTACCGTGGCGCAGTGGAATGCGTTGTCCGGGAAGGCTATGGCCTCGGCGTCCCCGCAGACGAACCGTATGTTCTTCAGGACGCCCCTATCCACGCATTTTTCGCGCCCGGCCTTGAGCATCTCGGCGTTGATGTCGTATACCACCACGGAACCGGCCTCTCCGACGCGAGCGGCCATGAGGAGCGCGATGTCCGCCGTGCCTCCGGCCACGTCTATCGCTGTCTCGCCCGGACGCAGCCCGGTTTGGGCCGCGACGATCCTCTTCCATACGCGGTGCGTGCCGAGGCTCATAAGGTCGTTCATCAGGTCGTACTTCGACGCAACCGAGTCGAAGACCTCCTTGACCCTCGACGCCTTCTCCTCCTCCGGTATGAGCGTATTGCCGAAATGCGTAAGTTTTCCTTCTTTTTCCATTGGGCCGCCCTCTAATAATCCCTTAATACTGCCCCGGTTATAATAGAAGCATAAAGACTGATTGATCCCCGCATATCGCGGCCGGACAATTCAAACTCAAGGAGGAAAGAAGATGAAGAACGCAATCACGTCAAAGGGCATCTTTGAAGTAGTCGCAAGCCTTACGGTCATAGCGGCGGTGGTGGCGATAAGCGCCGCGAACCTCTTCACCGGCATCTAAGGCCGCACGTTGCAAGCCGCAAGGGGCCGTGAGCGTGATGCGTGAAAACGTCTTTTCTCACGCATCACGTATAACGCATCACGCTTACGGCCTTTACTCATTCCCCGTCCCAATCGAACTGCTCGTAGATGCCCTCTGCCCGTCTCCTTGAGGCGGTATTGCTCCTGTAGCTCCCTTTTCTAACCTTGAGGCCCTTGCGCTTCAATATCTTTTCGATGTAATCGATATGCGGACACGGCGGATAGTGGCCATTGTCCGTGACGATGCACGAGGCGAGGTGTATTACTATCTCTTCCTTATCGACCTCCGCCTTCTTCTTCGCCCTTTTTATCAGGTTGGCGGCAACGCGGGATATCCTCCTGCCCGGGCATCCGCCGCAGTTGAAGGGCACCAGCATTACGCCCGCGTCCTTCGCATACCTTGCAAAGGCGTCGATGCGCCGGGTGAACGAATTCATGCACCCGAAGCCGGAGCAGCGCTCCCGCGCGAAGTCGCACTGTATGACGCCGATGATCTTCGTCTGCCCCGTCTTATCTCCCATGCCTCTTTTTCCCGTCCGTTGGGGCCTGCGTCCTCAGGGCCGCGATGACCGCGAGGCCGTATCCAACCCAGGCTAAGGCCGGGACGCCTAAGAGGCCCGGCCCCTGTCCCTTGGCCCAGACCGCGAATATCGTAGCCGCTATCACGAGGGAGCCCGCTATGAACCCCGCGCCGATGCGGGCGCCCGCGTCTCCTATCTCGTTGATGAGCGGGTCGAGCCTGTGGTGCACGAAGCCTATCTTGAGCTCCTCCCTGAGCGCCCTCTTCATAAGCTCGCTCGTCTGCACGGGAAGGTCGAAGACCGCCTCGAACATCTCCCCCGCCTCCTTCAACCCCTTGTCCGCGAACGCCTTTGGCGAGAGCTTCTCCCTTATCATCCACCTGTATATGAGCGGCTTGGCCACCTCCCACATGTTTATGTCCGGGTAGAGCTGCCTGCCCACGCCCTCGATGATGACCATCGACTTTTGCAGGAGGAGCAGGTTCGGCTGCAAGACCATCTTGAAGTGGCGCGCCGTGTGTATGAGCTTCATAAGGAGCGCGGCCACGCTTATCTGCTCGAGCGTCCTGCCGAATATCGGCTCCGCGATGTCCCGCAGGGCCTCCTCGAATTCCGAGAGGTTCACGTCCTCGCCTATAAGCCCCATCTCCCTGTGGAGCTTGGCCATCTTGCAGTAGTCCTGGCGCACGAGATAGTAGAGCATGGAGGCGAGGTAGTGCCGGAGGTCCCGGTCGAGCCTGCCGACTATCCCGAAGTCCAGATAGATTATCACCCCGTCGTCGCGCACGAAGATGTTGCCGGGGTGGAGGTCCGCGTGGAATACCCCGAACTCGAAGACCTGACGGAAAAACAGCTCCACGCCGTCCATGGCGATCTTGCGGACGTCGAGGCCCTTGCCCATTATCGTCTCGGACTCGTCGATGGGCGTGCCGTAGAGCCGCTCCATGGTGAGCACCTCGGCGGTCGTATAGTCCCAGTAGACGTGGGGTATCTGAACCCTCGCGTCGCCCTTGAAGAGCGTGCCGAAGCGGTTTATGTTGACGCCCTCTATCGTCAGGTCCTGCTCCGTGGCGATGACGCGGGCGAACTCCTCCACGACCTCGATGGGTCTATACTGCCTTGAGACCGGGACGTATTTCTCAAGCAGACCGGCGACGGTCCGCATGACCGACACGTCGGCCTCTATCATCGCCCCTATGCCCGGACGCCTGACCTTTACCGCGACCTTCTTGCCGTCCTTCAATTCGGCGAAGTGCACCTGCGCTATGGAGGCCGAGGCCACGGGCGCCGGGTCGAACGACGCGAAAGACGCGCAGAGTTGAGCCTTCAACGACCTATCGACCGTCGTTCTCACGTCCTCGAACGGGAAGGGCGGGACCATGTCCTGGAGCTTCTTCATCTCCTCGACCCAGTCGGGGGGGAGGAGGTCGGCCCTGGTCGAGGCGATCTGCCCGAGCTTTATGAACGTCGGCCCAAGCTCCTCGAGCACGAGACGCAGACGCTGCGGCGCGGAGAGGCCCCGGCCCTTCTTCCTTATGAGCAGAAACCTCTCGGCCGTCCCTATAAACGGTATGAGGCGCATCTCGCCGACAAGGCCGCCGAAGCCGTAACGGATGAGCGTCCGGACGATCTTGTTGAGACGCCGGATGTTTTTTATGGTTTGAAGGCTCATATATCGGTGGGCGGTTGTCGGCCGCCGGTTATCGGTAAAGACAAATCGGTCATAAGCATGTATGGCGGGATAAAAAAGCCCTTAACCGCGCAGTCGCGCCGTCAGTGCGTCGCCGACACCCTGCGCTCCAGTTCCTCCACCCTCTTTTCGAGGAGGTCGGTCTTCTCCCTCGCCACCCTGACCATCTCCTTTACCACGTCGAGTTCCGTCCTCGTGGGCACGTTGAGCCTCTCCATGACCCGCTCGGAGATTGCCTGCGCCTCTTTTTCAAACCTCTCCCTGCTTGTGGCAATGGCCGCAAGAAGTTCCTTGAATGCCCCCACCGCGTCCTCTACGACCTTGTTCTCGATAAGCTGCTTCGCGGAGAGGCCTGGGGCGCTCGCGCCGGGCGCGGCACCTGCGGCCTTTGCCTCTGAGGCCGCCTTGCCCGCGGCCTCAAGCTGCTCAAGCGCCTCTTTCGCCTTCTTCTCCAGCCCCAGACCGATCATTACCGCCTTGTCCAGCAGGTCAGCCATAAAAACCTCCTTGTTTAGGGATTGACGACTCAACCGGCACCCATGTCAGCGACGGCGGCCCGGTGCGATATTGCCTATAAAAACCCCCTTGTTTAGGGATTGACGACTCAACCGGCACCCATGTCAGCGACGGCGGCCCGGTGCGATATTGCCTATGAAAACCC
>JACRCM010000128.1 GCA_016219025.1 Deltaproteobacteria bacterium | reverse complement strand
GACTCGCGGATGCACTGGCCGAACCGGGAGCCGGAGCCGTTGACTATCCACTTGAAGACATCATCAAGCGATGCGTCATGCGCAATAAAGTCAGCGGCCTCGCCCTTCACGTGCTGGCTCGCGGCTACGCCGCCGACCTGCGCGTTGAGGGCCGGACAACGGAACCCGCTCGTTACGATAAGCCCGCCCCACCTCTCCCGTATCGGCTGGAGTATATACGTCGCAAGGCAGAGGAGTTTTTCCTTCTCGGCCTCGCCGGGAATATTGACAACTCCCGTGTCCGTGCGGGTCAATTCTTCGAGCGTGAAGTCCTTCGTAAGCTGCATATAACCCCCATTACCTGAACGCCAGGTGACTCACTACCCACAGGTATGCGTCCTTGAGTATCCAAAGCACGACCGCGCCGAAGACGAAGAGCGCGGCCTTGACCGCCTTCTTCTTCGTCTTCAGAAGGTCGCGCACGGCCTCCTGCTCGGCGGGCGCGAGGTGACAGGTGGGCTGATGCCCCCTCAACTCCTCAGCAATGGCCTTTGCCAATTCCTTGATCTCCGCCTCGCCCATCCGCGCCTCTCTATCTATACGTCTTCTACAGCCTCGCGTCGGCTATGCACTCCACGTAGTCCGCGTCGAACGTCCTCGTCGAATTGCATGAGAAGAGCAGGGCCGCGCCGAGGTTCGCCGTCGGGATATTCGTCGTGTGTGTGGTCTTCAAGACCCCGTTGACGTAGAACTTGACGCTCGACTGCGTGGCCGCTATCTTGAGCGTCTGCCACGACGAACTGACCGCGACGCCGGTGTCCGTCTGGGTGTTCACGCCGGAGGCATAAGTCCTCGAATACCAATTCGTGGTCCCGGCGAGGTCGAAAAATATCCCGTTTACGATATTGCCCAGGTTGTCGTCGATGATGCCGATCCTCGTGGACGCGGCAAGCGGGCTGTTCATCCTGACCCTTGCCTCGAGCGTGACGGTAACGCCCGACGCCATTCTAAACGGGTTTGCGCTCGCCGAGGCAAGGCCGAAGTAGTTGCCCGTCCCATCCGTGGTGGCGCGCATAACCCCGTTGTCCGCCGCGATGACGGATACGCCGCTTGAGGTGACCGACCAGCCGATGAAGTTATTGTGGACGAAGTCGTCGAACACGTATACCGCGCCGGTCTTTATCACGTTGGCCGTGTTTATCTTGGCGCTGTCCGCGCCGTCGTGGCTGTGGTTCTGCGCCGCCGTGTAGTCCTTGCCGAGCCACTCCTTTATATGGATGAGGTCATCGCGCATCGCGGTAATGAGCGCCGTGTCGAGCGGAGAATCCGCGTCTACCTGCGAATCCGCTATGCTCGTCCAGTTCTTTGATGGTGCCGTCATTGTATTATCCTCCCTTCTACCAGATGTAATACCCGTCAACCGAACCGGCGTTGACCTTATTCGACGAATCGCCTATGAACGCATACTCCCTCTGGCCGCTCGTGGCCGAAGGATAATCCGGCAGGCCCGCCGGAGCGATGAATCCGTATCTCCTGTAGAACTTCGTCTCCACGGCCTCGACGTTCACCTTGCCGGAGGCGACGTCCGGCCTGACCGAGGTCAGCATGACGCGCTCTTTCGCCCACGTTGCCTCGCCCTTCTCGCACGCCTCGTCCGTGGTTACGTCCTTCAGGTCGGTCGGCTTGATGAACTGGGCATTCCACGCGGCGTTGTTGATGTCGACGTCGAACGCGACCGTGGCCGCCGGATCGCGGTACCGGTTGATCAGCTTTTGCGCCAACGTAGCGGCGAAGGTATCGCCCGCAAGCCTGGTTATCGCAATCGTGTCGTTCGCGTCCGAGGCGGGAAGCGACGCGATAGCAACCACCACGCGCGCGTACTTCGCCGGGTCTGAACCGTATACCTGATATTTGCCGTCCTTTGATACGATGGTCTCCGGGCCGATATAATCGCCCGGGGCCGTCCACTGAAGGGTATTGTTGGCCTTGTTATATGAGAGGTATCCTGAGCCCAGGCCGTTAGCCCTCGATGCGTGGTATACGACGACGCCGGTTATGTTCGACGGCTGGGCGCATGTCCGCGTCCGTATCCATTTGCTCTTTACGACCTTGGTCGACGCCTCGTCCCACTGCGTCGCGTCCTGCGACGCCGCGTCCGCAGTTATGACCGCGGCGTCGAAGTTCGCCTCGGCCTCGGAGCCGGACTCGTCGTAGTCGTAGTATATGACCACGCGGTTATAGAAACCGTCTTTATATCCGCTCTTCTGAGTAAACGACTCGGAGAGGATGTGAGCGCCGTCCGTCCACTCCTCGATGGATTGACCGGGCACCGGAGGCGCGAAGACCTTGAAGGAAACCTTCTCACCGTCGTGCACGATATAGGAGTTCGTCTCTATCTGGAGTTCGTTCAGATAGGTGTCCGCATCCTTCGGCTCGGTGAGCACCCGGTCGAAGACCCAGCCCTGGAGCCACGTGTCCCGCTCAAGCGCGAATTTAGCGGAGTCGATATAAGCCCCGTCTATGCCGAGCCGGGTGGAAAGGATGTCCGTCATCACGTCCACCGGGTGCGCGTTGCGGTAGTCGAGATACTGCGTCTTCGTTGCGTTCTCGACGGGCAGTTTCTTGGCGGAGTTGACGTACATCTCGTCCCCGATGACGAGCGTCAGGTCGTCACCCTTGCGCGACCAGTCGATTATCTTGCCGGTGAGCGTGGCGGCGTAGTCCGAATATGCGAAGCCGGGCGCGATGAAGCCGTCCTTCCTCGTCGCCCTGCGGTTCTTGAGATACTCGTCGCGGACAAGGCCCTGCCAGTTTTCCCTGCCCGTAATGACGCAGGTCAACTGTCCCCTCGTCGTATACCCGGCCTTGGGGTCTATCTTGTTCTGGAGCGAGGAGACGGATTTCAGGCACGGGATGACGCCGGTGAAGCCTGCCGAGGCATCTGGCGCGTTGCCGCTTGCGCCCTCGCCCCCGTCCGCGGCATGCGAACCGTCCGCGTTGGAAGGCGCGCCGAACGCGCCTGACCAGCCCTTATGAAAGCCGAACTTCTTCACGCCGGAATCAAGCTCCGCCTCGATGACGACGTTAGGCTGGTTCACGTTCTTCTTGAGCTCGGCAAGAAATGCGGATGAGAGGGATATCGCCATAGGTATGGTATGTGGGATGCGGGGCAGGAGGGAGTGAAAAATCTTCTTTCCCGCCTCCTACCCCACCGCCTCCCGCCTCCTGTATGTTAGTCTCCCGTCTCGTAAACGGTATAATTAACGCCGTCGCATTCCGTCCTTACGGCGCTGCCGGGTATGGACGTCTCTGGTGCCGTTATAGACCTCGTAACGGGAGAACCGTTTTCATCCGTCTCATGAACTTCCTTTACTATTGCCTGTATCCTTATCACTTGAGCACCTCCACCACCACGGATTCGAGCGTTATGGTCTCCCCCGTGTTCGCAAGCTGTCCCGTAATGGATATGACCTGGTCAACGGTGGTGTCGATGGCGGCCGTTACGTTGCCCGAGGTAACGCTTCCGAAAGTGGTCAGACCGCCCCAGTAGGCTATCTGCGACGACGCGCTGTTGCGGTTATGCACGAACGTCTGCGCCTGAGTCGACGACGTCGTAGTAGGCGCGGCGTTGAGAAATGCCGTCCCCCCGAACTTCACCTTGATCGTCTTGGCGTTGGCTGAGTTCGTATAACTCCACAGCGTCTTGATCCTCAACGCCCCATTCAGGCCGAGCGTGTTGGCCGGTAACACGCAGTTGTAAAGCTCGGTCTCGTTCACGGTGCCCGTGACGGATGACGGCGTGTGACGGGCCGCAAAGAACGGAGAGACGGCCTGCGCATATCCCGTGCCGCCCTGGGCGCGGGAAAGCGGCGTCGTAAGCCCGGACAACGACAGGATGTCGTCGTTGGCGCCGGCCAAGGCGAAGTCCGCCTTGTGAGTCCCGTCGTCGTTGTGCTCCACGAGCGCGAGCCTGTTTAATGTGTCCGCGAGGGACGGATGTCCCGCGCCCACCATCTTCTCGGTGTATTGTATCCTCTGATCCGTCATTGTCCTCTCTCCTTATGCCGGCGGCAGCCCGCTCAGCCGTCTATGACGACCCGCGCCGCCGCGGCCGCGATCACCGTCTTGCCCGCGTCTCTTTCCCCGAGAAAGACGCCCTCCGCGCAAAACGCGCCTTGCGCCTCGCGCGCGCCGTCCGCGCTCAAAGAAACCGTCCCCATGCCTTCGTCCACCGCAACCTTGCATCCCATCGCGCCTACTCCTTTCTGCCCTTCAACTGGACGGACACGTCCCGGTACCGCCCGCCCGTCTTGAGGGGGTTTGAGAACCTCGCGTCGGGCCGCATGAGCCAGACGTCCGCCGGGTTATTCGCGCCTTCCCACGCGACGAAGAAGTTGCCCAGTCCGTTCACGCTCCACCATTGCCTTATCTTCCCGTAGAGGTCCGCGTCCGCGTCGTCGAACCTGAGCGAGAGCGAGCGCTCGGCGTACCGCGCGTGCACGCCGGCCACGCAGCCCGAGTAGGAGAGGTTGACGGCGGCCTTTATCTCCTCGTCATAGGGGTCGAATGCCGCGGTCGCGTAATCGAGCATGGTCGCGTTGCCCCATGCGCATATCGTCATGCACGGCGCGCTCGCCGCCCCGGTCAGGACGAGCCTCCAGTGCCTGTATGCCCCGGGGTTGGCGAATTCCTTGAAGACCACGGCGTCCGAGGCCGGCGCAAAGGCCGTGAACGCGTCCCAGGCGTGGGCTGCGAAGTTGTCGTCGGAATACTGGAGGCCCACGGTAGCCGCCGCGGCGCTCAGGTTATGCCCCAGTATGACGAGGTAATCCGCGGTCCATGCGTTCCCGGCGCCCGCGTCGTACGTGACATACTGCGGGGACGCCGCGTCGGCGGCCTTCCACATGTTCACCTCGAGCATGTTGTGGAGATAATCGACCGAGTAGTCTCCTGCCGCCGTGGACGACGCCGCAAGCGCCGAGCCCGGCGCCCCGAGCATGGTGTCATATAAGAACTTTATCTTCGCCCATTCCGCCATCCTTGCCCCCCTACTTTACGGTTATCAGCGCGGATAAAAGAATAACCGTCCTTTAACCGATAACCGGTTCATATCCGCTTCATCGCCTTTTCCATGAACCGCTTTTCATCTTCGTCCATCATGCCCTTCAACCGTTCAAGCGGGGTGGTGATCCTGAACCTGATATTTGAGCCGGTCGCCTCGATCACCTCGAACTCGATGCCGTTAATCACGATAGTTTTGGACTCCGCGAGGTCGTAGGTCAGGACCATGTCCTGCTTCGGCCACTCGCGGTACGTGAAGCTCAACAGGCTACCCGTCTTGCCGGTGTATATTATCGACCTACCCGTCACCAACTCGGCAGTAGGCATCTTTTTCGTCTCAAGGAACCCCTTTGGCTGCGGGTCGTCCCATTTCTGAATGAAGACCACGCCGCTCGCTCCGGCCCGCTTGGCCTTCCTGTCCAGCTTCGACAGGTAATCCGGCGCGTCCACTTCCACGCAGTTCCCGTAGCGGATGGGGTCGTCGCAAAGATAGACCATCGACGAGCGGCGCAGCGGCCTGCCTAAGCGATGGTACTCGTATAGCCGCATCCACCCGGTCGTCTCGTCCTCGCAAAAGGCCGTGCCGTATGCCGCGCCATCCTTATCCACGAGGAGGCACATCTCCCAGCTGAGCGTCAACGACATCCTGATCAACGGTATCTCATTGACGTTCTTGCAGATATATCCTCCGCCCTCCGCCTCCGACACCCTTCCGAACGCGACCCACTCCGAGCCTTTCTTTATCGGCGGCACGTAGAGTCCCATCGGCGAATGAGTGGTGTCCGGTGGAGGCTGGAATTCACGCGACGCGACAAAACCGGGGCGCGACAAGGCATTAAGCGCATACAGGAGGAGCGGCTCTCCCGCCGTCCGTTCCTGCACGCCTTCCACCTCCGTGGAGTTGAAGACCTCAGTCCTCTCAGGTTCCACGGGCCAGATAGTCACCGTCGGCGCGCAGCCCGCGAAGAGGAAGACCATAACCGCAAGCATAATCAGACCGAGTCTTTTCATGGCAGTCTCCTAATGCTTTATTTGGGGTATGGCCTGAGGGTATCACAATTCGCGTCCGCTCACAAACCGTTTATCGCGCTTAATGCGAAGGCCTCGCCCATTCGCGTCACATATTCCTGACCGTCAGGACGATATTCCTCTGGGCCGCGTTGTTTATCGCCGGCATGATATTCTCCTCCACTATCCTCTGCCAGTTCTGGTCCGAGAGCGGGTTATAGACGTTGACCGTCACCTCCTGCGGTGCCTGCGGCGCGGCCTCCGGAGGCCTCTGCGGCGCCGGGTATGCCGACGGGGAACCCCCGCCGTAGCCGGGATTGGCGCCGCCGGACGCGCCGCCCCCGGCGCCGCCACCCGGGTGCTGACGCTGTATCTCAGCGACCCTTGCAAGACCTGCCACCGTCGCCGCCGCGGCGTAGGCGATGCCGCCCCAGTAGCTTCCCGTCTCCTTCATGCCTCTTTCAAACGCGGTCTGCGCCGCGGCGTAAGTCGATATCAGCGTCTCGGCCACGGCGAACGCCTTCATCGTCTCGAACATCTCGCGGTGCTGCCTGCCCGTGGCGGCATAGAGGTTGGACATGAACTCGCGCGACGCGCCGAACGCGGCGGAGGCGTATTGCACCTGCCAGTCGCGTTTATTCCGCGCCAGCGTTATCTCCGCCTCCGTATATTCGGCGTCGATGGCGGTCTCCATGCGCCGCGCCCTCTCGAATTCCGCGAGCGCCGAGTCGTTGAATTCGGCGAAGGCGGCGAGCCTCGCCTGAAAGACCCGCCCGTCGTCCGCGGCGGCCGCCCCGGGTGCCCCGGGCGCCCCTGCGTATAGACCGGCCTCCCGCGCGTTCGCGTCAACGCGGAGGACGGCGCCGTTCGCCGCCCGTCTGACGGCCTCCGCCTCGCCGACCCGCTTCAGGGCCGTCTCATAGGCGTTGAGTTCGGAGACGGCCCGCGCCGGCGATGCGTTCTCGAAGGAGTTTTTCACCCTCTCCATCGAGCGCTCCGCGCTCCGCGCGGCCTTGTCGAACGTCTCCGAGTACCTGTCCTCGGCGGCTATTACAATAGTTATGTCGTTATCGCTCGCCATTGCCCTCGTCCCTCGATGCCGATACGGTCTCGGCCTTATATATCTCAAATGCCTCGATGAACCAATGCGGCTGGTTCATCCACCCCCCCTCGCATGGGAGCTGGCCCACGGCCTCGGTCGCGTATACGGCGCGCATCAGCTCGGCGCTCTCGCTGGTTATGAATGAGAGCGGACATTCGTAGAGCCGGAGGTCCCCGAGCGAATACGCCTTGGACGCGGACGACCGTCTCAACTCCGCCTTCACGTCATCGGCGTACCTGAGCACCGAGCGCGCCTCGTCGGAGAGGCCGAGGCGGTTGCGGCAGTTCCGCGCCTCCATGTCCGCCTCGGCGCACCCTTCGCATCCGAACGGGCTTCCGTCCCAAGTCAGCGCCGCCCAACGGAAGCCCGCGATCAGTTTTTTCTCTGGCCCTCGGTAAGGCGCGCCGTGGACTCCATCGCCCGGATGATCTCGACGACGAGGTCGGTGTCCGCGGTCTCGTAGAACTCGTCCGGGTCCGTCACCTCCCTCTCCTCCACGTAGTAGCCGGATATGCCCTCCACGTTCTCGGTGAACTGCTTCTTCTGGACGTGCTGCGTTATTTCAGCCGCCCTCGCCGGGTCGTTTATGCCCTTGTTCCGCGCCGCGAGGACGCGCGCATACTGCTGCACCCTCGAGTACGGGACGTAGCGCAGCCGCACCACGCACGGGTCGAAGCTGTCCCTGTTGCCGCCGTGCTCAGGCACGTAATCGATGAGCGCGTCCTTGTCAAAAGAGATTATCGCCATTCGTCATCCTCCTTTTTTTGATCACTGATAACCGCCCCTACATCGTTGCCGCCGTGTTCTTCAGCATCACGCCCGCCATGTATTTGCACGCCGCGGCGTCGTAAAGCCCCTCGTACTTGAGCGTTATCATCGGGTCTTTCTCAAGGCTGTATGACGGCTCCCCGCCCATCCTCACGGCCGCCGGGACGTCTATGATAAGGCCGTGGTTGTCGCCGGTCCCGGCCTGCGTGCCCGTGTCCCAGACGAGACAGAAGTTGGTGGACGACGCTCCCGCCACCCATGCGCCCCAGTCGTCGACCGATGAAAAACCGCTCTCCGGGTCTTCCCAGTCGATCGTCAGCTCCAGCGAGACCTTGAACTGTCCCATGCGCGTCTTGTCCGGGTAGTCGAGCCCTCCGAGGCGCACCGCGTCGTCCATGCCGTTGTCTATCTTCACGCTTATCTTATCCGGCTTTATCTGGGTCGCGGAGGCAAAGGCGAACTGCGTATAATCCGGGGCCGTGCCGGTCCGGGTTATCGTCCCGGTGTAGACCTTCAGGTTGTTGTAGGCGCACCGGAGGCCCTCGGCGGCGTAGACGGCCCCCCCTATCTCGGCGGTCGTCGCGTCGCGCCTCTGCCCCATCAACTCGGCCCCGAGCTTGAGGTGCGAACCCGGCTCCTGGGTGAATGAAAGGGACTTTACCCTTGCCCCGACGTACGGCCAGTTCCTCATAACCGCGCCCTCGTTGACGTTCAGGTTGAGCGTCAGGGCCTTTGTCCCGAGGTTCGCGCTTGCGAACGGGTCAACGACCGGATACATCATGTGGCTGTACTGGCCGGTCGCGCCGTTCTGCGTGGAGGTGACGTGGCCGAAGAGATGCTCGATGAGGCAGCCTATCGCCCCCTTCCATTGCCCGCCCGCCTCGGTAAAGAACGGGGTCTCCATGGATGCGCTCCACTTCTGCCCCATCCTCCTCACCGCCGTGTCGCCCTTTACCGAATCCTCTCCCCGGAACTCCTTTCTGGGCTTATCGTCCAGCGCGAGTTTCGGGATGCCTGGCGAAAGGAGCGGGATAAAACCGACCGTCGTGGACTGCTTCGTCCCCCTCGCAGTCTCCTCGCCAATGGCGAGGTAAATCTTGTTATCCGCCATCCGAACCACCTCCCTCTAAATGTAGTGCCGTCACGCGGCCTCTCTGTACCTGACAATGACCTTGCAGTTGACCGGCGAGAGGCTTCTGTGATTCTCGGCTTGGAGCCTCTCCACCCTGACCCTGCTTACGGGTTTATCCGCCGCGAGGCTTCCGGCGTTAAGGCTTGATACGTTGAGCGCCTCCCGCATCCCGTGGCCGGTCCTCTGCTGTTCGCGCATTGCGTCCGCGGGCTCCATCGCCCCGATGACCACCCTGACCGTGAACTCCGCCTCCGCGTAACCCGGCCTCTCGCCGGAGGCGACCTCGAAGGTCTCGCCGTTGTAGAATATCTCCCCGAGCGGCAGGAGCGTTGCCGGGACGTTTTTGATATCGTCGAAGCCCTTGCGCGTGAAACGTATTCCGGCGGATTGCAGGGCCGCCGCCATGTTCTCCGTTATCGCAGAGACCGTCTCGAAGTCCGTCATCTCCTC
The DNA here is from genome assembly GCA_016219025.1 of Deltaproteobacteria bacterium. Taxonomy (GTDB): domain Bacteria; phylum Desulfobacterota; class GWC2-55-46; order GWC2-55-46; family GWC2-55-46; genus JACRNO01. Next base: position 11,609 of record JACRCM010000128.1, on the reverse strand, counting down.
ACCGCCCTTTGGCTGTCCGCCTTTGCGGCGGCCTCCGCGCCTCCGATAAAGCCGTCGCCGGTCTCGTCATATTTGAAGTTCATCGCGCCGAACGTCTCCTCCGCCTTCGCCTCATACTCCTTCCACAGACGCCACCACAGGCCATCGCTCTCCGTGATCATCCCCTTGCAGACCTCGGCCACGGACGCATATATATGCGCCTCCCGCAGGTCGTCCGGGTCGAGCACGAGTTGCGGCCTCTTGCCCGCGCGCCGGAGGCGTTCCTCCAGCTTCTCGAACGCCCTCTGTATCTCTCCGGTGTAAGAGCGCGTAAGGACATACCTGTCGGTGGATATGGCCGACGAGAACGCCTCGGTGGCCACGGCGCCGGTGGAGGAGGTGAAGCCGGTTATCGCGCGGGTCTCGTCCTTGTCCATCGAATACGCGAGCCCGCCCGTGAAGTACCCGTCCTCGTAGCGCTTGAGTTCCGAGTCGACTATCGTAGTGGCGCTTCCGCCCTCAGCCTGTCCGCGCGCCTTCCAGCCGTTCTCCTTCAACTGCGGCAGTTCGGCCACTACGTCGTCGTCCGTGACCGTCTTTGCAAGACGCGAGACTACCACGTCGTAGAAGAGGGTCGCGTAAAAAACGGCCGAGTCGTAGACGTATGAGACGACCGCCTTGTAATCGCACCCGGCAATCGAATTATCAGCCGCCGAAAGCCCGTAGGAGACCGTCCCGTCAGCGTCCACGGCCATGGGTGCCCCGTCAACGAGCTTCTCCGAACTCCCCGGCTTATAGGCCGTAAACGACGCGGAGCCTGGGCATATCCGCCTGTTGTCCTTGTAGAAGCGCGTCTGAAAGACCCCGGACGCATCCTTTATGAATTGCTGTTTCATCCATTACCCCCTGAGGAAACCCCGCTTGAACGCCCTCTTGAGGACGTCGGCCACGCCCGCGCCGATGGTCTTGGCTATCCAAACCCTGTCCGCCGCGCCCGGCGCGAAGAAACCCCGCCTGATACGCCTCTTGCCTGCCCCGGTCCGATTATAAGCGGCCTTCGCCTTCGCCGACGCGGTCTTGAAGCCTATCCGTCCCGCCCCTTCCTGCGCCGACGCGGTCATGGCGTCGAGCATCTCTCCGGTAAAGCGGAGCGTCACCCTGCTGCCCTTGCCCAACCTCTCGCGCCTCTTCCCATAAGAGGCAGAATACGGCTCAAACGGCATCCCTTCTGCGTCCACCCCGGCGCCAGTCCTCTCGATAATCCTGTTCTTCAACCACGCGGCGGCCTCTTCGACTGCCTTCGAGTCTCTTATCCCGTCCCTGGCGTCTGAAAGAGACGCCCCCAGCCCGGCCACCCCTCCGGCCTCAACCCTCAGTCTCATCGCTGCCTCTTTTGATTATCAGACTCCTCTGCGGCCTTCTTCGCCTTTTTTTCGATCAAGTGCGCCTCCTTCGGGTCAAGGAGGCCGCCGGTCTTAACGAGCCTGTCCCTGTGCATCCTCCGTATCACGCGCTCCACGGCCTCGCGCTCGCTCGTCTTCATGGCCGCACCCCCCTGAATACGGCAAGCCCCCGCTCCGTCGGCGCGTCCTCGCGCTCAAGCGGCCCTTGCCCGTCCGCTGGCAGACCAAGAAGCGCCCTGACCTCCGGGCCGAACAGTTCCTCCGGTATGGGTTCACTTGCCTTTAGAAATCCGTGGTCCGGGAATTTAACGCCCTCCGCGGCAAGCCCCCTGTGGTTGCGCAACGCCTCTTCCATGCGCCCAAGCGTCTCTTTGCTGAAGGGCCTCAACGGCGCCCAGCCGTCACGCCAGTAACGGAGCGCCGCCGTCTTCAGGTCCGTCACCTTCACGGTCTGTATGTGTCTTACGCCGCCCTTGTATCGCGCATACTGGCCGTTCCACATCCACAGGTCGCCCACGTACTCGCCCTGCCATGCCACGCCCCCGTATCCGTTGCAGGCGAGCGGCGTATAGCCGCGCTCCATGTAAGATTTGATAGTTATCGTCATTGTCCAATCCTCGTCCCGGCGCGCGTCTTTTTAAAGTCCCTCCCCCGTTTGAATTGACATGGCGGGGGAGGGAATTATACTCCGTTCAAAAGATGGGGAGGGCCTTTTGGGCCCGTCCCCGGCCATGCGCGAGGGTTACTCGTGCTTGGTCACCATCTTCACGCCCCCGCTCGAGGCGGCGTTCACGCAGCCGTATCCGTATATCGCGGTAACCACGATCTCGGTGGCGCGAAGCGAGGCGTCCCTCTGGAACTCGGTCCTTGCGCCGGTCTTGAGGACGTATGCAAGCCCGCTCTGGTTGCCGAGCGGCATCATCACGCCTTGTCTGTCCGCGTTCGCGTTCACCGAGGCGCAGTTGGTGGACTGGACTATGTCGACCCCGTAGAGCGAGCCGAGGCCGCCCACGTCCGCGGTCGGCGCCGCGAGCCCGCCCCATACCGCGCCGGTGCTCGATGCGATGGCCGTGCGGAGGTTGCTCACCTGATACGGGTGGAGCACCGCCACGAACGGCCCCATCGCGTTCCCAAGCTCGAGCGTATAGAGCGCCGAGAGGAAGTTGGCCTCGGTGAGCGTCGCGCCGGAGGTCCCGACCGAATTGGTGAAACTCGCCGCTGCCGAGAGGAGGTCGGCGTCTATCTTGTTCGCCAGCGCCTTGCCGAGCTCGGCGGCGAATGGCTCTAGCCCTCCGAGACCCGCGCCGTTCATGAGCATGTCGGTCACGGTTATCATTATCCCAGCCTCGTCCGCGGTGACGAGCGTGGAGGCCGTATTGACCGCGGTATTCGACATGTCCGCGGCCTCCGTGAGGTCTGCCGCGGTGAGGAGCGGCCACTTGGGGAATTCCACGGTAAGGGTGGAATCTCCGCTTACGTCCGCTATCCGCACCAGCGGAGGCATCACTGCGCGGCTGTACGCGGCGTCTATGATGAGCCTCGATACTATCTCCGCGGCCACAAGCTCTCCTGAGCTTCCGGCCGCTGTGGTTGCCTCGTTTGCCATGCGTTAATCTCCTTTTGCTTGCGCGCCGGCGCGGTCTGCCCGCCCGGCGTCGTTACCCGTTCGCCGCCGTCTTTTTCCTGCGCGCGTCGAGGAACGGATTCTTTACGTCCCTGAAGTGATACGTCTGTCCAGACGCGCCCGGCACCTTGATGCCTTCCCTGAGCCGTCTGTCGAGTTCCTCCCTCGGCATCTCTCTCCACGCCCTTGGGTCTGCCGCGTTGTAGGCGCGGGCGCCGGTCTCGCCGAACCGGGCGGAGGCGGAGCCCGCGCCCTTGTTCCCGGCGGCCCTCAGGTGGTGGGGCCTCTCGGAGAGCCAGTGCCCGACGTACTCGTCCACGCTCATGGGAGAGCCGGAATTATTGATGACGACGCCGCCGGTCTCGCCCGTGACGCTTATCGAGCCGTCGTCCTCCATCCTTACGCGGCCCCTGAGGAGCTCCGCCACGTCGGCCGGGTCGACCACGTTGTGTCTGGCCACCGCCTCCAGTATGACGCGCCTTCTGCCCTCGTCCCTGAGCCGATCCACCTCGCCCTTGAGCCTCTCGACCTCCTCGGTGGGGGCCTTGGTCTTGGCGGCCTTCACGTGCGTCCTCCTGACCGCGTCGTCGACTATCTCCTGCACCTTCGCCTGCTGCTCCGGCGTGAAGGTTATCTTTGATGATTCTCCGCCTCTGGCGGCGTCTCCATGTCCGTCCGTTTTCGGTTCGTCAACCTGCATAATGCCTCCTGTTCGTGCGGTATTTTTCAGACCCCGGCCTTGCCGTCTATCTCGTCGGTTATCCGCCGCATCACGTAGTCGTCGGCCTTTGGCAGGAGCGCTGAGACTATCTTCTTCTGCAGCTCCTTCCTGAAGGTCGCCGAGTCCACGGCCGCGGATTGGCCGTCGATGGCGTTTTTCAGTTCCCTGTCCACGTCCCTCACGGAAAAATCATCCGGGTAGTCGATATTTCCGTCGAAGACGCCGCCCTCCCATGCCGCCCAGAGTTCCAGCAGCCGGGTCTCGGCGGCCTCGAGGTTGTCGGCCTTCTCCGAGAGCGCGGCGTAGAGCTGCTGATATTCGAGGTCTATGGCCACGCCCGACCTTGCGGCGGCGTAGTCCTCGGTCGTCCTGATTCCGCCCATCCGCGCTATCCTGTAAATCTCCGCGATGTCCTGCCTGACCCATTCGCGTATCTCGGTGAGCGACGAATGCGGCGGCTCAAGCCAGTAGGGCTTGGAGTTCGGCTCGTTCGGGTCGAACTGTATGATGTTGTGCGGTCCGACCTCCCGCTCGCCCCTGGCCTCCCCCCTCGCGTAGGGCTGCGCGAGCATGGGGAACGCCGTGTTCTCGATTATCTCCTTGGCGTCGCTGCACAGGTAGTAGATGTTCTTGTTGATGTCCGCGATGTCCCTGATGTCCGATATCCCCTGCATCGCCGGGCCAGCGCGCTTGTTGTAGAGCGTGACGATGGGCACCTCGTTCAGGCCGTGCCAGCCCGAGTCCATGAGCGCGCAGTCCCCGCCGGTCGTAAGGCGCCACAGTTCCCAACCGTCCCGCGTCCATATCCGGTAGGTGCCCTCCGACTCCCGTATCTTGACCGCGCTCAACGCGGGGCGTCCCGATGCGTCCCTCTCGTAAGACCAGTCCAGCAGGTTCTCCGGCGTGACGAGCGTCAGGTATGGCCTCAGACCCGCGTCCATCGCCTCCTGACGAGTGGCGGCCTCCGCGGCCGGCTTGTCCACGACGATGGAGACCCTGCCGTATACCGCGGCGTAGCGCGCCGCGTCCCTCATGAAGTGCCTGAGCGTATTGCCTTCGAGGTCCGCGTCCTGCAGGAACCCCGTGAAGAGCGGGGCCGATGAGAGCGCCCCGAATGCCCTCTGCGCGTCCCTCCTGAATATGTGGGAGACGAAGATGTCCACTATCGGGCCGCAATAGTTGTAGTAGTAGCTTATCTCCTTCCTGCGGGCGTAGTTCGCGGCGGACTCGAACGGGTGCTGGAGGAGATAATCGCCCTCCCTGTAGAGCCTGCCGCCGAAGTACGCGGCCAGGTAGAACCTCCACTCCTCCAGCGAGGCCGCGTAGGACTTGTGAGTCTTTTCGAGTTCTTCTCTTGTCACTGCGTTCTCCTTCCCTATATCGTTCCGGTCACGGTCTCACTTATAAAACCTCTTTGCCGGGTCCGGCCTTCCGAGCCTGAGACCGAACTCATGCTCTACGAAATAACCCAGGGCGTCGCTTGCGTGCGTCCTTGCGCGGTCCCGCTTGTCTATCTCCCCTCCGGCCTCTGCCCACGCGACGGCCTCGAAGTCCTTCCTGAGGGAGCGGCACTCAGGGCGGTGCCTCAGCCTGACCTCGCCCCTTATATTCTCCAGCATCGCGTTCACGGCGTTTACCCTGTCCTTGACGTGAGGGTTCGCCTTCCTCACCCTCTGGTTCCTGAACCCGAGCTCCTGCAATATCGCGTAGTCGCTCGCCCCGGCCGTTGACCTTGCGAGCCCGGCCGCGTCGCCGTAGACCACGACCCCGCCCGGATGTCCACCGAACCTCCCGAGGGCGGCCTTGCCCATCTCGGCGGTGCTGGTGCCGCAGAGCATTATCTCGTCGACGACCCAGACCTGCTTGCCGTCGGTCTGCGCCGCCTCCCACACGCACGGGTCTACGTTGAAGTCGCAGCACAGGATTATCGGAAGCCCCGGGGCGACGCTCAACCCGGCGTCTTCGTGCCTTGCGGCGTCGTACGGGTAGTAGACCCTGCCTGTTGCCCCCTCGAAGCTCCCCTCGTACTCCTGCCTGAACGTCCTCGCGTCGAGCACCCTTCGCGCGGCCTCGACCTCGGCGGCGTCCACGATGTCCGCGGACGGCCATGCGTATGCCCCCCAGTCCGGGTCGGCCCCTCCCCTTGCGTAATCCACGAGGTCTTTGTAGTGGTTGAGACCTTCCGGCACGCCGATGATCCAGCACCAGCCGCGTCTGTCCGAGAGCGCGGGCCTTATGTGCTGCGTCCACGCCTCGCCCCTCATGTTCGCGTACTCGTCGAGCACGCCGCCGTCCCATGCCACGCCCTCGATCCTCTCCGGCCTGTCGAGTCCCACCACCCAGAGTTCAGAGCCGAACCTCGTGGCTATGCAGAGGTCTCCCTCGTAGACCCGCCTTACCCATGCCGCCGGGACGAGCGCCTTCAAGTCCCTCCAGAATATCCTCTTGGCCTGGTCCCTCGTGGGTGCCGCCGCGAAGTAGCGCGGGTCTGCCCACTCCTTTTTCACGGGTAGGCTTACGACGAGCCGCCTCTTGGCGAGCTCGGTCTTTCCGCTCCTCCTGCCCGCCGGCACGACCGCGAAGCGCTTATTCTCCGTCCACAGCCGCGCCTGTTCCGCGTGGGGCCGTAGCGTCTTCCATCTCACCGGTAATATCTTCCGTGTCATCCGCCTCGCTGCCCGCCGGAGGCTCCAGACCCATTGCGAGCCTCTCGCCCTTTATAACGCTCGTGAGCACCTCGCCCGCCATCTTCGCCACCTTGAGTTCCTCGAGCCCCGCCTTCACGTCGCTCGTCTCAAGCCCCTTTACCAGCCTCTTTTTAACCCCCCTCCACAGACTCTTGTGATCGTCAAACCCGTCTTTCGATGCGCCGCCGTCCGGGCTCCAGCCTTCCTTCTTCGCCCTTTTTGCTATAGTGCCCTCCCGGCACCCGTGTATCTTTGCAAGCTCGGCTGTAGTTGACGCGCCGGCCTCAAACCCCATCCTGACCGCCTTCCAGTCAATAGCCACTTGAAACCCTCTGTCCTCGCGCTTTCAGCCGCACAGTTCATAATTCATCCAGCCCCTCGTGGTCATCGCACCTCTTGAGCGGGTATAGGCCGAGATATACCCGGTTGCACTCCGGACACCTCTCCGGCTCCCGCAAAAGCACCCTGCCCCTGCCGAAGGCGTTGCGGAACCCCTTCTTCCCGGTGCCGCCTCCAGCTGCATCGAAATCGATCTCCATGGCGTTATCCCCCCGTTTGATATTGAACCGCTGCATCCATTCATTAGCCGGAGTCACAACAAATGCACGCGCATATACACTATGCTGTTTTTCTTCTACCCCTGATTTTTCATCTATCTGAATTTGTTGAATAAAAGACGGGAAATTATTCTACCCCCGCGCGCTGGAAGACACCCGGCCCGCGGTGGACCTCGGACGCGCGAGGGCGTTGTTTTTATACGCCGTAATGGATGGTTTATCAGAGCGGGAAGATTACTTCTGGGGGTGGGGAAACTAACGCGATGAACTATCTCTCGTTTTGATGCGGATATTGAAAGCGGCCCGGTTACTCCTCGGTCAGCCAGCCGTAGCCGTTCTCCATGGCGGAGTGCGCCTCTCTCCTTGCTATCTCCTCCACGCCGGCGCGCAGCCCGTATTGCCTGAACGCGTCGAGCATGTCGCCCATGCACGGATACTGGCGCAGCGTCTTGTACTCCGTGGGACTGAGCCTCGCCCCGGCCGGACGCCTTGCGACCTTAATGACCCTTCTCCTCCTCCTGTGGCCTTGTAGACGCGATCTTTTCTTCGGCCCTGTAGAGGATTTCATAGGCCCTCCCAAGAGATATCCGATGGCTGACGGCGATGATCTTCATGTGCGTATTCCAGTAGTGGTACTCGGTGAAGACCGCGCGTTCCCTTGGACTCAACTGCGCCAGGGGCCAGAGGATACCGCGCAGTTCCACTCCATACCCCTTCAGCTCGCCGTAGAATTCCTCTGGGTCAACGCTAATCTTCGTCGTCAAGGGCATGCCCTCTCGCTCAAACGCCGTCCGCGATGAACGCCGCATATCGCCCCCGATGAGATAACAACCCGGAGGGCGGACGGCCAGACCAGAGGACGGCATATTTACCGGTATTTGCTGCGGTAAGGTGGAAAAGATCGAAGAACTCCGTCATACACGGTTGAGACGAAAAACCATAACGGCCTCCGCAAGGCGGCTCAAGACCCAGGTCGCGCGCGCATCGGCCCTGACCGGACGGGAAGGCCAGCGGCCGCGTGAAGGCGAAAAAAGACCCCATGGCGGTCAACGCCCGCGATAGCTCGAATTGTTGAAATTATACTTCATATTTAAGTGCGCGTCAAGCACATATTGACAAAATCAATCCTCCATGTCCTATTGTCTAACGCGGATGAGCATGGAACACCGAGGGTTGGCCTGCGATGCCGCGCCTTTCGCAAGCGAATAGAACCCGGACTCCGCGTTCATCGTTGCGATGCCAAGGGCTATCTCCTCCATCGAAAGCCCCATCCCCTTCCACTTGGAGACGGCCCCGTTTATGATATCGTTCTTCTCTTCTTCCGTTACATTGCCGGCCACGTCCTTACCCTTACCCGCGCCCTTCTTGGGCGCTATATCTCATTTCTTTGAAGACATCCCCCTACCTCCGTTTAATCTCGTATTTGATCATCTCTTCTGGTTTGACGCCAATCGGCTCATCGCGATGATACTTGAACCAGTTGTCCCTGCTCTCGAGGAGCGGGACAACGCTCACATACTGGTCATACTTTATGCCATACTCTTCCATGAAGAACCGCGTAGTCGCGGCAACGTAAAGCTCGTCTTTAAGCAGGGCCTTCACCTTATCCAGGGTAAATTCCCCGGACAGGAATCCGTAGATGTAATAGGCGTCGCGCTTGAACCTCTTGCCTTTAGCCTTCTTCTTCTCTTTTACAAAGAGCGGCCTGTAGAGAACCGGATTCAAGTCGAGGCGCAGACGGTCGTCCTTGATCTCGAAGAAGAGATTGAATGCCGTCTCATTATAATAAATCTCCCGGTCGATTCCGATGGCGAGTTCAGGGTTGCCGTCATGGTCGATATCAGCTATGTCCATCCAGACCGGAGACTTATCAGAGCTTCTATCGTAACCCGGCTTATTCCCCTTGGCATAGTCCGGCATGAAGTCCATCCACACCCCCTTGGCCGGTGCGGTCACGCCGATATGCCGGTGCGGTCACGCCGATATGCCGGTGCGGTCACGCCGATATGATCGAGCAGCCTCGCCGACCCCTTGTCATACCGGAAGAGGTGCATCGTGCGGTTGTGCGACGCGCCGTAGGCCCATGAATCCATCAGAAAGTAGTCCTTATAGACGCCAAAACTCGGGTCCCCGCCAACGTCGGAGGACTCGACGCAGTAGAGCGCGTCATCAAAGGGCAGCCCTGCCTTGCACGTCTCTTCCACTTCCTCTATATTGTGCCGGGCGGAAAAATAACTGCCAAGATAATACCTGAATGACCCGGCCTTTATCCGCGAGCCTGGCAGGACGACCCATGCACGCGGGTCATCCCAACATAACTCCGGCACAAGGCCGGTCTCCGTCTCGACGAGCTTGAGACCCTTTTTGATGACCCCGGCGCGGGCCGGGGCAGATACTAACAAAGAGGCTATCACCGCCAGCCCGGACAGAAAAACGCAGATCGGCTTCCAGTTCATGGCCACCCTCTCCAAGACAACCGCCCGTCCTACACGTTGAACCTGAAGTGCATCACGTCGCCGTCGGCCACGCGGTAGTCCTTGCCCTCTACGCGCAGGAGTCCCTTGTCGCGGCAGGCGGCCTCGGTGCCGCACGCTACGAATGCGTCATAAGCTATGACCTCGGCGCGGATGAAGCCGCGCTCGAAGTCGGAATGTATCGCGCCCGCGGCCTGCGGCGCCTTTGCCCCGGCCTCGACCGTCCATGCGCGCACCTCTTTCTTGCCCACGGTGAAATAGGTGATGAGGCCGAGGAGCCTGTAAGCCTCGTGCGCGAGCCTGTCCAGCCCAGACTCCTTGAGCCCCAGTCCGGCCAGAAATTCCACCCTCTCCTCTTCCGTCAACTCGGCGATCTCGGATTCTATCTTTCCGCAGATGGTCACGAAGCCCGCGCCCTCCCGCGCCGCGGTCTCGCGCACGACGGACGCCGCCGCCGAGGCCCCGGCAAGGTCGTCCTCGGCCACGTTCGCCACGTAGAGTATGGGCTTGGCCGTAAGCAGGGTCAGGTCTTTTACGAGCTGGGCGGTCTCCTTCGTCAGGACGCATCTGGCCGGCCTGCCCGCCTCGAACGCGGCCTTTAGCGCGTTGTAGACCGGCAGGGCCTCGGCCATTGCCTTGTCCCCGGTCTTTGCGAGCTTTACGGCCTTGTCGAGCCTGCGTTCAAGGGCGTCCATGTCAGCGAGGATCAACTCGGTCTCTATCACCTCGATGTCTCCCGCCGGGTCCACCTTGCCCGCCACGTGGACTATGCCGGGGTCTTCAAAACAGCGCACCACGTGCGCTATGGTGTCCACGCCCCTTATGTTTCCGAGGAACTGGTTGCCGAGCCCCTCGCCCTTGGACGCGCCCTTCACTATGCCCGCGATGTCCACGAACTCGACGGCAGTCGGGACGATCCTTTCGGGCTTTGCAAGCTCCGCGAGCTTATAGAGCCTCGGGTCCCGGAGCGGCACCATGCCGATGTTCGGGTTGATGGTGCAGAACGGATAGTTCGACGCCTCGGCCCCGGCCGCGGTCATGGCGTTGAATATAGTTGATTTTCCGACGTTTGGAAGCCCTATTATGCCGCAGTTGAATCCCATGTCCGTTCCGGCCCGCCGAAGCGCGGCCTATTCTCCTTAGTTGTTTTTTTCACAGCCTTAATGCCCGCGTATGCGTTCCGACATGCGCATATAACGCGCGTCAGACTCGGTCTCACTCGCTTACGAAACTTCCCCGTTCCCTGTCGCCGCCTTCCATCCTATGCACGATCCGCCAATCCGCGCCGTCGCGCCTGAGCGTCTCGCCGCCGCGTCCGGCCCCGCCGCCGCGTCCGGCCCCGCCGCCGCGTCCGGCCCCGCCGCCGCGTCCGGCCCCGCCGCCATGCCCCTCCCTCAGGAGAGATGAGGACGCCCCGCCGACCGGCGGATTGGTCATGAGGTATAGCGTGGAGAAGTTTAAAATCCCTGCTCCACTGCCCTCCGGGGTTGTTCCAGTATGCCTCAGGGTCTATAGATTCGCCTTTATCTCCATCATACTTTTTCGGCGCCGCCATTTCATAGTGGACGTGCTGGTCGTACTGTCCCGCGCCATCAGGCCCCCTGCCCCCCCATCTGTCCGATGACCTGGCCGGCCTCTACCATATCCCCATCTTCAACTGCCCTTGTATTAAGGTGCCTTATCCTAAGTCTATACCCATATTTGCCGGTAATCTCGACCATGCCGCCGTTGTCATCATGGTCAGTGACCTGACCCTCCACTGGCGAGCCTACGTCAGGATGGGTTAGGTTTATGCCGTTCTGCCCTATTGCCGAGCCTGATGGGTTGTGATAGTTCATATCAACGCCGCCATGCCTGCGGCCATTGCGATAGGCGTCATACCCCTGCCTCTCACCGCCGGACTGCGTCACCCCCGGCATATAGAGCTTGCCGTCGCGCACTTGCGGCCTAAGGATATTCCTCAAGACGCCATCGAAACCGGTGTTACGATCCATCTTCGTCCCTCCTTAGCCCAGCACATTGTAAATTGAGACCCCTGAAAAAGCCTGTTTTTTGTCATTCTGAGGAGCGCCTTTGCGACGAAGAATCTCGTAACATATTGAATTGCCTAAGCGCGAGATTCTTCGCTGCGCTCTGAATGACACTCTTTTGAGGGTTTTTCAGG
>JACRCM010000131.1 GCA_016219025.1 Deltaproteobacteria bacterium | reverse complement strand
GCTATGCCCGCCAAACCGTTGCGTTCATACCGCCTATACACCATGCAGGCATAGTTCGCGTGAACCCCGGCGATATCCGCTATCTCGGAATACTTCATCCCCCGTTGCCGAAGCTTTACGATCTGCCTCCTCATCTGATACCGTGCGTCTTGACTCGCCTTGCGGGCATCTGTCTTTTCCATACCACATATTATACCACAATATTCAGCTATTTGCTTGCCAAGTTAATAAACTGATTTAATCTGGAAGATGCGATTATTTTAATCCTGCCGCCTGATAATTTAGCGTGTTGCTGAAAAACTCAAAATGTCGTCATTGCGAGCGCGTGAGCCGAAGCCCTGAGCGCAGCGAAGGGGAAGCGATTTACAGATAGAGCTACTTTGTAAATCACGCTCCTCAGAATGACGGAAAACAGGCTTTTTCAGGGCTCTCAATTTAGGGTAATGAGCACGGACATATCGTATAGGCCCCTTGCGCCGCGTCCGGTTTTCATCCGGAAAAAAGCTGATTGGCCTTGAATTTTTTCGCGCGGCAAGGTATAATTCGACGGATTTTCATTAACATGAACGACGCATCTATCGCTCCGGGACGTGGCGATAAGGCCGCCGGATAAGGAATTATAATGGGCGCAGCAGGCGTTGGCGTAGCATTATTCGTACTCTTGTCTCTCGGCATATCGTGGCTCTCCGGCGATAAGGAGCGCGGCGCGCTTGAGGATAAGATCAAGGAGGAGCATACGTCCGGAGAGAATCTCCAGAGGCAGCTCCAGGACTCGCAGATCAGGTCCGCAAACGACGCCCAGATGCTCAAGGAGCTTGAGAACAGGCTCAACGCCGAGATAGGCGAGAAGAAGCGCCTTGAGAGGGCGCTGGCCATAGAGGAATCCCAGAAGAGGTTCGTCGCCTCAGAAGGGGGGGCCGGCATGGAGAGCGGCACCGCCATAGAGGGCACGCAGGGCGTGGTCGTAGTGGAGAGGGGCGGGGGCACGGATGAGGTAGCGATACCCGCAGAGGAGAAGAACAGGCAGGACATAGCGATGCTCGAGGCCAAGCTCAAGGCCGCCACCGACGCCAAGAAGGAAGCGGAACAGACCGTAAAGGAGCTTGAGGAGTTCCGCGCGCGTTATGACTCCATTGCGAAGAAGTACGGCGAATCCGGCGTCGTGGACGCCGGATTCGTCTCGCTCGATGAACTCCAGAGGAGGAATAAGGCGCTGGAGGCCAAGCTCAAGGAGTCGGAGGAGGCGAGGAATTCCCTCGAGGAGAAGCTCGCCGGGCATGAGCGGGCGTTCTCGCTTGCGCGGACGTCCCTCAGAAATGCCAAGCTCGTCCTTGAAGACGAGAAACTCAATTCAAAACTAAAAGACATACAGACCGCCCTTGACAAGGCCAAAGCGGACGGCTTTGTCAAGGAGGGCGCCTCCGCCGCCGAGCTCGTTGCCGTGGTAAAAGAGGCCGACCTCCTCCTCGAGCAGGCGAAGGCGCGCAGGGCCGAGGCCGAGGCAGTGTTGAACCAGAGCGCGGACAAGGACCTCGCGCTCCTGATAAGGGAACTGGCCGGGATGTATGCCTCAGCCAGGCGCGAGAAGGATGACGCGCTTATGACGGTCGGGTTGATGCAGGCGGCGGCAAAGGAGCGGAGCAAGGGGCAGGCGTCGAGTCTGGAGTCGCGCCTCATGTCTCTTGAGCAGAACAGGAGGGGCATCGAGGGGCAGTTGACCGACGCGATGATGGCGGTGGTAAAACTCGACGAGACCGCGCAGAGGCTTGAGGCCGGTCTCAAGGGCGGCGAGTCGGTCGAGGGCATGATGAAGCTCCAGTCCGGCATGGAGACGCTGCGTCAGGCGAGGGAGAACGTAAGGCTCGCCATGGAAAACGTCAAGGGCGCGATGCAGGCCAACATGGACACCGAGGCGGTGCGCGTGAGGACCGACATAGCGCAGCTCTCAGGCTCCGTGGAGCAGATGGCCATGATAGGCAAGGGCGGCCTTATGGGCAAGATAGGGCTTAAAGAAGAGCCTATGGAGATCAAGGGCGGAGACACCGTCCTGCTCAGCAAGAAACTCCAGGGCCTTAACCTTGCCATAGACGAGGCATTCAAGGAGACTGCGGCCACGGCGAGCGCGCGCGAGGGGCAGGTGGAGTCTCCGTGCGAGGAGGCGGCGCATGGGGAGCTCGAGGAGAGCTACATCGTCAAGAAAGGGGACAGTCTCTGGAAGATAGCGGCCAAGAAGAAGATATACTCCAACCCCTGGCTCTGGCCGATACTATACAAATACAACCTCAAGACGGTCTATAACCCGGACCTTATTTATCCAAATTACACCCTTAAAATAAAAAGAGGCATGCCCCAGCCTGAGAAGGAGTTCGCCGTCAGGAAGGCGAAGAGGCACACGAAGGACAAGCGCCGCAAAGGTTACATAAAGAGGCTTAGGCGCGAGTTGACCTCCGGCATGGAGGAAAAGTAACCGGGCGCGCCATTCCGGCGCGAGCCGTCTAAGCCTCGTTATGACCCAGGCCTCCCGGCCATGAGGCTCACCGGATCCGTCCGCGTCTCGCGTCCCGTTCCATCTCTCAGCTTGATAGTTTGCGCCGTCTGCCTTATAATAACGGCGCATGCCGCGCGATGCGCGGCATGACATTATCAGGAAATCCCATTGGACATGAATCTACGGCCCCGGCGCCTCTTCGCCGCCATTGTGATAACGCTCGGATGCGCGCTCGTTCCGCTTACGTGCATGGCGGAGGGCGCGCCGTCCATCGCCTCGCCCGCGCCGATAACGGACAGCCTTATCATCCAGCAGTACAGGCGCGCCCTTGAACTCGATAGGACGAACGTAAAGACCCGTCTTCAACTGGCGGTCGCCTTCTTGCGCGAGAAACGCCACGCGGACGCGCTCGCGGAACTCGCCGTCATCAACGAGGCGCAGCCTGACAACGCCGACGTTCAGTACTACATGGGGGTGGCTTATGCCGGCACAGGCGAACTTGATCGCGCGTTAGCGTCTTATGAGAACGTCGCGCGCCTGTCTCCCAAGGCCGCCAAGGAGACCTATGAGCTGGAGAAGGCTTTTTACAACATAGGCATAGCCCGTCAGAAGGCGGAAGACATGACAGGCGCCATGAAGGCCTACGAAAAATCGGTCGAGATAGCCCCTGAGCAGACGCTCGCGTGGTGCAGGATGGGGGAGGCGCTGTTCAACCTTAAAAACTACGCCGAGGCCATTGAGCGCCTCAAGACCTGCGACGCAAGGACGCCGGGCGACCCGCAGACCAGGCGCAATATAATCTCCACGCGCCTTGCCATGGGACTCGGCCTCGTCTCGGAGAAGAAATACAACGAGGCGCTCGCGGAGTTCAGGAAGGTCGCCGAGCTCGACCCTAAGAACGAAAACGCGATATACTTCCAGGGCTACCTCTATTTTCAGGTGGCGGACTACAAACAGGCGCTTACGGCGGTAAGCGGTCTTAGCAAGACGGAATCTCCCGACATCTACAACAACCTGCCCGCGCTCCTCCAGAATATCGCCGTGGAACTCCAGTCGAGGGAAGACTGGGACGCGGCGGACAAGGCCATACGCCAGGCCATCGGCTTCAAAAAAGACGACCCCGACCTCCATTACCTCCTCGGCTACAACCTCATGAAAAAGGGAGATTACGAGGGCGCGCTGCATGAGATAAAAGAGGCGCTCTTGTTCAACCCCACGCACGGCAGCGCCACGCTGGCGCTGGCCGTCATTACGGATAGATTGACCGAGGCGCGCGTGACAAAGGGCGAGGCCGGGCTCGCAAAGGGCGATTACAACGGCGCGGCCTCCGACTTTGACGAAGCGCTCGAACTCGACCCTAAGAACGCAAGGGCGCTGCAGGGCAGGAAAGACACCGGTGATAAACTCGCGGGGGCGCGGGCCGAGGCCGCCGCCAAGCGCGAGCGCGACGTCCGGGAGGGGCTTGCAAGCGCGGACAAGTCCATGCGCGAGGAGAAGTATAAAGAGGCGGCAACGGCCTACAGATACGTGCTCGCATTCGACCCTGAAAACTCCGCCGCGCAGCAGGGCGTGAAGGCCGCCGAGGGTTTCGTAAAGGAAGAGGTGGCCAGGCACGTACAGGCCGGAGACGCCTTCGCCGAGACTAAAAAAGACTACCTTGCGGTCAGGGAATATAAGGCGGCCCTGAGCTACGCCCCGGACGACACGCTCGCCAACGCCAGACTCGAAGCCGCTCAGTCCCGTCTCGCCGCGCTCATAAACCCGCTCCTCGACGACGCATCCGAATACGAGGAAAAGGAATATCTGGCCGACGCGATAAAATCATACGAGGCGGCGCTTTCGTACGACCCTGAAAACAAGACCGCGCTCGACGGAAAGAAGCGCGGCGAAGACGCCCTTGAGGTCAGATTCGCCGAGAGGCTCTCAACCGGCAGAAGGCTCCTCCTCGATAGGGATTATCTGAAGGCGGCGGAGAACCTGAGGGTCGCCATGCGCCTCAAACCAGACGATGCCGAGGCAAAGGACGGGCTTGCAAAGGCACAGGAGTGGCTTAGCAAGACCATAGCCGGCAAGCTCAAGGCGGCGGACAAGTCCCTCAAAGACGGCAACTACGGCGATGCCGCGTCGGCATACGCCGAGGCGCTCGCCATCGACCCCAAAAACCTTGAGGCGCAGGAAGGCAGGGAGCGCGTCAAGAGACAGGTGGCGGACGAGGTCAGCAGGAAACTGTCAAACGCCGAATCCGCCTATCATCATAGCCAGTACTATCAGGCATACCTGACGTACGGAGAGGCGCTCGCGCTCGACAGGGACAACGCCGACGCGCGCGCCATGAGGCACCAGTCCCGCCAGAAGCTCGACGAGATAATCAACCCCGTCATCAAGCGCGCCATAGAGGCCGCGGGCAAGGGCGACAACGAGACCGCGCTCGTCGACTTCAAAAAGGTCTTGAACGCCGACCCGTCAAATGAGACGGCGAAAAAATACCTCTCCACCATAGACAGGTCAAAGGCCCAGAGATCCATTGGCGTCAAGGTCGAGAAGCTCTATCTCAAGGGCGTGGAGCTTTATACGCAGGGCAAGTATGTGGACGCGATAAAGGCGTGGGAAGAGGTATTGGAGCTGGAACCTAAGCACGAGAAGGCCATCCTGAACATCAAGAAGGCGAAGAAAAAACTTGAGGGGGTCATGGATGTCAAATAACAAGGAGACGAAAAAATTCGGCCTGCTCTACAGTATCCGCACCAAGTTCATGGCCATGATAATCATCTTCGTGGCCGTCCTCATGCTTACGGTCATCGGCCTCATCAACAGGACGGTGGGGGAGATAGTCCTCGACCAGGGCCTTGAGAAGGGCCTTGCCGTCGCAAGGGGCGTGGCCGCCGCGAGCGATGACCCGCTCCTCACCGACGACGACCTCGCGCTCTTTACGGTCATTAAGGGCGTCATCGAGAACAAGGGCGTGGCCTACGGCATGGTCATAGGCAAGGACAACTTCATAAAGGCCCACAGCGATGTATCCGAATCAGGCAGAAAATACATCGACCTGCCGGAGTCCAACGCCTTCAAGGAGGGCAACGGCTACAAGATAAAATTCTATAAAGACCCGAAGCTCGGCTATATCTACGACATCGCCGTGCCCGTCACCTCGGCCCGCGTGAGGGAGGGCATGGGCTTCGTGCACATCGGCATATCCCAGCACATCATAGACGAGGCGGTCGAGCGCGTCAACCGTTACATAAAATACCTGACCATAGCCGGACTCGTCCTCGGGGGACTCGGCGCGGTGCTCATCACCAACATTATCGTAAGGCCCGTGCAGTCGCTCGTCAAGAGCGCGCGTGAGCTCGGGGCGGGCAACCTCGACTACCGCATCAACGTGGACAGGAGGGACGAGCTCGGCTCGCTCATGCTGGCCTTCAACGACATGGCCGAGGGGTTGAAGCAGAAAGAGGTTATACGAGAATCCTTCGGACGCTACGTCGCCTCCGAGGTGCTCGACATGATCCTCACGAACAAGGAGACGTGGTTCAAGGGCAGAAAGATAACCGTCACCATCCTGTTCGCTGACATCCGCGGGTTCACGTCGTTTTCAGAGCGCACCGACCCTGAGACGCTCATCAACGTATTGAACGAGTACTTCACCTTGATGACCGAGGTCATCCAAAAGCACCGGGGCTACGTGGACAAGTTCATCGGCGACTGCATCATGGTCGTCTTCGGCTCGCCCGTGCATTTTGACGACCATGCCATCCATGCCGCAAAGGCCGCCTGCGAGATGCAGGAGAAGCTCAGGGGTTTCAACCGCAGCCGCCCGGCGCAGAGCCAGATAGCGATAGGCATAGGCGTCAATACCGGAGAGGTCGTGGCGGGAAACCTCGGTTCGTTCCAGAAGATGGAGTACGCGGTCATCGGGGACAACGTCAACGTCGCCTCCCGCCTCTGCTCCGCCGCGAAGAAGGGCGAGGCCATCATATCTAAGTCCTGCTACGAGGAGATAAAGGGCAACGAGTTCAAGACCGAGGAGCTTGCGCCTATTACCGTGAAGGGCAAGGCCGAGCCGCTGAACATCTACAGCCTCCTCGCCAGGAGGAGCCCGGATAGACTTGAAGACGGCGCCGCCGCCGTGGCGAAGAGGGGGACTGGAAAGGCGTAGGGCGAACCTGATTTGGACGAGCAAAGGCCCCGTCTTGATGAAGACGGGGCCTTTTGATTTGGAAGTCGTAGTTGCCGATTTTAACTACAGACAGAACTGCCCTCGAATGCCCGGTCTGGGCAATTCGAGGGCAGGCATCTGGAATGATACGGCGGCTAATTTACAACTGCATAAGTAATGTCCTACAATATGGGCTGGAGGTGAATAATGAGACCTCATGGAAGCCCAAAGGAATTGGAACAACGACGGCAACGCGCCATCTCTCTGCTTCAGGAAGGATACCGGCCAGTTGATGTAGC
>JACRCM010000125.1 GCA_016219025.1 Deltaproteobacteria bacterium | reverse complement strand
CCTTAATAACAAGATCCGGCTCATCCAACGCCGGGCCTATGGCATCAAAGATCAACATTATTTGAAACTCAAAGTCCTGACTTCCTTCATCAAGGACCCTTAAAACTCACAAATCTACCCACAGGAAATGGTGAAGACCCAACTTTAAAGAAACATTATTCGAATCTACGGCATCCCAAAGCTCGTCAATATTCTGATGCCGCGAACAGGTAACCACAGTTGCACAAATCAAAGAAACAACCTACACAAACATAGCTAAAATTTTTAATATAAAAGTATCATCTATCTCTATCACTTTCCAACCCCCTTCCCCCTCAACACCCCCCTCGCATCCCAGACATTCTTCTCAAATCCAAGCGTCTCCTCCGGTTGCCCGAGGGCAAGTCCGAGGAGTTGGGTGAAGTAGACTATGGGCACGGGCCTGTAGCCCGGCGTGTGTTCGGCCACCGCGGACTGGCTCTTGTCGAGGTTATACTGGCAGAGCGGGCACGACGTGACGATTATTTCTGCGCCCATGTTTGCGGCCGATGTCATGACCGAGCCTGACAGCCTCGTAACCAACTCGGTGTTGCTCATGGCGAGGTGCGCGCCGCAGCAGTCTATCCTGTTCGGAAAATCCACGGGCTCGGCCCCGAGCGCTCGCAGCATGTCTTCAAATATTACCGGCCTCTCCGCGTCGTCTATGCCGGCGTCCTCAAAGGGACGGAGCAACATGCAGCCGTAATACGCGCCTGCCTTCAGGCCCGTAAGCGGTCTTTTCACGGCGGCCTTGACGTTGCCGAAACCCACCTTGTCGCGGAGCACCTCAAGGTAATGGATGACGTTCAGACTCCCGTCATAGTCTTCTTTTATAAAATCATTGATGACCCCGCGCTTCTCCCTGTCGTCCTTTATAACCTTATTCGCGCGCTTGAGGACGTTATAGCAGACCGAGCAGAGGGTTGTGAGTTCCGGGCCGGTCTTCCTCGCGTGCGCCAGCACCTTCGCGGGCGCGGTAAGGCCGATGACGTTGTCAGGGGTAAGGGGGAACGCCGCGCCGCAGCAGTTCCACTGGGAGAGTTCGTCCATCTCGAAATCGACGGAGAGCGCCGCGGCCCTGGCTGAAAGCTCAAAC
Organism: Deltaproteobacteria bacterium; assembly: GCA_016219025.1. Lineage (GTDB taxonomy): Bacteria > Desulfobacterota > GWC2-55-46 > GWC2-55-46 > GWC2-55-46 > JACRNO01. Next base: position 3,438 of record JACRCM010000125.1, on the reverse strand, counting down.
GTCTTTGCGACGGTATTTAACGTGCAACCGGGGTAATAAGGTATCTTCATGGCCTTCAACTTACCAACTTCCTGAACCCGCAGACTATCGCCTGCTGTGGGGCGGACTGCATGAGCGGGAGCGGGATGTCTTTTACCCGCACGGCGTCTTCGCCCTTGCGAAGCCGCATCTGCCTCATGCCTTCGAGCACGGCGGCCACGCTGCACCCCTTGGGACAGCGCGAATAACACTGTAGGCAGCCCACGCAGACCCGCATCGAATTGGCGCCGTCCACGTCCTCGACCCTGCCGAGTTGAAGGAGCCTCATCACCTGATGAGGCGGCACGTCCATCGCATAAGAGACCGGGCAACCCGCCGAACACTTGCCGCACTGATAGCACTGCTTCAGGTCTTCGCCGGTCATGCGCTCTATCTGGCGGATGAGCGGACTGTCTATCTCTACCTGCGAGAGTTTTATCTTCATGGCCTTATCCGTTTTTAAAAACGCCGATGAATCGGCAACTACGGCGCCCTTCTATACTTCTCAACGCCTTGATGAAAGAGATCGCCGCCAACGGCGTCGTTGACCACGATGGCCGGAAAGTCCACTACCTCAAGCCTTCTTATGGCCTCAGGGCCAAGGTCTTCATAAGCTATTATCTCGGCCTTCTTTATGGAACGCGCGATGAGCGCGGCCGCGCCGCCGACCGCCGCGAAATAGACGGCCTTGTGCCTTTTCATGGCGTCGAGCACGTCTTTGTTCCGCGCGCCCTTGCCTATCATGCCCTTGAGTCCGAGCGCGAGGAGCCTGGGCGTATATGCGTCCATCCTGCCGGAGGTGGTCGGCCCTGCCGAGCCGATGACCTGACCGGGCTTGGCGGGCGTAGGCCCTACGTAGTATATAAGCTGTCCCTTTACGTCGAAGGGGAGTTTCCCGCCCCGGTCGAGGAGTTCAACGAGCCTCTTGTGCGCGGCGTCGCGGGCCGTATAGATGACCCCGGTTATCAGAACCTTGTCCCCTGCCTTGAGCCTCATCACGTCTGCGTCGACGATGGGCGGCGTTATCTTGATGGGTTCCGTCAAATCACCGCCTCCTTGTGCCTGTCGGCGTGGCACTGGATGTTTATGGCCACGGGCAGCGACGCTATGTGGCACGGGTGCGCCTCCACGTGCACGGCGAGCGCCGTCACCGTGCCGCCAAAACCCATCGGGCCGATGCCGAGCTCGTTGACCAGCTCGAGGAGTTCCTTCTCAAGCCCGCTCAGGTCGTGGTCAGGGTTCGGCGCGCCCACGGGGCGCAGGAGCGCCTTCTTTGCAAGCATTGCCGACATCTCGAAGTCGCCGCCGATGCCCACGCCGACTACTATGGGAGGGCACGGGTTGCCGCCAGCCTCCCTTATCGTCTCCACGACGAACGCCTTTATGCCTATGATGCCTTCGGCGGGTTTGAGCATCTTGAGCCTGCTCATGTTCTCGCTGCCCGCGCCCTTTGGGGCGAATTTTATCTTTACCATGTCGCCCTCGACGATGGACGCATGTATTATCGCGGGCGTGTTGTCGCCGGTATTCAATCTCTTTATCGGGTGGCAGACGGATTTACGGAGATATCCGTCTTTATAGCCCTGGCGCACGCCCTCGTTCACGGCGTCCGCGAGGGAGCCGTCCATCGCGGCCTCGCGGCCCACCTCCACGAAAAAGACGGCTATGCCGGTGTCCTGACACATGGGCAGGCCCTCGCGCCCGGCTATCTCGAAGTTCTCGATTATCTGTCCGAGGACTTCCTTGCCGAGGGGAGACTCCTCCTTCGCGTGAGCGGACTTGACGGCGGCGGCCACGTCAGGCGGGAGGTTGCACGCAGCGCCGACGCAGAGTTCCTTCACGACTTTAGTTATTTCCAACGCCGAAATCTTTCTCAAGACTCCTACTCCCCTATCTTCAGCTCTTTTATGAGTCCAGACACGGCGGCCACCGAGGCCGTGAACGCGGCCCTCTCCTGCTGGTCGAGTTCGACCTCTATAATCCTCTCAACCCCGGATGCGCCAAGCACCGCGGGCACTCCGATGAAGATGTCCTTGACCCCGTACTGGCCGTCGCAATACGCGGCGCACGGTATGACCCGTTTTTTATCCTTGATTATGGCCTCCGCCATCTCAACAACGGCGGCTGACGGCGCGTAATACGCGCTGCCTGTCTTGAGGAGCGCGACTATCTCGCCTCCGGCCTTCTTCGTGCGGCCCATTATCGCGTCGAGCCTGTCGTCTGGAATAAGCTGGGTGACGGGGATGCCCGATACCGTCGAATATCTCTTGAGAGGCACCATCTCGTCGGCGTGTCCGCCTATGACCATCGCGTGAACGTCCTCGACCGAGACGCCAAGCTCCATCGAGATGAACGCCCTGAGCCTCGCCCCGTCAAGCGCGCCTGAGAGGCCCATGACCTTCCTTGCCGGGAGCCCGCTATACTTCCACGCGGCGTAGACCATCACGTCAAGGGGGTTGGTGACAATCAACAGGGTGGTGTCAGGCGAATATTTTACTATCCCCTCGACGACCGTCTTTAATATGCCCGTATTGGTGTTTATGAGGTCAGACCTGCTCATCCCGGGTTTGCGCGGGATGCCGGCGGTTATAATGACGAGGTCCGAGCCGGCCGTGTCTTTATAATCGTTGGTGCCCGTAATCCGCGAATCAAAAGACTCCACGGGCGCGGCCTCCATTAAATCGAGGGACTTGCCCTGCGGCGTGCCTTCGACGATGTCGAGCAAGACCACGTCGCCGAGTTCTTTCAGGGCCAGCCACATGGCGGCGCTCGCCCCAACGTGGCCCGCGCCTACGACGGCAATCTTTTTTCTGGACACTTGGCCTCCTTATTCTAAAGGAACAATATGCGGATGGAACTGCCTTATAAATCGCAGCCTATGCCGTACGGCATAACGCGGAACCATGAGCGCGGCCCTCTTAAACCCTGCAATCAACGCCTGCCGGGGCGGAAAATGGATATTATATCCCTCTGTATACAGTATACAAAAATCAATGGGCTGTCAAGGGAATAATATGCCTGATGAGACATGGCGGGTTGGAGATATCTAAGGAAAAACGCGATGCTACGGGTGGATGAAAGGGCAGGAGGTCGAGCGTTGTCACCGATTGCGGAGAGATAAATGATACGGTTATCGGCGGACGGTTGCCATCAAGCGAGATCTTGTCCGTAGTTGTATCGTAGTTGCCGATTCAATAGAGCTACTCACTACTGTCCGGTTGAATTCCAAGGCTCGCAGATAATACCTTGCCGAGAAAAATAAATCCTTTATTTTTCAAGAAATTGAGACCCCTGAAAAAGCCTGTTTTTTGTCATTCTGAGGAGCGCCTTTGCGACGAAGAATCTCGTAACATATTGAATTGCCTAAGCGCGAGATTCTTCGCTGCGCTCTGAATGACACTCTTTTGAGGGTTTTTCAGG
>JACRCM010000123.1 GCA_016219025.1 Deltaproteobacteria bacterium | reverse complement strand
TCTGCCGGGCATCTAGCGTCCTTAGCGCGGGCGATAAGATAAATACACTGGATTCCTCCCCGAATGTTTTAGTCGGGGACAAAAGCACGCGGGAATGACGGTTTGATGGACTTGCATTACTTATACAGAAGTCAATAAATGGACATATCTGTCGATAATAAAGGCGGTCTTTGCAAGATGCGCCTTGCCGGGGAGTTCAACATCTATCAGGCCGCGGAGTGCAAGGAGCGGCTTGCCGGATGCCTTGCCGGGGCCCGGACGATGGAGATAGACCTCGGCGGCGTGACCGAGATAGACACCTCCTGCATCCAGATACTTATCCTCGGCAAGAGGGAAGCCGGCAGGCTTGGGAAGGGGTTCCGCCTGAGCGTCCTCTCCGGGGCCGTGGAGACCGCGCTTGATATTTATAATCTCAGGGGCTTTTTTGAAGAGGCGTAGGCGGCCGTGACCGTGGCCGTGAACCGTGGCTGTTTTTGGGGTTTTGCCGGAGGGCAGGGTTGCGGCCTGTTGCCGCAGGCATAAACAGGACTTTCAGGTCTTTTTATCTCCCGCATAACGCCGGTGCCGCTTTGGCATGAAGGCTCGCGCCCGCGGAGATTCCGGCCGCGGGAAGCGGCGCCGGGTGACTTTGGCGGCTGTGTAAATACGCTGGCCCCCGCTTGAGGATTTACAAAGCGGCTCCATGCGCGGGGATGACGGATCGAGGGCTTGCAATGCCTATACAGGAGTTAAGGAACCTCTGATCTATTCTTTTTTCTGTCATTCTGAGGAGCGCTTTTGCGAGAAGAATCTCGTAACCTATTGAATTGCCTAAGCACGAGATGAATTATTCAATGCGGTAAGGCCGCATTGAATAATAAAACCAAGGTAATGCCCATTTCTATGGGCTCGCACACCCGCATAAGACCGCGGGTTTACGCTCGCTATGCGTTTATTTCCCTTCACTGCGTTCAGGGCTACGGCTCACGCGCTATGAATGACATCATCGGAGGAATAACTCAGAGCTTCCTTAATAGTCTGCTGCATTCGGCGCATCACGCATAGAGTTACGATTTGCAAAGCAGCTCTATTGTAAATTACTCGCACGCATAACGGTTTCTATCGACATGGACATCGATCTCAGCCAGGCAAGGCAGACGTTTATAACGGAGGCGCGCGAACTCCTTCAGGAGTTCGAGAACTCGCTCCTCGCCCTCGAGAAGAACCCGGCGGACGAGGATACCGTTAATACGCTCTTCCGCGCCGCCCACACCATCAAGGGTTCCTCCGGGATCGTCGGCATAGACGCCGTCGAGAAGTTTACGCACTTCGTCGAGAACCTTCTTTCAAAGGTGCGCGACGGGGAGATGGCGGTGAACAACGCGATGATCGAACTCCTTCTGGAGTGCCGCGACCATATCGCGGGGCTCGTGGAGCTTGCCGCCGCGTCCGCGTCCGCCCCGGACGCAAACGTCATCGATAAGGACGCCGCGCTCGTCGAAAGGCTCGGCGCGTATCTGCATGAGCGGACGGCCCAGGCCGGAGGGGCGGCCCCCATTCCCATTGAACGGGGCGAGGCCCGGACTGAGCCGCAAGGCGGCGAGGATAGGCCGGCCGCCGCGGACACGTGGCACATATCCATCAGGTTCGGCAGGGACATCCTGCGCGGCGGCATGGACCCCATGTCGTTCATCAATTATCTTACGAAGCTCGGGGAGGTGGTCTCCATCGCCACGCTCTTCGACTCCATGCCGCCCCTGGCCGATATGGACCCGGAGTCCTGTTACCTCGGCGTGGAGATAGATTTTCGGAGCGACTTTGACAAGAAGACCATAGAGGACGTCTTCGAGTTCATCCGCGAGGACAGCCAGATACACATACTGCCCCCGCACAGCCGGATAGTCTCATACCGGGAGTTCATAAAGACACTGCCGGAGGACAGCGCGTTCATAGGCGAGATACTCGTCAAGGGCGGGGCGCTCACGCAGACCGAACTCGACGAGGCGCTGCGCCTGCAGGGCGTCGAGGAGGCCTGGGACGAAGAGGGCAAGAGGCTCATCGGCGAGATACTCGTGGGCAAGGGGATGGTTACGCACGAGCTCGTCGACGCGGCGCTCGAAAAACAGAAGGAGACGCGCATTCACAAGTCCAGGGAGGCGCTGACCATCCGCATAGACGCGGCCCGGCTCGACGCCCTGATAAACATGGTGGGAGAACTCGTCATAGCCAACGCCAACATAAACCAGCATGTGGAGCGCCTCGCCGACCCGGAGCTTATCGAAAGCGCCGCCATTATGATGCGTCTCGTCGAGGAAGTGCGCGACACCACCATGCGCATCCGCATGGTGCCGATAGGCGAGACCTTCAGCCGGTTCAACAGGGTTGTGAGGGACATAAGCCGGGACTTCGGCAAGCAGATAGACCTCGTCATAACGGGCGGCGACACCGAGCTCGACAAGACGGTCATAGAGAAGATCGCCGACCCGCTCATGCACCTCGTGAGGAACTCGGCGGACCACGGGATAGAAAGCCAGGAGGCGAGGCTCGCCGCGGGCAAGGCCGCCAGAGGCCGCATCCGCATGCACGCATTCCACGACGCGGGCAGCATCGTCATAGAGGTCTCGGACGACGGCAGGGGGCTCGACCGCGCCAGGATCATGGACAAGGCAGTCTCGCGCGGCCTCGTCCAGCCCGGGACGCATCTGAGCGACACGGACGCATTTGCGCTCATATTCGAGCCGGGGTTTTCCACCGCCGATGAGGTTACGAAGCTCTCGGGGCGCGGGGTGGGCATGGACGTGGTGCGGCGCAACGTCGACGCGCTTCGCGGCACGGTGACCGTGGAGAGCGGTCATGGGCGCGGTACCACGGTGCGTATACGCCTGCCGCTCACTCTCGCCATAATAGACGGGTTCATGGTCGGCGTGAACGCCACTTCCTACGTCATACCGCTTGAGATGGTCGTCGAGTGCGTGGAGCTCCCGGAGGCGGAGAGGGCGGCGGCCAGGGAGATAGGCTACGTTAATCTGCGCGGCGACGTGCTGCCGTATATAAGGCTCCGGACGTTCTTCGAGGAGGCCGGGGAGGGCGACCGGCACGAGAGCATAATAATCGTAAGGCACGTGGAGCAGAAGGTGGGGCTCGTGGTGGACGTGCTCCACGGCGAGGTGCAGACCGTCATAAAATCGCTCGGGGCCGCGTACAGGAACGTCCACGGCATATCCGGGGCGACTATAATGGGCGATGGCAGGGTCGCGCTGATACTCGACGTGCCCGCGCTTATAGAGACCGTCGTAAAGTGCGCGCAGGAGACCGTTTAACATTCGATGCGTCTTAATCAAGCAGTCTAAAAAAGGAGGGCGGAGATGAATTTTTTCAGAAACCTCAAGACGGGGGCGAAGCTCGTGGTGAGCTTCGCGGTCATAATCCTCTTCATCGTTATTCTGGGCGGGATAGCCATCTTCCGCTTCGGCGAGATGAAGGACATGATGCAGAGGCTCCACGACGACATGTACATCCAGTACTCGGACCTCGCCAAGATAAACGACGAGGTGGCCTCTATCCGCATCGGCGCGCTCAGGATAACCAACGAGCAGGATATGGCCAAGAGGCAGACGTATTTCAACGACGCCTCCGAGAACGAGCACGCGTTAGACAAACTCACGCAGAAGTTCTTGTCTCTCAAGGACGCCTCTCAGGAAGAGAGGAAGATGCACGATGACCTCTCCGTCCAGTGGAAGAGCTACAATGAGACGAGGACCAACACCTACAAATGGGCGTTGGCAGGCGAGTTCGACAAGGCCAAGGCGAACGCGGCCACGGACGCCGCGGCCAAGTACAAGGTGATGGACGACACGGTCAGGAAGCTCATGGAGATGCAGGACGAGGACGCGGCCAAGCTCTACAAGGAGGCCGACGACGATTATGCGTTCCTCCGCAACTCCGTCATCATCGCCACGCTCATTACGATAGCCGTTGCGGTCATCTTCGTGACCATACTCACCAAGATGATAGCCACGCCTCTTAGCTACGTCACGAACAACGTGGCCAACAGGCTGGCGGAGGGCGACCTTACCATCGACGTCGAGGCCAGGGGCAAGGACGAAATCGGACAACTGCAGGCGGCCATGAAGAACATGGTCGAGAAGTTGAGAGAGGTCGTCGGAGACGTGCGCGGCGTTGCCGACAACGTCGCCTCCGGCTCTCAGGAGCTCTCCGCCTCGGCCCAGCAGATATCCCAAGGCTCGACCGAGCAGGCCGCGTCCACCGAGGAGACTACGTCCTCGATGGAGGAGATGGCCGCCAACATAAGGCAGAACTCGGACAACGCCCAGCAGACCGAAAAGATAGCCCAGAAATCCGCCATCGATGCGAGAGAATCCGGCAAGGCCGTGGCCGAGACCGTGGGCGCCATGAAAGAGATAGCGAGCAAGACCTCGATAATCGAGGAGATCGCAAGACAGACGAACCTCCTCGCGCTCAACGCGGCCATAGAGGCGGCGCGCGCCGGGGAGCACGGCAAGGGCTTCGCGGTCGTGGCCTCCGAGGTGAGGAAACTCGCGGAGAGGAGCCAGCTTGCCGCGGGAGAGATAAGCAAGCTGTCGTCCTCGTCCGTGCAGATAGCCGAGAAGGCCGGCGAGATGCTCTCGAAGCTCGTCCCGGACATCCAGAAGACCTCGGAACTCGTCCAGGAGATTAGCGCGGCGTCCAACGAGCAGAACAGCGGCGCGGAGCAGATAAACAAGGCGCTCCAGCAGCTCGATCAGGTCATCCAGCAGAACGCCGGGGCCGCCGAGGAGCTCTCGTCCACCTCGGAGGAACTGGCCTCGCAGGCCATGCAGCTACAGAACACCATCGAGTTCTTCAAGCTGAAGGACTCCGGCAAGGGCCGCGTGACCGCAGTAAAGGCCGCGCCAAAGGCCGCCAGGCGGATAAACGTGGCGCACCTCGGGCACGAGGGCAAGGCCGCGAAATCCCTCCACCCGCACGGCCAGGGCGTGACCCTCGACCTCGGCAAGCCGAAGGACGCGGATGACAACGAATTCGAGAAGTACTAAGCCGGGCGCAGAAGACCCGGCGCGCCGCCATTGCGAGAGCGGCAATCCGGTTATCGGTTATCGGTGAACGGTTATCGGTGGATGGTAAAAGGGCATGTTTTTATCTTTTGCCGGCAACGGATAGCCGATAACCGGATAAGACGCTCATTCTCCAATAACAGGGGGGGGATTATGACTGTATCCACCATAACTCAGACCACGCAGTATCTGACGTTCAAGCTCGAGGACGAGGTCTTCGCGCTCGACATATCGAAGGTCAGAGAGGTGCTGGACTTCACGACGGTCACGAAGGTGCCGAGGACGCCGGACTTCATGCGCGGGGTCATAAACCTGCGCGGCAGCGTCGTGCCGGTCGTGGACATGCGCCTGAAGTTCGGCATGACAAAGACCGAAAAGACCGTCAACACCTGCGTAATCATAGTCGAGATAAGCCTCGACGGCGAGCGGATCGTCCTCGGCGCGCTCGCGGACTCCGTTCAGGAGGTCATAGAGCTCGAACCGGCTCAAATAGAGCCGGCCCCGAGGATAGGCACGCGGCTCAAGACCGAGTTCATAAAGGGCATGGGCAGGCGCGACGAGCACTTCATCATCATACTCGATATAGACCGGATATTCTCCTCCGACGAGCTCGCGCTCGTCACCGACGTGAAGGAAGCGACGGCCGCCGACGCGGCGGAGTAATGTAGATGAACGCGAAGACGTCCGAGCGCGATTTCCATAATCCCCCCGGCGCGGCGCGGCTGCGGGCGTCTTCAGGCGGCAACCCATGAACGCGAAGACGTCCGAGCGCGATTTCCATAATCCCCC
>JACRCM010000122.1 GCA_016219025.1 Deltaproteobacteria bacterium | reverse complement strand
TCAACCTTGATCCATTCTTTGATTCTTGTTTCGTTGCGCTCTATGGCTCGGCGTTCCGGTTTCTGGGGACTCCAGCCAAGATCATGGAGGATACGGCCGATATGGTCAACATGATACCTGACACCGAAAAGAGACTGTATAAGCCGTGCAACCCTGGGGCAGGTCCAGAGGTCTGTGGGGAAGCCCGCCTTCTTCGATCCTTTCAGCAAGGACTTCTCCAGCTTGCGAAGATCGGCGCTATCAAGTTTTGGCGGTCTGCCCGATGCCTGCCTGGCACGAATGCCCTTTTCGCCTTTTTTGCGGTGTGTTGCTTTCCAGCGCCGCACGCTTCGGCGATCTACGCCAAGCATGGCGGCTACATCAACAGGCTGGCATCCTTCCTGAAGCAGAGAGATGGCACGCTGCCGGCGTTGTTCCAATTCCTTTGGGCTTCCATGAGGTCTCATTATTCACCTCCAGCACAAAGTATAGGACATTACTTATACAGGTGTCATTAGTCGGAGGTTGTGGTGGAAGTGTGATACCAGTAAGAGTATATGTAAGCAATGCCTCTGACGGATTTAATGTCCTAACAATAAATTCCACGACAGACGCCGTCTTAGCGGCATATGGAGGTCCATGCAAATCTTCCAGCGAGTGTATATTTGTGAATAGTCTAACTGAACACATGCTTATGGCCCGCAAGTAGCGGGCAATTATCATCGTTCCCACGCTCCGGCCCTCGATAGAGATTTACAAAGCAGCTCTATATTCGAGGGCAGGCTGTGGGAACGCATAGAGCTACTTTGTAAATCACTGGACGCTTGTGCGCCCCGTGATGCCGTCGTGCCCCTTGCCCCTACCCCAGCCACTCCTTCCCCGCCTTTCTACCGAAGTAGAACCCCACTCCCGTGCCGAGGCCGGAGGCTATTATGGCGGTTGTCAGCCCTATCTGGCTGCCGAGCCACCAGCCGAGGGAACTGCCGATTATCGCGCCGATCCATGCGAAGAGTTTGTGCACGTTATGCCTGTTTCAATAACCCGGCCACGGTTGCCGCCGCCTCTTCCACCTTCACGAGCCTGGCCTCTTTCGCCCGTCTCTCCTTTATCTCGACGAGGCCCTGCTTGAGGTTGCGCTCTCCTATCGTCACGCGCACCGGGATGCCTATGAGGTCGGCGTCCTTGAACTTGACCCCGGCGCGCTCGTCGCGGTCGTCAAGGAGGGTCTCGATGCCGGAGGCGTTCAAAGACTCGTACAGACCCTCGGCGGCCTTTCTTGTCCCTTCGTCGGCGACGTTGACCGGCACGACCTCGCATGAGAACGGGGCAAGGGGCCTTGGCCAGATGATGCCTAAGTCGTCGTGGTTCTGCTCGATGGAGGCCGCCGCCGTCCTGCCGACGCCGATGCCGTAGCAGCCCATGATGAACGGGCGCTCCTTGCCCGCGGCGTCTAAGAACGTCGCGGACATGGCCTCCGAGTACTTTGTGCCGAGCTTGAAGATGTGGCCGACCTCGATGCCCCGGTGGATTTCGAGCGTGCCCTTGCAGCGCGGGCAGGCGTCGCCCGCCGCGACGACGCGCAGATCCGCGAACTGTGCCTTGAAGTCCCTGCCCTCGCAGACGTTTATAAGGTGCGCGTCGGCTGAGTTCGCTCCGGTTACGCCGTTTACCATGCCCTTTACGCTGTAGTCGGCCCAGATGTCCGCCTTGAGCCCGACCGGCCCGGCAAAGCCGATCGGCGCGTTCGACGTCTTTTTGACCGTATCTTCGTCGCTGAGCTTGACCCACGCGGCGTCAAGGGCGCGGGTGAGCTTCATCTCATTGAGGTCGTAGTTGCCGGCCACTAGCGCGGCGGCGACGCCCTTGTCCGTGTCATAGATGAGCGTCTTTATCAGCCTCGAAGGCGCGATTTTCAGGAAGGCGCTCACCTCCTCGACGGATTTTTTGCCGGGCGTGCTTACGGTCTCGATGGGTTTGGGCGCGTGGATGGATGCGGTCTCGTCCGGCTGTCTTATCTCGGCGCGCTCCGTGTTGGCCGCATAAGAGCAGGCGCTGCACGAGGCTATGGCGTCCTCGCCGGTCTCGGCCAGCACCATGAACTCGTGCGAGAACCTGCCGCCGATGTTCCCGGTCTCCGCCTCGACCGCGCGGAACTCAAGGCCGCAGCGCTCGAAGATGCGGCAGTAGGCGTCGTGCATGTTCCGGTATTCGCGCTCCGCGCACTCGTCCGTGGCGTGGAACGAATATGCGTCCTTCATGGTGAACTCGCGCCCGCGCATGAGACCGAAGCGCGGGCGTATCTCGTCGCGGAACTTGGTCTGTATCTGGTAGATGTTGACGGGAAGCTCGCGGTAAGACCTGACCTCGCGCCTGACCATGTCGGTGACGACCTCTTCGTGCGTCGGGCCGAGGCAGAATTCCCTGCCGTGCCTGTCGCGGAGCCGGAGGAGCTCCTTGCCGTATTCGTCCCACCGGTGGCTCTCTTTCCAGAGTTCCGCCGGTATGACCACGGGCATGGAGACCTCTTGCGCCCCGGCGCGGTTCATCTCCTCGCGGACGATATTCTCGACCCGCGTTATGACGCGAAGCCCGAGGGGCAGCAGGTTGTATATCCCGGCTGCGACCTTGCGTATCATGCCTGAGCGCATCATGAGATTTTGGCTGATGACGCCGGCGTCGGAGGGCGATTCTTTTAGCGTCGGCAGAAGCATTCTGGAAAAGCGCATCGGAACCTCGATATTGGTTGCAGGTTATCGGTCTTGTCTTGCCGTCGATCAAATACGACGGGACGTTGGATTCGTCCCCGAACGTATTAGTCGGGGATTAAAACCTCGGGAATGACAGTCCCGGGCCTCGTTCCCACGCTGGAGAGACTGTGTCGCAATCCAAAAATCCGAAAAAAGACCTCTATTTTCGGAGGGGTTTTACCCCTAAAATTCAAAAAAAATCGCTTGTAGGGCATCGTGGAGGGCCTGTTTTTTTACAGATACAATTGCGACACAGCCTCGGAGCTTGGGGACGATAAAGGTTTTTTACATTCGCCCCGGTGCCTCTGGAAGCAGAGCTTCCTGACAATTGCGTCCCCAAGCGGAGCTTGGGGACGAGAGGTGAAAGACGGATTTAGAGCTTGTCCGTAAAGACCTCTACCTTCGCCTTCTCCCTGAGCGCCTTTACCCAGGCCTCGACGGCATCGTTCTGTTTTTTGGCGAGGAGTTCCTGTTTGAGCCTGTCCTTCGTTTTATCGAAGTCGGCAAGATTGGCCTCCTGCGCCGACTTGAGCTTCAAGACCGCGTACCTCTTGCCCGCCTTTACGACCTCCGGGTAGAGGGGCTTCTCCTTCGTGGCCTCGAAGAAGTTGGGCTTGTCTCCGGCATAGAAGGAGAGCTTCTGGATGAAGGGCTGGAGCTTGCTGAACGGCCCGGTCGGCTCCGCCTTGAGCTTCTCCGCCTTTGCGATGGCGGCAAGGTCGCTTGTCGCGGCCTTCTTCAGTATCTCCTCGGCCTTTTTCTTCGCTTCGGCGTCGGCCTTTTCATCGACGAGTTTCGTTTTTATGGCCGGGGCCGCCTTCGCATAGTCCTGCACGCGCGGGTCTTCGCGCTCGATGACCTTTACCACGTAGAACGCCAGCGGCGTCTGGAGCGGCTTTGACACGTCGCCTTTATGGAGCGGGAAGACGCCTTCCCTGAGCGCGTCAACCGAGGCGAATTCGACCTTCTTGTCGGCCTCGGAGAAGAGGCCGGTCTCGCCTGAGGCGAAGCCCCGGCTTGAGGCGGCTTTTTTCAACTCGTCCGCGGTCTTCGCGTCCCTGAAGGGTTTATCGAGGGCCAGGGCCGCCTCGCTCGCCAGCTTCCATGCCTTTTCCTTGGTCACGAGGCTTTTTATCTGGACCGCAACCTCGGCAAGCGGCGCGGTCTCGGCCTCTTTTCTGTCGTAGACCTTTATGACGTGAAAGCCGAAGTCCGACTCCACCACGCCGGAGACCTCGCCCTTCCTGAGCGAGAACGCGGCCTCTTCAAACGGCTTTACCATCATGCCCCGCGGGAACCAGCCAAGGTCTCCGCCTTTCACCGCCGAGGCCGTGTCGCCGGAGTTCTTCTTCGCAAGGGCGGCGAAGTCCGCGCCGGCCTTTATCTTCTTGAGTATCTCTTCGGCCTTGGCCTTCGCCGCCTCTTTGGCGGCCTTCGGGTCTTTGGTCTTTGGGTCTGGCTTTATGAGTATGTGCCGGGCCGCGACGCTCGCGGGCCTCTCGAACTGCCTCTGGTTCTTCCCGTAGTATTCCTTTATCTCGGCGTCGGTGACGGAGACCTTTTTCTCGAACGCGCTTATATCGGCCTTTGCCCAGAACGCGTTTACGCGCAGCGGCTCCATGAACGCGCTGCCGTTCTTCTTGAGATATTCCTTTGCCTCTTCATCCGAGACCGTGGCGGTCTTTTTGAGCGCCTCCGGGTCCACGGCCACGTAATCGTATTCGTATTTCCGGTTGTCCTTGATGAATGCCTCTTTCGCGTCGGCGTCGCTGACCGTCACGTCCTTGGTTATCTTGTCCTGTATCTTGGAGTAGAGGAGGTCGTCGCGCATGGATTTTTCAAACTCCGCGGTCTTCATGCGGTTGGCCTCGAGCACGCGCCTGTAGGTCTCCATGTCGAAGGCCCCGTCCTTTTTGAATGCGTCGACCTTCTTTATCGCGTCCTGCAACTCGGCCTCGGTCACGTCGATGCCTTTGGCCGCGGCGTCCCTGATGGCGAGCTTTCTGTTGATGAGGACCTCTATGGCCTTCTGCTTGAGGTTCATCTTCTTGGCCAGCTCGTCGGAGAACTGCTCCTTGAACATGGATTTGTAATAATCCACGTGGCGCTTGTACATGTCCCCGTACTCGCGCATGGATATCTGTTCCCCGTCGATCGTGGCGGCCGCGTAGTCGCCGGTCTTCTTGTTGCCGGACGGGCCCACGCCCCAGAATACGAAGACGAGGATTATCGCGGCGAACGCGAGGACTATGACGATGGAATTCTTTCTCTTCCTGATGCTTTCGAGCATTGAACGAACACCTCCGCTTATTTTAAATGGTTTTATGGGCGACGCCCATCTATCATAATGAAATCCCGTTGTAAATTCAACTCTTTTATCTATTTTGTCCTTGCATTGCCTGATTATTCTCTGCTATGATTTTATATTAAGGATTTGCCGCCTCAACGGCTTTAAATCCCTCAAGGAGCGTTCATGTTCAATTATATACTCGGCCTCTTCTCAAACGACCTTGCCATAGACCTCGGCACGGCCTCGACGCTTATATACGTCAAGGGCAAGGGCATCGTGACCAACGAGCCTTCGGTCGTGGCCGTCAAGAAGGACGGCAAGGGCAAACGGGTGCTCGCCGTGGGCAAGGAGGCCAAGGCCATGCTCGGCCGCACCCCGGGCAACATCGCGGCCATAAGGCCCTTGAAAGACGGCGTCATAGCCGACTTCGAGATAACCGAGGAGATGCTCAAGTACTTCATAGCGAAGGTGCACAACAGGCGGCTGCTCGTGCGTCCCCGCATCATCGTGGGCGTGCCCTCCGGCATCACGCAGGTAGAGAAGAGGGCGGTCAAGGAGTCCGCGTATTCCGCCGGTGCCGCCGAGGTCTATCTGATAGAGGAGCCCATGGCCGCGGCCATAGGCGCGGGCCTGCCCATAACCGAGCCTTCGGGCAACATGATAGTCGACATCGGCGGCGGCACCTCCGAGATAGCCGTCATATCGCTCGCCGGCATAGTGCAGGCCAAATCCATCAGGATAGGCGGGGACAAGCTCGACGAGGTCATCGTGCAGTATATAAAGAGGAAGTACAACCTCTCCATAGGCACCGGGGTGGCGGAGTCCATCAAGATGACGCTTGGACTGCCCATGCCCGATGAGCGGCACCCGAAGATCGAGATAAAGGGATCGAACCTCATAACCGGCATCCCGACCACGCTGGAGATCGAATGCTCCGAGATAAGAGAGGCGCTGGCCGAGCCGATAAACGCGCTTATCGAGGCGATAAAGCACGTCCTTGAGACGACGCCGCCGGAGCTTGCCGCGGACCTCGTTGACAAGGGCATAGTCCTCGCCGGGGGGGGCGCGCTCATAAAGAACCTCGACGTGATCCTGCGCGAGGAGACGCAGCTTCCCGTGACCGTGGCCGACGACCCGCTCACGTGCGTCGTCAAGGGCGCCGGAAAGGTCCTCGACGAGATGAAGCTCCTGCGCGACGTGACGATACCGGATTGATTATCGGGAGGCGGTGGGGGGTAGGAAAGACTTCTTTAACCCCATCCCCCCCACTTCCCACATACCAATATATGCGCATCTCCGAACGTAAGTTAAGCGCGTTTTTCAAGAAGCATCACACGATATTCGTATCAGTCGCGCTTGCCCTCTACTCGCTCCACCTCGCGCTCACCTATCAGAAGGACGTCCCGCGCGGCTACATCGTGAGGGAGACGCTCTCGGTCATGGTCACGCCGGTTGAACGGCTCATCCTCGCCGTGCGCGGCGGCGCCGTTGGCGCGTGGTCGCGCTACGTATTTTTGGTGGGCCTGACCGATGAAAACGCGGAACTCCAGCGCCGGATACTCGAACTGCAAGACGAGAATAACCGCTTGAAGGAGGAGGCCGCCTCGGGCAGGCGTCTCAAGGATATCTTCGAGTACGCCGACGCCGCGCCGTTCAACGCCACTGCCGCGTCCGTAACGGCCTACGGCGCCGGCCTCTGGTCAAGGACGGTTACGATAAACAAGGGCGCGGCGGCCGGGATGGACAAAGACCTCGCGGTCATAACCAGCTCCGGCGTGGTGGGCAGGGTGATAGAGGCGGGGACGCGCTCCTCGACGGTGCTCCTTGCAACCGACGTAAGGAGCGCAATCGACGTGTTCGTCGAAAGGTCGAGGACCAAGGGCGTGGTTGAGGGCAACGGCGAGGACGGCCTGATACTCAAATACATCAGGCTCGACGACGACGTCTCGGTGGGCGACCGCATCCTGACCTCCGGCATAGCCGGGGTCTTCCCCAAGGGGCTCGTCGTCGGCGAGGTGGTCAGGATAGAAAAGAGCAAGGATAATTTCTTCAAATACATAGAGGTCCGCCCCGCGGCGAACCTCGCCACGGTGGAAGACGTGATAGTCGTGACGGATACGGGGTTCCATTCAAACGATTAACCCGATGAAAGAAATAATCATCTTCTTCCCCATAGCGCTTCTATATGCCGCGCTCAAGGGCACGCTCTTTGCGTCGATACCCCTGCCGGACGTGCCCCTGTTGATGGTATTCTACGCCGCATACAGGAGGCCGTCCGTAGAGGGCGTTCTCCTGGCCTTTGTGCTCGGATACATGGAGGACGTGCTTGGCGGCGGCATCATCGGTTCCGCGTCGTTCGCCCTGATAGCCGTCTTTCTCGCCGCGCATCTCCTTGCCAAAAAGGTGCAATTCTCCACGAGGGGCACCAGGGCCGGCGGCGCGTTTGCGGCGGTTCTGATAAAAGGGGCGCTGGTTTATACGGTCATACGGCTTTCAAATCTGACGGCGCATATCCTGACGGACGTGCTTATTCAGGCGGTGGTCACCGCCGTATTCGCGCCTGCGATATTGACCTTGACGGCCAGGCTTGCGCTGCGCCTTGCCCCGGCGCCGTGGAAGGGTGACGCGAGTTGAGCGTATATTTCGGGGACAAGGAGCCGCTTGAGCTCAAAAGAAGGCTCGTCATCGCAGCGGCTGCGGTCGGCATCGCCTTTTTCGCGCTCGCCGTGCGTCTGTGGTATCTGCAGGTAAAGGAGTACGAGCGGTACATGGAACTCGCCGCGAACAACTCCGTGCGTCTCATAAAATCCACGGCCCCGCGCGGCGCCATATACACGAGCGACGGCATAAAGATCGCGGACAACCGTCCGGGCTACGAGCTCTACCTCGTGCCGGAGGACGTAAAGGACTGGGCAAAGACCAAGGATATGCTCCATCGGCTCGTCGATATCGCCCCGGAGGACGTCGACGCCAAGATCGATGATGCCGACGGACGCCCCGCGTTCCATGCCATAAAGCTCAAGGACGAGCTTACATGGGAGGAGACGGTCAAGGTAGAGAACTACAAGTTCGAGATGCCGGGGGTCATCCTCGAGGTCGCGCCCAAGAGGTCGTATCTCTTCGGCGAGGCGTTCGCGCACCTCGTCGGGTATCTCGGCGAGATAAACGAACGCGAACTTAAGGAGGTAAAGCCGGCCGCGCATTACGGCCTTGGGGATTACGTCGGAAAGTACGGACTGGAAAAGGCGTTGGAGTCCGAGATGCGCGGGGTTGACGGCGGCAAGGAGATCGAGGTCGACGCCCTTGGCCGGAAGATCAGGGTCGTCAACCAGATAGTCCCGCAGCCCGGCGGCGGCGTGCGCCTCACCGTGGACCTCAAGGCTCAGCTGGCCGCGTGGGACGCGCTCAGGGGCAAGGTCGGCGCGGCGGTGGCCATTGAGCCTTCCACCGGCCGCGTCCTCGCCATGGTCAGCTCCCCGGGCTTCGATCCGAACCACCTGACCACCGGCATATCCAGGGAAGACTGGACGGAGCTGGTCGAAAATCCTCAGAACATACTCAACAACAGGGCGATACAGGGGCTCTATCCGCCGGCGTCGACCTTCAAGCCCATACACGCCGCCGCCGCGCTCGAGGCCGGCGTGATAACCCCTTCGACCGAGATATATTCCGGGGCCGCGTTCAGATACGGGAACCGCGAATACCGCGATTGGAAGGAAGGCGGACACGGCGTCATACCGGTTCACAGGGCGATAGTGGAATCCTCGGACACCTTCTTCTATCAGGTGGGGTTGAAGCTCGGCGTAGAGAGGCTCGCGCGCTGCGCCAAGGGTTTCGGCTTCGGGACGCGCACGGGCATAGGGCTGGCCAACGAAAAGGCGGGCCTCGTCCCCAATGAGGAATGGAAGCAGAAGACATACGGCAAGAAGTGGTTCGAGGGGGAGACCATATCGGTCTCCGTGGGCCAGGGCTACATGCTCGTGACGCCCCTTCAACTCGCCGCGGCCTACGCGGCCATTGCCAACGGCGGCACCCTCTATGAACCCCGGCTCATAGATGCCATCGACCGCGGGGACGGCGCGCCGTCGAGGGCGTCCGCGCCGCTGGTCATGGGAAGAGTGCCGATCTCGGCGGCTAATCTCGCGGAGGTAAAGGAGGGGCTCATCGGCGTGGTGCATGAGGACGGCGGGACCGCGCATTTCCTCGCGGCGAGCGGTCTTAACATCGCGGGCAAGACCGGCACCGCGCAGGTGGCCAGGCTGATACAGAGGACGAAGAACGTCCTGTCCATCCCGTATAAATACCGCGACCATGCGTGGTTCGCGGGCTTCGCGCCTTATGACGACCCCAGGATAGCCGTTGCCGTCATCGTCGAGCACGGCGGGTTCGGGGCCTCCGCCGCCGCGCCGGTGGCGCGGGAGATAATAAAGGCGTACCTCGGTTCGCAGGAGCCGATCCCGTCCGGCGGCGTGCCGCCCGGCGTGGTGGGGCCCGTGCAGCCCAGAGTCGTGCCGGCCTCCGCGACGGCCCAGGACGCGGCTGAAGCGTCTGATTAATGTCTTTGCCGATAACCAACAACCTATATAACCGAATGATCGACAGGCGCGTCTTAACTCACTTCGACTGGTTTACGTTTTTTGTGGTCATCGTCCTCGCGGCCGTGGGCTATGCGTCCGTCTACAGCGCCACGCACGGCCACATGGAGTCGATCCACAGGAAGGAACTCTACTGGATACTCATCGGCCTCGGCTGCCTCGCGGCGGCGGTCATCGTCAATTATTCGCTCCTTGAGCGGTTCGGGTACGCGCTCTGGGGCGCGTCCCTGACCCTCCTTGTGATGGTCATCCTCGCCGGACGCTCCACGGCCGGGGCGAAGAGGTGGATCGGCCTGGGGTTTTTTTCCGTCCAGCCGTCCGAGCTGGCAAAGCTCGCGCTCATAGTGGCGCTCGCCAAATATTACAGCGATAGGCCGCTGCCCGCGAGGGGGCTTACCCCGCGCGGCCTCGCGGCCCCCGGCGTCCTCCTCATAATCCCGTTCCTGCTCATAGTGAAGCAGCCGGACCTCGGCACGGCCATAATACTCTGGCTGATATTCTGGACTATGGCGGCCGCGGTTAAGATAAACTGGAAGACGCTCGCCGGACTCCTTATCGCCTTCGCCGGCGTGGCTCCGCTCGGCTGGCGCATGTTGAAGGGTTATCAAAAGGCCCGCCTCATGTCCTTTCTCTATCCCGGCAAGGACACGCTCGGCACGGGCTATCACGTCATGCAGTCGAAGATCGCCATAGGCTCAGGCGGCCTAACGGGCAAGGGCTTTATGAACGGGACGCAGGGCAAGCTCATGTTCCTGCCGGAGCACCATACGGACTTCATC
This sequence comes from Deltaproteobacteria bacterium, assembly GCA_016219025.1. Taxonomy (GTDB): domain Bacteria; phylum Desulfobacterota; class GWC2-55-46; order GWC2-55-46; family GWC2-55-46; genus JACRNO01. The sequence continues at coordinate 17,797 of JACRCM010000122.1, read as the reverse complement.
TTCGCGGTGCTGGCCGAGGAGTGGGGGCTTATCGGCGCGTTCGTCGTGCTCGGCCTCTTCCTCGGCTTGATACTGTCAGGGCTGAACACGGCGAATAACGCGAAGGACAGGTTCGGCTTTCTCCTGGCCTTCGGCATAACCGCCATGTTCTTCTGGCACGTGACAATAAATCTGGGGATGGTCTCCGGGGTGCTCCCGGTCGTCGGCGTGCCGCTCCCGTTCATCAGCTACGGCGGGTCGTTTCTCGTGACCTCCATGATAGGGGCCGGGCTTATGATAAACGTCATGATGAGAAGGTTCATGTTTTAAATACCGTGGCCGCGACCGTGGGACGTGAAAGATAAGATAATCCTCTTCTTCGCCACCGGCGCGTACGTCGGGTATTCGCCGCGCGCCCCGGGCACGCTCGGCACGCTCTGGGGTGTGCTGATAGTCCTTGGGCTGTCCCGCGCCGGAGCGGCCGCGTTCGGCCTTGCCGCCGCCGCGGTCACGGCTCTGGCCGTATATATCGCGGGCGAGGCCGCCCGGCTCATGGACGCCAAGGACCCGAAGGCAGTTGTAATCGATGAGGTTGCCGGGATGATGGTCGCGTCCTTCCTTTTGCCTTTGGGCATAAAGGCCGTAATATTGGCCTTCCTTCTCTTCAGGTTTTTTGATATCCTGAAGCCCTGGCCGGTAAATTATATAGACGGGGCCGTCGGCGGCGGGGCTGGAATAGTCCTTGACGACGTGGCCGCCGGGGTATATGCTAACATCGGCGCGCGGATTATCGCCGGGGTCTTGGGATGGGCGTAGCTTCATACAGGATAAAGGCTGCGGCGATAGGCCGTTTATTGAAGGAAAAAGGCCTTTCGCTCGGCGTGGCCGAGTCGTGCACCGGCGGGCTGCTGTCGTGCCGGATAACGGACGTACCCGGGGCTTCGGCGTATTTCAGGGGCGGCATCGTCGCCTATGACAACGCCGTTAAGATAGACGCGCTCGGCGTGGCCGCCTCCACCATCGCCGCTTACGGCGCGGTATCGAGACAATGCTGCATGGAGATGGCCGAGGGCGCGCGGCTCAGGCTCGGGACGGACGCGGGCGCGGCCATAACCGGCATTGCCGGGCCGGACGGCGGCACCAGACGCAAACCGGTCGGCACGGTATTCGTAGGCGTTTCAATGAGGGGCAGGGTCAGGGTCAAAAGATTTTTCTTCGGCGGCGGAAGGTTGTCGGTTAAAAGGCGCTCGGCGCAAGCCGCGCTTGAGATGATAGAGACGGCATTGACCGGTTATCGGTGAACGGTTATCGGTTATCGGCAAAGACGCCTCAAAAATGATAGCCGCGACCATTAACCGGTAACGGATAACCGATAACGGATAACTGAATTGGCATCGGCGAAGATAAGGGCGTTCATAGCCATCGAGATACCCGATGAACTGAAGGAGAGGCTTGGGGCGCTCCGCGTCCTCATCGACAGGGGCGGCCTTCGCGGCGTAACGTGGCCCAAGCCCGAGGTGGTGCATCTGACGCTCAAGTTTCTGGACGAGGTGGACGAGGCGGACGTGCCGAAGATAGACGCCGTCCTCGAGGCCGCCGCCGAGGGGATACACCCGTTCACGCTCGTGGCCGAGCATATCGGGGCGTTCCCGTCGCTTAAAAGCCCAAGGGTCGTATGGGCGGGCGTAAGGGATAGCGAGATACTCGCAAGGCTTCATGCAAATATGGAAGACGGTCTCGAAAGACTTGGATTCGAGCGTGAGAGGGGCAGGTACAGGCCGCACATCACGCTTTGCAGGGTCAAATCCTTCGAGGACTCGCTCGCCATCAGCAGGGCCATAGAGGAGGCTAACCCCGACATCCTCATGGCGTTCAAGGTCGGGTCCTTCGCATTATTCAAGAGCGTGCTCGCGCCGAGGGGCGCGGTGCATACGCCGGTGAGCCGAGTGGAGTTGAAGTAAAACGGCAGGACAAAATCACGGCAGGGAGAGGATGCTATGGCGAATACCCCGGTTGCGGAACCAAAGGAATCAAAGAGCGCCTCCGAGAGGGGGCGCGCGCTCGATCTGGCCATAACCCAGATAGAGAAGCAGTTCGGCAAGGGTTCTATAATGAAGCTCGGCAAGGGGCAGGCCCCCGCCGACATCACGACTATCTCCACAGGTTCCCCGGCGCTCGACATCGCGCTCGGCACGGGCGGGGTGCCCAGGGGCAGGGTCGTCGAGATATTCGGCCCTGAGTCGTCCGGCAAGACCACGCTTGCGCTCCACATAGCCGCCGAGGCGCAAAAGACCGAGGGCGTCGTCGCGTTCATAGACGCGGAGCACGCCCTCGACGTAAGCTACGCCAGAAAGCTCAGGGTGAATATCGACGAACTCCTCCTCTCCCAGCCCGACAACGGGGAACAGGCCCTTGAGATAGCCGATACGCTCATAAGGAGCGGGGCGGTTGACATCATCATCATAGATTCCGTGGCCGCGCTCGTGCCCAAGGCCGAACTCGAAGGCGAGATGGGCGACTCCCACATGGGGCTACAGGCCCGGCTCATGAGCCAGGCGCTCCGTAAACTCACCTCCACCATCAGCAAGTCCAAGACCTGCGTTATATTCATCAACCAGATTCGCCACAAGATAGGCGTCATGTACGGCAGCCCGGAGACCACCACGGGCGGCAACGCCCTCAAGTTCTACGCCTCGGTGAGGCTCGACATCAGGAAGATAGGCACGGTCAAGCATGGGGAGAACCTCATCGGCAACAGGATAAAGATAAAGGTGGTGAAGAACAAGCTCGCCCCGCCGTTCCGTGACGCGGAGACGGACGTCCTCTTCAACGAGGGGATATCCAGGGAGGGCGACCTCATCGACCTCGCCGCCGACGCCAACGTCGTAGACAAGAGCGGGGCGTGGTTCTCCTACGACGGGGAGAGGCTTGGGCAGGGGAGGGAGGCCGCGCGCGCGTATCTCAAGGCGCACCCTGAAAAGACCGTCGAGATAGAGGCCAAGGTTATGCAGCATTACGGCGTAAAGATCAAATAAGGAGCAGTTTATGGCAGAGATAGACTTAAGTTCCATACTCAACGTCGCCGTCAAGGGCAAGGCGTCCGACGTGCATCTGAAGGCCGGGCTTCCGCCGATACTCCGCATATACGGCAGTCTCGTGCCGATAAAGAACCATGAGCGGCTCTCGCCCGATGAGGTGACGAAGGCGGCGATGCGGATAATGAACGACGTGCAGAAGGACCTCTTCAAGCGCCACCATCAGGTGGACATGGCCTACAGCGTCCCGGGGCTCGGCAGGTTCAGGGTGAACGTCTTCCAGCAGCGCGGGGCCGTGGGCATAGTGCTGCGCGTAATACCGATGAACATAATGACCTTCGAGCAGTTGAACCTGCCAAAGGTGCTCTTCAACATCTCGAACGAGGTGAGGGGGCTGATACTCGTCACTGGAGTCACGGGCAGCGGCAAATCGACGACGCTCGCCGCCATGATAGACCAGATAAACAACAACAGAAGCGACCATATCATAACCATCGAAGACCCCATCGAGTATCTCCACCGCGACAAGCGCTGCATCATCAACCAGAGGGAGATAGGCACGGACGCGGAGACGTTCTCGGCGGCCCTGCGCGGCGCGCTCAGGCAGGACCCGGACATCATCCTCGTCGGCGAGATGCGCGACATGGAGACGATAGAGATAGCCATGACCGCAGCCGAGACCGGGCACCTCGTCCTCTCGACCCTCCATACGATAGACGCGATGGAGACGATAAACAGGATAGTCTCGGTCTTCCCTCCGTACCAGCAGAAGCAGATAAGGATACAGCTCGCGGGCGTCATAAAGGCGATAGTCTCGCAGAGGCTCCTGCCCACGAAGGACGGCAAGGGCCGGGTGCCGGCGGTCGAGGTCATGGTCACCACCTCGAGGATACGCGAGTGCGTGGAGGACAAGGAGAAGACCAAGGAGATATCCGACGCGATAGCCAAGGGATATACGACCTACGGGATGCAGACCTTCGACCAGTCGATACTCGGCCTCCTCAACCGCGACCTCATCACCTACGACGTGGCGTTCCGTCAGGCCAGCAACCCCTCTGACTTCGAGCTGAAGGTAAAGGGCATAGCCGGCACGAGCGACATGGGCTGGAAGGACTTTGAGAAGGGCGGCGAGGGCGGAGCAGGCGGCGGTGGCGGCGCGGGCGGGGTCGAGAGGTTCTGACAGGTTATCAGTTATCGGTGATCCGTTATCGGTAAAAGACCGTGATGCGTAAAAGGCAGATTCATTTTACGTATCTGATAAGCGCTGATAACTGGATTGTTACCGTAAAAGGTTTTCACCGGTAACCTCTTCTTATGAAAGACCCATACGCGACGGCATTGAGGCTCCTCGGACTCAGGCCGCATTCCATCGCCGAGTTGACCGCCAAGCTCAGGAGAAAGGGTTTTGGGCCTGACGAGGCCGCCGGTACAATCGAGCGTCTTCTGGACGCAGGCTATTTGAACGACGAGCGGTTCGCCTGGGCCCTCTTTGAATCGCGCAGCCGCAATAAGGGCTGGGGGCGGATGAAGATAGCGGCGGAGCTTTCGGCAAAGGGCGTCTCTAAAGAGATAATAGAGCGGACGGCAAAGACGCTCGACCCTGAGGCCGAGGAGAAGCTGGTCAAAGATGTGCTCGCAAGGTGGTTAAGGCGCGGCGGCTCAGCCCTCCCGCTCGACAGGGCGGCGTCGGCGAAGGCCATCAGGCACCTGACGGGCCGCGGGTTCTCCCTCGACGCGGCGCTGACCGCGATAATGAGGCTTGCCATGGAGGAGATTGAATAGTATACCCGCGTTTCCGTGCCGCGCCTCGCGGTTGCCGATTCATCGGCGTCTTTGTCTTTGTTCGTAATCCCCGGGGGCCGCGGGAGGCAGGGAGAGCCGTCAGGAGAAGACGCAGCATGACCGGGCCATTGCCCGCCGCAGTGCAACCCCTTTCGACCGTCGCGTATATCAAATTCAATGAACGGAAGATAACCCCATGAAATCATCTGAGATCAGGAGAAGGTTTCTAAAATACTTCGCGGATGCAGGCCACGAGACGGTCCAGTCCTCGGCCCTCATACCTAAGGGCGACCCCACTCTCCTGTTTACGAACGCGGGCATGGTGCAGTTCAAGGGGGTCTTTCTCCTCGAGGAGACGCGCCCGTACAAGACGGCGGTCTCATGCCAGCGGTGCATGAGGGCAGGCGGCAAGCACAACGACCTTGAAAACGTCGGCGTGACCGCCAGACACCACACCTTTTTCGAGATGCTCGGCAACTTCTCCTTCGGCGATTACTTCAAGGAAGGCGCGATAGAGTTCGCGTGGGAGTTTCTGACGAAAGAGATGGGCTTGCCGAAAGACAGGCTCTGGGCCACGGTCTTCGAGACCGACGACGAGGCCGCCGCGATTTGGAAGAAGAAGGCGGGGCTGAGCGATGACCGGATAGTCCGCCTCGGCGCAAAGGACAACTTCTGGGCGATGGGGGACACCGGCCCGTGCGGGCCCTGCTCCGAGATAATCATCGACCAGGGGCCCGGCGTCGGCTGCGGTAGGCCGGGGTGCGCGGTCGGGTGCGACTGCGACAGGTTTTTAGAACTCTGGAACCTCGTCTTCATGCAGTATAACAGGGGAGTTGACGCCGCGCTCACGCCTCTTCCAAAGCCCTGCATAGACACGGGCATGGGGCTTGAGCGGCTATCCGCCGTAATGCAGGGCACGAAATCCAACTACGACTCAGACCTCTTTACCCCCATCATAAACCGCATAGAAGAGCTTGCATCGGTCGGGTACGGCGCATCCGTTGACGGCGATGTCTCGATAAAGGCGATAGCAGACCATAGCCGCGCCATAACTTTTCTGATAACCGACGGCGTGCTTCCGGGCAATGTTGACCGCTCTTACGTGCTCCGTAGGATTATCCGGAGGGCGGCGCGTCACGGCAGGTTCCTCGGCATGAAAGAGCCGTTCATCCACAAGGTCTGCGAGCGCGTCATCGAGCTGATGGGCGGCGTCTACCCGGAGGCGGTGCGGGCGCGCGAACTCGTCGTCCGCGCCAGCCACGGGGAAGAAGAACGGTTCTTCGAGACCCTTGAGCGGGGGCTGAACCTCCTTGAAGAAGAGATAGACGTCCTTAAAAAAGGGCACAAGACCGTTATTCCGGGGGCCGTCGCGTTCAAGCTCTACGACACTTATGGCTTTCCGGTCGACCTTACCGCAGACGTATTGAAGCACGACGGCTTTACCGTAGACGAGGCCGGGTTCAATTCGGCGATGGACGAGCAGAAAAAGAAGGCCCGGCTCTCATGGAAGGGAGCGGCCTCGGCCGAGGGCGTGGACGCGCTCTACAAGGCGCTTGCCGCATCCGGGCTTAAATCGGAATTCGTAGGCTACCATATCGCCGCCACGTCGTCGTCTGTAATTTGCATCATAAGAGACGGCAAGGCCGTTGAATCGGCGCAGGAGGGCGAAGAGGCCGGGATAATCACGAACGAGACGCCATTCTACGGAGAGTCCGGTGGACAGGTCGGCGACGCCGGTCTGATAATAGGCGCTGGGCTTGATATAGAGGTAACCGACACCAAGAGGCCCGCCACCGGCATCATAGTCCACTATTGCAGGATAAAGAAAGGCGCCGTCGCAATCGACTCGGTGGTGGAACTCGTGCCGGACGTTGAGGCGCGGCTTGCCGCCGCGCGCAACCACACGGCCACGCACCTTCTCCACGCGGCGCTCAGGAGGGCGGCTGGAGGGCACCTGCGTCAGGCAGGCTCGCTCGTCGCGCCGAGGGGGCTGCGCTTCGACTTCAACCACTTCGAGGCGTTGAGCGCGGAGACGATAAAAAAGATAGAAGAGGACTGCAACCGCGCGGTCATCGCTAATATTGAGGTCATAACCGACGTCCTACCCTACAGGGAGGCGATAGAGAAAGGCGCGCTTGCCTTCTTCGGAGAGAAGTACGGCGACGTGGTCAGGATCGTGCAGGTGCCGGGCGTGAGCGCGGAACTCTGCGGCGGGACGCACGTAAGAAGGACGGGCGACATCGGGTGTATCAAGGTCACGTCCGAAGGCTCTGTCGCCTCAGGCGTCAGGAGGATCGAGGCGGTCACCGGCGAGGCCGCCATAGAGCTTATCTCGAAGGCCGACGACGCGCTGAGAGAGGCCGCGCAACTCCTCAAGGCCCCGAAGACAGAGGTGCCTGATAAGATAAAGAGGCTCATCGAGCGCCACAGGGAGCTTGAGCGCGAGATAGAGCGCCTCAAAGGCAAGGACAAGGCGGGCGCGGCTGACGCGCTCCTGTCGAGTGGCCGCGACATCAAAGGCGTGCAGGTCATAGCGGCAAAGGTCGAAGGCATGGACGCGGCGGCCCTGCGCGTCCTTGCCGATGCGCTCCGGGCGAAACTCCGCTCCGGCATAGTCGTCATCGGAAGCGCGGTTGACGGTAAGGCCGTGCTCCTCGCCGCCGTGACAAAAGACCTGACGCAAAGGTTCAGCGCCGGAGAAATAGTAAAACGCCTCGCCCCGATAGTCGGCGGCAGAGGCGGCGGCAAACCAGACCTTGCCCAGGCCGGAGGCACGGACATCTCAAAACTCGACGCGGCCCTCGAAGAGGCGTATCGGGCGGTGGAGGGGATGGGGTAGGCTGGCTCGCCTTCCTATGCCACAGAGATGGGGGGGTCGGAGAGGCCGCCAGTCAAGCCGATTGACGGGACGCTGGAGCGTCCCTGGATGCGTTCCTACCCTCGACTTATACATTCGAGGGCAGGCGCTGAGCTTGGGAACGATGGGGAAACCCGGCAAGGTCGTAAGGATGTGCGAAGGAGATGAACCAATGATTACAGGACTTAGTATCAGTAAATTCAAATCGTGGCCAGAAATCAAAGATATGAAGTTGGCTCCGATTACGGGATTATTTGGAGCTAATAGCTCTGGTAAAACGAGTATATTGCAGCTTTTGCTGATGCTCAAACAGACAGTAGAGTCGCCAGACCGCGCACAAGCGCTCATCTTTGGAGATGAAAAAAAGCGGTCACGTCAATCTTGGCTCTTTCAAAGAAATTATATACGGACACGCAGTAAGCGGGAAGCTTTCATGGCAAATGCAATGGAATCTGCCAGAAAAACTTGAAGTCAGAGACCCGGAGAACCCAAACAACACGCTCTTTGGTTCTGATAATATGAGTTTCAAAGCAGACGTAATTGAAGCGAGTAGCCGGCTCCAAGCCGGTAAGATGACATATCAGTTGGGAAACAGCACCTTTTCAATGCACAAGAAACCCGCTGCTAACTACGACGGATACGAACTGTCGTGTCCTTCAGGTGGTTTCACGTTCAAAAGAACGCAGGGGCGCGTCTAGGACTTGCCCGCTCCGGTAAAATGTTATGGTTTTCCCGATCAGGTGAAGGCCTACTTTCAAAATGCGGGCTTCCTTTCTGACCTGCAATTGGCTTTTGAAGATATGTTCGGACGAGTCTATTACTTAGGGCCATTGCGCGAGTACCCTCAGCGGCAATACGTGTGGGCGGGAGTTGAACCAGCCGATATGGGTAAACGCGGCGAACGCGTTGTGGCTGCCTTATTGGCAGCCGCAGAACGTGGGATGTCAATCAGAATGGGTCGTGGCAAGAGGCCGCATTCATTGGAAGAGCATGTCGCATGGTGGCTCCGCGAACTTGGTCTTGTGCACAGCTTTAACGTGGAACCGGTTGCTAAAGATAGCAATATCTACCGAGTCAAGGTTAAAAAAACGTCGTTATCAGCGGATGTGCTGATAACGGATATCGGTTTTGGCATCTCGCAGATATTACCGATGCTGGTTTTATGTTTTTATGTGCCGGAAGGTTCTACCATTATACTCGAACAGCCTGAAATTCATCTGCACCCTTCTGTTCAAGCCGGGTTGGCTGATGTCTTCATTGATGCGTATAGACGACGCAAAGTTCAGATCATCTTCGAGAGCCATAGCGGGCATCTGTTGCGGAGGTTGCAACGGCGCATCGCTGAGGAGAAAATCGCCACGGACGATGCCGCGTTATATTTCTGGAAATGGGACATAGTCATTCCGACTTAAAACCGCTTGAATCGGATTCGTTCGGGAACATTACTAACTGGCCAAAGGATTTTTTTGGTGACGAGTTTGGTGACATGGCCGCTATGACGAAGGCGGCCATGAAGCGCAGTAAGCAACGCAGAGGCCAATGACCTTCAAAGTGGTTGACACAAATGTGGCTCTCGTGGCCAACAACAAGGCTGAACAAGCAGACAGGGAATGTGTCTTGGCCTGCATCAACGCGCTTGGGCGTATTATAGCTTCCGGCGGTATTGTGTTGGACGACGGAAGGTTGATTATTGCCGAGCATATGAAAAATTTGAACCTCAAAGGACAACCTGGCGCCGGCGATGCTTTTGTGAAGCGGGTATTTGATAATCAAGCGAATGTAAAAGTAGCCGAGCAGGTCAATATTACAAAGGACGTATCTCGCGGATTTATGGAATTTCCGGATGATCCGCGCCTCGCAGGTTTCGACAAGGATGACCGTAAGTTCGTTGCGGCGGCCTTGGCGAGCCGGTGCAACCCAGAAATTTTGAACGCCGTGGATTCAGACTGGTGGCATAACGGGCAAGCGCTTGAAGACTGCGGCGTGAAGGTCAGATTTTTATGCCCCGGCCAGTTTACTTACGCAAGGCGTAGCAGACGCCGCAGGTCTGATTGAAGTCGCGCATGTTTGTGCGTAGCGCAGCCTCGTGGTGGTCTATGCCCACCGACAATAAGCCCGCGTTGCCGTAAACGATGGCGCTGTCCGCCCAACAACCCAAGACGGGACTCCCATGAAAAAGCCCGGCATCAGGAAGATCGAAGCCGTCATCGACGCGAAGGCCGCGCTGGACATGTTCGGCAAGGGATTCCGCTTCGACCACGTCAAGGGGCTTGCGGAGTGGCTTAAAAATTCCGTTGACGCTTACCTGCGCGACGGCGCTGAGCGGGGCGTCCATTGCCCGGACTCCGACCATGCCATAATCATCCGCCTGCGCAGGAAGACCAGAGCCGAGCCTATCAGATTCGAGTGCATCGATTTTTCCGGCACTACCCGCAAGGCCATCGCCAACAACTTCATACGCTGGTTCGACAAGACGGCGGCCAGGCGCGGGATGCGCTCGCTCAAGACCTACGGCGGACACGGCAACGGCGGCAAGTTCTACATGCGCCAGATGTTCGAGACCTCGCGCTTCATCACCTACCGCTCCGGCCTCTTAAACGTCTTCGGCTTCGACGAGGAGAAGGACTACGGCTTCCTCGACGGGTTCGAGGACAGGAGGCTCTCGCCTGAAGACGCCCTCGTAGAGGCCGACCTCGCCGATCTCGCGGCTAAACTCCCGGCGTCCGTAATGGAGCGGCTCCGCTCAGGCGGCCTTCGCTTCACGGTCGTACGGGGATGCAAGCCCCACGCGGTAGGCGTGAAGAGATACAACGCCATACTCGATAGGCTCCGCGTCCACCCGCAGGCGAGGGGCATCATACAGGCGAAGCCGGTCTACGGGATGCTCGACGACGGCGAGCTTGTGCGCCTTCTCCCTGAGGTGATAAAGCCCAAACCCGGCTTCGAGGAGCCTGCCGTCTTCGAGATGCCTGAGAGATTGCCGCGCGCCGGGGGGTTCGTCACGCTCGCCAACGAGCGGTTCGGAAGGGGGAGGCTGACGCTCTATACCTCGGAAGAGCCGTTTGGCCGCAACGACGACCGCGCCGGGCTGAACTGCATCAGCTTTAAGGGCGCCGAGATAGGCGTTATCGCATCCTACAGGATAAGCGAGCTCGGAGGCCCGCTCAGGAATTACGAGATGGCCGAGTTCATCTACGGCGAGTGCGAATGCCCGATATTGGAAGACCCGGCGCAAGACCACGTCCAGAACGACCGCGAGCATCTTGTAAAGTCCGACGTATCCGGCGCGCTCCTTGGCTGGATTTGCGAACGGATAAACGAGCTTGCCTCCCGGATGGTCGAGCGGGTCGAGCGCGAGGAACAGCGGGAGGGCCTTGCGAATACCGTTCAATTCAACGTCTTCCTCAACGAATGGAAGAACCGGTTCCTGCAGACTGCCTACGGCGAGATATTTACCGGGTCAGGCCCGGGCGTGGGCGGTTTTGCAGGGGGAACCGGGGAGGCTGTGGAAGCTAACGCAGGGGCCGAGGCGGCCGCGGCGCACAACCCCAAGCCGGGCGGCACGGGCGACAGGAGGACAAAGGGCCGCAATTATCCAAGGGTGCTGCTCTCAAACCATGACAAAGACCCGTTTGACGGGAGCAGGGTTACTCTTGACGCGGCGCAGCCGATAATCTATCAGCGCCCCGAAGACAAGGAACGCAACATATATTGGATCAACACCAATGCCCCGCTTGCGCGCAAGATACGGGTCGATTACGGCCAGGAGAGCGTCCACTGGCGCGAGTATCTCTTTCAGCGGTACGTCGAGATAATCATCAAGCAGGGCATCCGCGAATGCGAGAGGCGCGGGGAGCAGTTGACCGCCGGAAAAATCGACGGCGTGCTGGACGAGGTCTGCAAGCGGCTCTACGCCGCCGCCGCTGAAAAAGAGCTAGATGATTTTCTGTTCAAGAAGTAGACCGGCGCTCCGGCGCGCGCTCCGTTATTTATTACCCCTCGCTCCCAAGCCCCGCTTGGGAGCGGCGTTGCCGGGAAGCCCTGCTTTCCGTGGCGGCCGAGTCTCTTGCGGGTTCTGCCTTGTAGTGTGGGCGCGCCCACACTACGTCTGCTTCCCCGCCCTATAAACCGCAAACCCCGGCGTGCCGTTGGACTTCATACCGGCCTTTATCCTCTTCTGCGCCGTCTTTATGGCGAGGCTGCCTATGTCTATGCCTATCCAGCGTCTGTCTAATGCGCTGGCTGCGGCGAGCGTTGTGCCTGAGCCGCAGAAGGCGTCGAGCACGAGGTCTCCGGGGTTTGACGACGCCTTGATTACGCGCTCAAGGAGCGCGACGGGTTTTTGAGTCGGGTACCCGGTCTTCTCAGACGCCTTGATGTGCATCGCGTCGGGCACGTCGTCCCAGACGTCTCCAATGAGTTTTTCTTCTATGACGCGGCCTTCGGCCTCGCGGAGGAAATACTTGACCCGGAGCCTGCCGCTGCGGGTTCGATGTACCCTGCCAGCCTCTTCGAGCGACGCGATAGACGCATCCGTGTAGTCACCCCTCGGCGCGGTCTTGAACCACCTGCCATAGGCGTCCTGCTGTATGCACGGACTGTCCTTCGGGAGGCTGACCTCGCGCCGCTGTTTATTGAAGACGCGCGGCCTCCGGGCGTATAGCAGTATGGCGTCGTGGTTGCGCGGAAACTGCGCTGAAGCGGCCTTTGCGCCCCTGCCGCCGTAACTCCAGACTATCTCGTTCAGGAAATTATCCGGCCCGAAGACCTCGTCCATGACGACCTTGACGTAATGCGAGGTCTTCCAGTCGAGGTGCGCGTATATGGAGGCATCAGCGCTCATCACCTCGCGCAGGAGTATGAGGCGATGTCTCAGGAATTCGACGAACTCCGCGCCCCTCCGCCTGTCGTCGTAAGCGTGGCGTCCGTCAGTCCCCCTGTATACGAGCCGGGTGGAGAACGGCGGGTCTATGTAGACGAGGCGGACGCCGGGGGTGCCGTCGGCGTTTACGACGCGCCCGGCTTCTTTTCCGGCGATGAGCGTCTTTAAGACGCCGAGGTTATCCCCGGCGATGAGCATGTTCGTCCAATCCGACGGCGCGCCGTGGGTCTTCACGAGGCGCAACGGCGCGGACGGAGTCGAGGCCATGACCGAGGCCTCGGTCTCTTTGCCCGCGTAATGCAGGGTGCAAGGGTTCTTCTTCGACATGCGGTCAATTATAACAAAAACCGGGCGCATAAAAAATCCCGTTCTCAGGGTGGGAGAATCAGCCGGGGGGCGGGGGGGAATCAGGTTGATTACGGGCCGTTAATCTTGTAATATGTAACAACATTGCGCCGCGGTTATGCAAACGTCCGGGGGGAGACAGTGGGTCTATTCATTACATTCGAGGGGATTGAGGGCTGCGGCAAGACGACGCAGGCGCGGCTCCTTTTTGAACACCTTGAAAAGGATGGCTTGAAGGCGCTTTTCCTGCGCGAACCGGGTGGCACCGCGCTGGGGGACAGGCTCAGGCAGCTCCTCCTGACCTCGGACGCCGCGCCAATCGCGCCCTGGGCTGAGCTCTTCATGTATGAGGCGGCAAGGGCCGAGCTTGTGGCCGAGGTGATAAAGCCCGGCCTTGAGAAGAACCAGATAATCATCTGCGACCGCTTTACTGACTCCACCACGGCCTATCAGGGCTATGGCCGGGGCCTTGACCCGGCTACTGTAGCCTCCATGAACGGCCTTGCCGCCGCCGGGGTCATCCCAAATGTCACCTTCATAATCGACTGTCCGGTGGAGACGGGCCTTTCGCGGGCAATGGAGCGGATTAACGGTCAAACCGTCTCCAAAGAAGACCGCTTCGAGAGGGAGGCCCTCGAATTTCACGAGAAGGTCAGGGCCGGATACCTGAAAATCGCGGGTGAAAGCCGGCATCGCGTCAAGGTGATAAACGGCGAGCGCGAAATCCCTTTAATCCATAAGGATATTTGTGATATCATAAAGAAGATACTACTGCGGTACTATGAGCCGTGAACGGTCGGCATATAGCCTATAGCCTATAGCCTATAGATAGATGCGATTTAACGAGATAATCGGCCACGCGAAGGAACTGGCGCTGCTCAAAGGCGCTATCAACGGCAAGAGGACGGCGCACGCCTACCTCTTCGCCGGGCCTGACGGCGTGGGCAAGAGACAGACCGCGCTGGCCTTTGCCGCGGGCCTCAACTGCGCCGATTATAAGGACGACGCCTGCGGGTCATGCGTTGAGTGCGAACGGGCCGGGGTCGGGGCGCACCCGAACATAATGGAGGTCTGGCCCACCGAGAAGGTCTCGGATGACGTCTACGAAAGGGCCGTCCCGCCGGAGGCGGGACTTATAAGGATAGATCAGATAAGGGAGGTCCAATCCGCGCTCAGACGCAAGATAGACGCGGGCAGCAAGGCCGTTATCGTAGACCACGCCGACCGCCTCATGCCGCAGGCGGCGAACGCATTCCTAAAGACCCTCGAAGAGCCGCCCGACGCCTCCGTCATCATACTCGTCACCTCCCGCCCGGCCGTCCTGCCCGTAACCGTGCTCTCCAGATGTCAGCGGATAAACTTCAGGCCGCTGCGCGTTGAGACGGTAGGCGCACACCTGATTGCGAGGCTCGGCATTGGGCCAGCTGCTGCCGCAATCGCGCGTCTTGCCGGAGGCTCGATAGCCAGGGCCGAGGCGCTTGCGGCGGACGGCGCGCTGGAGAGACGGGCCGGGATAATAGACAGATTGTCGAGGGTGCCGGACGGAGATGCATTCGAGGCCATGAGGTTCGCTGAAGAGCTCGCCAGGATGGACGGGCTCGCCGAGGCGCTCGGCTTCATAAAGGGCTGGTACAGGGACAGGGCGGTGATATCGGAAGGCGCGGACGGACTCGCGCTGGCCTCGCAGGCCGCGCCGGCCTCGCAGGCCGCGGCAGGAGTTCAGGCCGGGTTCGATTATCTCTGGACGGCGTACAGGGCCGTGGACGAGGCCATGGCCGACGTCACGCCGCCGCGTTACATGAACAAGCAGATAACCATGGAGGCGATGATGGTCAAGATCGCCGCCTTATAAGAGGAAACGATGGTTCAGATTACAGGCGTAAGGTTCAAGAGGGCATGCAAGGTCTACGACTTCAACGCGAACGGGTTGGACCTCAAACCCGGGGATTCGGTCATAGTCGAGGTCGAGAAGGGCCTTGGCATGGGCACTGTCTCCTACAGCCCCAAGGAGGCGGACCCGGCTGCCGTCCCACGGCCCCTTAAAAAGGTCGTCAGGAAGGCCGACGTGCTCGACGTGGAGAGGCACAACTTCAACTCCGAGCGCGAGGAGGAGGCATACA
Source organism: Deltaproteobacteria bacterium (assembly GCA_016219025.1). Taxonomy (GTDB): domain Bacteria; phylum Desulfobacterota; class GWC2-55-46; order GWC2-55-46; family GWC2-55-46; genus JACRNO01. The sequence goes on along the minus strand of JACRCM010000122.1, from coordinate 2,797 downwards.
GGCTCTGCAAGGATAAGATTATACGGCACAACCTGCCGATGAAGCTCATCAGGGTCGAGTATCTCTTCGATTCGAGCAAGGCCATATTCTATTTCACGTCCGAGACGCGGGTGGACTTCCGCGACCTGGTCAAGGAACTCGCCTCCGGCTTCCACACCCGCATCGAGATGAAGCAGGTCGGCGTGCGCGACGAGGCGAAGATGATCGGCGGACTCGGGCCGTGCGGCAGGGGGCTGTGCTGTTCCGGGTTCCTCCCGGACTTCGCGCCGGTGACTATCAAGATGGCCAAGGACCAGAACCTTGCCCTTAATCCGGCGAAGATATCCGGCATCTGCGGCAGGCTCATGTGCTGTCTCGGTTACGAGCACGAGATGTACAAGGAAGAAAAACGCGCCAGAAAGGCGGCTGAAGCCTGCGGCGGATGCGCTGGCCACGGCCACGCGGTCCAGGCTGGAGGGGCTAATGCCCGGCCCGCGGCAGAGGCAGGCGCTACGGTAGAAGAGGCCGACGGGCTTACCGCCGGTGGGCTTGCCGCCGACGGGCTTACCGCCGGTGGGCTTACCGCCGGTGGGCTTGCCGCGCCGCCGATAACCCCGCCTCAGACGGGCTTTCAGCAAGGCGGCGCCAACGCCACGGCGGCGCAGTCCGTCCCCAACCTTGCCCGGCCCGACCGGCAACGCAGGGGAGAAAGAGACCGCCAGCGCACCGGCGTCAACAGGCGCAACAGACCTGAGCGCGGCAGGCCCGGACAGCAGACCCAGCAGGCTCAACCCGGCCAGACCGGACAGGATGCCGGGCGTCAGGGACAGGGCCGGAGAAACCAGCAACGCCAGACGCAGGGTCAGCCTGAGCAGGCGCAGGGCCAGGGAAATCAGCAACGGCAGACACAGGGCCAGACTGAACAGGGACAAGGACAAAGGGAACAGCCCCGGCGCAGGCACAGACGCAGGGGCGGCCGAGGCCAGCGTCCCGGACAGGAGAGGGCGTCCGAGGCGGGCGGCGCTCAGGTTAGACCAGAGGGGGAAAAGGCGCGGGAGAAGACGTCCGGTGAAGGCGGCGGGGAAGGCTCGTAGATGGAGCGCTTCTACGTCACCACGCCGATATACTACGTCAACGACGTCCCGCACATAGGACACGCCTATACCACCGTCGCCGCGGACTGCCTTGCGCGGTACAAGCGTCTCAAGGGCCTTGACGTGTTGTTCCTTACGGGCACGGACGAGCACGGCCAGAAGGTCGAGCGAGCGGCGGCAGCGGCGGGCAAGACGCCGATCGAGTTCGCGGACAACGTCGTGGGCAGGTTCAAAGACCTCTGGGCACGGCTCGGCATATCATGCGGCGATTTTATCCGCACGACCGAGCCGCGCCACAAACGCGCCGTGGCGCATATCTGGGAGACCATAGCCGCCAAGGGCGGCATCTACAAGGGCGAATACGAAGACTGGTACTGCACGCCGTGCGAGAACTTTCTGACCGAGACCCAGCTTGTCAACGGCAAGTGCCAGGACTGCGGGAGGCCGGTTGACAGGCTCAAGGAGGAGAGTTACTTTTTCAGGCTCTCGGCCTATGGGGAACGGATACTCGCGCATATCGAGGCAAACCCTGGGTTCATCCAGCCGGACGCAAAGCGCAACGAGATAACGTCATTTCTTAGAACGGGACTCCGCGACCTGAGCGTCAGCCGCACCTCTTTTTCATGGGGCATACCCGTGCCGGGCGACCCAAGGCACGTGATGTATGTATGGTTCGACGCGCTGACGAATTATCTATCGGCAACCGGCTGGCCCGATGATAATGGCCGTTGGCCAGCCGACGTTCACATTATAGGCAAGGACATCCTGCGCTTCCACGCCGTGTACTGGCCCGCGTTTCTCATGGCCGCCGGTCTGCCGCTCCCGAAAAAGGTCTTTGCCCACGGATGGTGGACTATCGAAGGCCAGAAGATGAGCAAGTCCAGGGGCAACGTCGTTGACCCTGACGCGGTGATAGAAAAATACGGCGTCGATCAGTTCAGGTATTTTTTACTCCGAGCCGTCCCCTTCGGCCTGGACGGAGATTTTTCAATAAAGGCGCTCGAAGGCCGGATAAACGGAGACCTTGCGAACGACCTGGGGAACCTCGTATCAAGAACCATCTCGATGATAGAGAAGTACAAAGGCGCAGAGGTGCCGCCTCCGATAAACAGTCAAGACGGGCCGATGGAGGAAGATATACGCGGAAGGTTCGGCGCGCCTGACGTGACGTATAGTCAATTCATGGACGCCCTTCAATTCCATTACGCGCTTGACGGGGTCTGGCTTCCGATAAGATTATTGAACGCCTACGTGGATAAATCCGCTCCGTGGGTTTTGGCCAGGAACAAGGAAGAAGAAAAACTCTCCAACGTCCTCTATACCCTCGCCGAGGGTCTCCGCGTCATAGCGGTCTACCTGCACCCGTTCATGCCCGCGTCAGCCGATCGGATTTGGGACGCCCTCGGCATCAAAGGCGGGATAGCGGGCAGGTCTTTTGACGAAGAGATAAAGTGGGGCGGGCTCAAGCCCGGCGTGAAGATAAAGAAGATGCCGCCGCTATTTCCGAGGGTGGAGCAGAAGTAGGGAGTTGCGGGGTCAGGATGAAACTCCTGACCCCGCGATAAAAACGGCGGGCGCAGGGAGTAGATACCGTCTTGCTTGTCAAGCCAATTTTGCGCCATAATCAGGGTCAAAGGGTTTGCCGGTTTTTAAGACGCCATAGACTATGTGGACAAGTTTTTTCATGGCGGCGCAGACGGCAACCTTGCCGTTTTTACCACGCC
>JACRCM010000124.1 GCA_016219025.1 Deltaproteobacteria bacterium | reverse complement strand
TCATCCCCCGTTGCCGAAGCTTTACGATCTGCCTCCTCATCTGATACTGTGCGTCTTGACTCGCCTTGCGGGCATCTGTCTTTTCCATACCACATATTATACCACAATATTCAGCTATTTGCTTGCCAAGTTAATAATTCAAAAGTCCGTCATTGCGGGCATGCGAGCCGAAGATGCGCCGTCAGGTGGAAACTCCTGACGGCGCATTAACCAGTTGTGCAAGGTGCCACGGGACGCTGAGCGTCCCGGGATGCGTCCCCACGCTCCACTCCCGGCATCCTATCTCTTCACCTTCACCCTCGCGGCTTTGCCCTTGAGGTTTTTGAGGTAGTAGAGCTTGGCGCGTCTCACCTTGCCCTGGGAGAGCACCTTGATGGACTCTATCGAAGGCGAGTTGAGCGGGAATATCCTCTCCACGCCGCAGCCGTAGGATATCTTCCTTACCGTGAAGGTCTTGCGTATCCCGCCCCCGCGTATCTTGGTGACGGTGCCCTCGAACGGCTGGAGGCGTTCCTTGTCGCCTTCTTTTATCCTGACCTTCACGAGGAGCGTGTCTCCCGGATTGAACGCCGGCAGGTCGGTCCTCAGAAATCCCTTCTCGATATCGTGAATTGCTCCCATGATACTGCCTCCTTTTCTTGTCTCTTCGATTGTAAGGCGTCTTTCAGCCTTGTTAAAAACTCAATTATTCGTCTTTATCCGTCCGTCCAGCCTTCACGGACTCCGCAAGCCGTCTCTCCTCTTCGGTAAGCCCCGCCGCCTCAAGGAGGCCGGGTCTGCGCTTTGCGGTGCGTATGACGCTCTCGCGTCTGCGCCATGCCGCTATCTGCGCGTGGTTTCCCGATAGCAGCACGCCGGGCACCCGCTGCCCCATCCAATCCTCCGGCCTCGTGTACTGCGGGTATTCTATCAGGCCGTTGGAGAATGATTCATCTTCCGCGGAGGCCGCGTCTCCTAACACGCCTGGCACGAGCCGGGCGACCGCGTCCATCATTACGAGCGCGGGCAGTTCTCCGCCCGTCAGCACGTAGTCTCCTATCGAGTATTCCGCGTCCGCAAGGGGCCGGATGCGCTCATCCACGCCTTCATACCTGCCGCAGATTATTGCGATGCGCCTGCACCCGGAGAGTTTCTGCGCCTCGGTCTGCGTAAACGGCATGCCCTGCGGCGTGGACAATATCACCGTCGGCGCATCAGGCGACATCGCCCTGACCGCCTCAAGGGCGAGGGCCACGGGTTCGGCCTTCAGCACCATGCCCGCGCCGCCGCCATAGGGTGCGTCGTCGGTCACCCTGTGCCTGCCCGGTGCCCAGTCGCGTATGTTCCAGGCGTTGACCTCGATTATGCCGTTCTCTATCGCCCTGCCGATGATGCTCTCCCTGACCGGGCCGGCGAAGAACCCGGGGAAGAGCGTCAGTATGTCGAATCGCATCGCATTACGCGGACGCATGCGTCAATCCGCATCATTCATTCCGATGAGCTTTGCCGACAGGCTCCAGTCCTTCCATGAGCCGCACAATGACCTTGCTCGCGGCGGCGTCCATGCTGAGTATCGTCTGCTCGATGACCGGTATCAGCATCTCGCCGCCTGGGCATGAGACCTCGAAGACGTCATTGGCGCCCGTGGGCATGATGCCGGTGATGCGCCCCAGGAGTGCGCCGTCTTCGGTCCATACCTCCGCGCCTATGAGTTCAAAGCCGTAGTACTCGCCCTTTGGCAGGGGCGGGAGCGACGCCTTCGCCACTGCCAACTCGGCGCCGGCCATGGCCTCGGCCTCCTCCCGCGTGCCGCAGCCTTCGATGGCGAGGATGTAGGACTCCTTATGAAGGCGCGCCGTTGCGACTTTACAGGGGATCAACCCGTCTTTAGAGACGACATACATGCCCTGCCAGACAAAATCACCGAGGCCGCAGTAGGGGAGGAGTTTTACCTCGCCCCTTATGCCGTGCGCCCCGGTTATCCTGCCGATGGGGATGATCTCGTCTCTACTCAATTATTTCCAAAACAGAGCGCTTTTTTACTTTTGTTGAAGCTGCGGTGAGTATCGTCCTCAATGCCCTGGCGGTCCGTCCCTGCTTTCCGATTACTTTGCCGAGGTCTTCCTTGGCAACCGAGAGTTCCACTACGGATGTCCTTTCGCCTTCCACTTCAACGACCTTAACCTGCTCAGGATGGTCTACGAGCGCCTTAACGATTAGCTCGATAAGTTCTTTCATGCCTTGATTCTCCTGTTAAGCGGGTCTTAAAGCCGCAAATCAGGCCGCCTGAGCTCCTGCCGTGGGCAGTCCTGACTTCTTTAAGTATTCCTTTACGGTATCCGTCGGAATAGCGCCACGTGATATCCAGAATGCTACCCGCTCCTCGTCGAATTTAACCTGCGGAGGATTGACCATTGGGTTGTATGTGCCCACCACCTCGATGAAACTCCCATCCCGCGGGGACTCGCTGCCGGTCACCACTACACGGTAGAAAGGCTTCTTTTTGCCTCCCTGCCTCGTAAGTCTTATCTTCACTGACATTTCTTTTTTCTCTCCTCCGTTCGTTGTTTTTTTTGCGTACCGTATCGGCCCGCGCCTTTTTCCACCGCCACGTTCCATTCCCCGCCAGATACACGCGGGGACAGGCCGCGACGCCGTTGTCGCGGATGGAATTGCTAAGGAACCTATCCGTAAATAATTCAGTCTATGATATTGTTGCTCAAATAACCAAATCTCGACGCCGTCATTCCCGCGCGTTGGAGCCTGCCCTCGAGCATAGAGCTACTTTGTAAATCTGTGCCGAGGGGCGGGAATCCAGCGTCTTTATGTAGTTGTCAATGCCGCGGAAGGCACTGGATGCTTCCCCGAATGCTTCTGTCGGGGATAGAGATTTGCAAAGCAGCTCTATATTCGGGCATGACACAAAGTCCTCAGCGCATCCTGCCCTGGAACATGCCCTTCAAGCCCTTTGCCCCGCCCGTCTTGAATGCCTTCATCATCTTGCGCATGTCGTTATATTGGTTGATGAGCCTGTTTATCTCCTGCACCTTCGTGCCGGAACCCCTGGCTATCCTCACCCTGCGCGACGAGTTGAGGATCGACGGGTCGCGCCGTTCTTTTTTCGTCATCGAGTTGATTATCGCCTCGATCCTTGTTATCTCTTTTTCGTCAACCTGCACGTCCTTCGTCTTTTTCATCGCGTCGAAACCCGGCACCATGGACAGGAGGGATTCTATCGACCCCATCTTTTTTATCCTTCCGAGCTGGTCCTTGAAGTCTTCGAGGGTAAACGTGTCTTTTTTGAGCTTCTTCTGGAGCTCCTGCGATTGCTTCTCGTCAAAGGCGGTCTGCGCCTTCTCGATGAGCGTCATTACGTCGCCCATGTCGAGTATCCTGCCGGCCAGCCTTTCGGGGTGGAAGACCTCAAGGCAGTCGGTCTTTTCGCCCGTGCCGATGAACTTTATCGGCTTGCCCGTCGTCATGCGCATGGACAGGGCAGCGCCGCCCCTTGCGTCGCCGTCGAACTTGGTAAGTATGACGCCGGTTATGCCGACCGCCGCGTCGAAGCCGCGGGCGGTGTTTACCGCGTCCTGGCCGGTCATGGCGTCGGCCACGAAGAGCACCTCCGAGGGCTTGAGGATGCCCTTGAGCGTCTTCAATTCATCCATCAGGACGGCGTCTACGTGGAGCCTGCCCGCGGTGTCTACTATAAGGATGTCGTATCCCTTTATGCCCGCCACGCGCAGCGCCTCGGCGCAGATCGCGGCAGGGTCTTTCATGCCCTCGCCGTCGAAACAGTCGACCTTTATCTCGGAGGCGAGTTTCTTGAGCTGAAGCACCGCTGCGAGCCTGAAGAGGTCGGCCGGGACGATGTAGGGGTTTCTGCCCTTGCCCTTCAAATGGAGCGCGAGCTTGGCGGCGGTGGTAGTCTTGCCTGAGCCCTGGAGCCCGACGAGCATAACGGCGGACGGCTTGCCCTTGAGTTCAAGTCCCGCGTCCGCCCCGCCAAGCAGACCTGCGAGCTCGTCGTGGACGACCTTGGTGAACTGCTGGCCGGGGGAGAGAGACTCCAATACCTCCTTGCCGAGCGCCTTTTCCTTGACGCTGGCGCAGAAGTCCTTGACGACGGTGAAGTTCACGTCGGCCTCGAGCAGCGCGAGACGCACCTCTTTAAGGGCGTCCTGCACGTTGGCCTCGGAGAGCTTGCCCTGGCCGCGCACGTCCTTGAGTATCTTCCTGAATTTATCCGATAGAGATTCGAGCATAGAGCTACTTTGTAAATCGAGCTACTTTGTAAATCGAGCTACTTTGTAAGTCGAGCTACTTTGTAAATCGAGCTGCTTTGTAAGTCGAGCTACTTTGAGACCCCTGAAAAACCATCCTACACTTCACCCTCTCCACTTCTGAGGGTTTTTTGAAAAATCACAGTATCCGGTGATGTTGTTCGTTGCATCAGCCGTTATCTTGCGCCCCGCTAACGGGTTTTACTATTCTTTGTG
>JACRCM010000121.1 GCA_016219025.1 Deltaproteobacteria bacterium | reverse complement strand
GCTCCGCGACCTCTTCCTCCAGAATCCTCTGTATGAACTTCTGAACTTCCATCCTGGCGAACTCTTCCAGCCTCTGCCAGTTTACCCTTGACTCAACGGCCTCTTCGGTGGTGTAATTACCCATGGCGGCTGTCTCCTTTTGTGGGCGCTAAGCCCGGTTCTTGGTCGAACCTAAAGGATACACCGCCTTCAACTTATTTACACACCTTTTTAGAATACCTCCCGCTACCGGACACTACTGTCTTAACGTGAATAAATCAGAGGTTCCTTAAGAAAGCATAAATAAGGGCGACGAGCCGGAGACCCCTTTCCTTGTGGCACAAAATACTTGACGTTATCCGGCGGTTTTGCAGGCTCAGTTCAGGTTCTTGCGGGACGTCTTCTCCACCAGATAGGTGAAAAGGGAAGAGCCTATGACGATCGCGGCGGCAACGACCCACCTCCAGTTGTAAAATCCCCATAGGTTTTGAAAGAAGTCGAGCATGAACAGCCATGCGGCCACGCAGGCCAATGGTATGGTGACGGTGAACGACGGCACGGCCCTTGCCCAGCCGTACCATGCCGGTATTTTTCTGCGTTCCTCGAATATCTTCTTGTATTCCTTGCTTATCTCCTCCCCCATTACGTCTTTGCTCCCCATGCGGTTCCCCAACTGCATGGACGTCCACTGCTGGCGGATGCCGTTCATCAGCCAGACCCAGCTAACTATCAGGCCGAAGAGGCCCAGGGCGAATTGCTGGGAGTCTCTCGTGACGGCATGGAACGCCTCGAATAGTATGGCGTTGAATATGAGAAACCAGTCGGTGCGCTGGCTGATGCGGTCGTCCTCGTGCAGGAAGAGGTCGAATATCATCCGCCTCTTGGAAAATTCATCGGCGGCCTTTTGGGGGGTCTGGGTGTCGGGCGGGTTCGTCGTCATGGAAGGCTCTCCTTTGCGAATGGGGCGCGGGAGGGGGAGGCGGCAGAACGGCAACCTGCTAAAACCCTCTTACACTGACCCCGTTTTTCTCAAGCAGGGCCGCTGTAACGCCGTTGCCGGTCACGAGCGCGTCCTCACTGTGTATGCGCGTCACGCCGCAGGACGGGCTTTTTTCCTTCAGAAAGGCCGCCTTCGCCCCGCATAGCCCGGCTATCTTCAATACGGCCTCGGCGCCTGAGAGAAACCTCGCGGTCGCGTCGTTGTCATATTCGTCGATTACGCGGGACGCGCCACGAAGCACGTCCTGACCCGTGCCCCTCGTTATCCATGCCTTTGGACGCGGGGTTGGAAGCCCGCCAAGCTGCTCAGGGCAGACCGGTATGACCGCCGCGCCCGCAAGTTCCCTCAACGCTTCCGGGTCAAAGGCGTCCGTCCCGTCGTATCTCGTGGGAATGCCCAGGAGGCAGGCGGAGACGATGACGGTCTTATCACTCATCGGATATCGTGACCGGTGGGTTGGCAATGGAGCCTTCGACCGGTTGTCCGCCGGTTATAAAGACGCGCCTGCCTTCGACGTGGAGCCTTCCCTCGGCGAAGAGTTGGATGGCCTGCGGGTAGATGCGGTGCTCCTCAACGAGTATCCTGCGGCTTAGCGTCTCAGCCGTGTCGCCGTCATGGACGGGCACCACGGCCTGGATGATTATCGGCCCACTGTCCACGCCCGCGTCCACGAAATGCACGGTGCATCCGGCGAACCGCGCCCCGTATTCGAGCGCCTTCTTCTGAACGCCGAGTCCGGGGAACGCCGGCAGGAGGGACGGGTGGATGTTCATTATACGCATCGGGAACGCGGCCACGAAGGCCGGGGTCAGTATCCTCATAAACCCCGCCATGACCACGAGCATGACCCCGTGGTTGTTAAGGGTCTTTATCAACTCCGCGTCGTAACTGTCTTTTGTTGTAAAGGATTCCTTCGTTATGACCGCGGAAGGGATGCCGTGGCGCCGGGCGCGGTCGAGTCCGTATGCGATGGGGTTGTTGCTGACGACCACCTTTACTTCGGCGTTGATCCGCCCGGCCTCGGAGGCGTCTATTATCGCCTGAAGGTTTGTTCCGCCGCCTGAGACTAGCACTCCGATGGGGACTCTATTCATAGACGCACGCATCCTCGTTGCGCTTCCTTTTGGCGATGGAGCCGATGACATACGCCTTTTCCTTCAGGAGGCGGAGCGTTTTGATGGCCGTTGCCGCGTCTTTTTGCCGCACGGCCAGCACCATGCCGATCCCGCAGTTGAAGGTGCGGAGCATCTCGGACTCTTTGATATTTCCGCCATCCTGAATGAACCTGAAGACGTGGGGGACCGGCCATGCGCCGCGCCTTATCACGGCCTTTACGCCCTTAGGCAGGACGCGCGGGACGTTGTCCGTAAAGCCGCCGCCCGTCACGTGGACGAGCCCGAGGATGTCGAGTTTCTTTTTGAGCGCGAGTATCGTCTTTACGTAGATGCGGGTAGGGGTGAGGAGCGTTTTGCCTATGTCCTGTTTGAAGCCCCGGGGCTTGTCGGTTATCCTGTGTCCCATCCGCTCGAAGACGGCCTTTCTTGCGAGCGAGTACCCGTTGCTGTGTAGGCCGTTCGACGCGATGCCTATGAGCGCGTCGCCCGGCTTGATGCGCCTGCCGTCTATTATCTTTTTCCTGTCGACTACGCCTACCGCAAAGCCCGCAAGGTCGTATTCGCCGTCCCTGTAAAGCCCCGGCATCTCGGCGGTCTCGCCGCCCACGAGGGCGCACCCGGCGAGCTTGCAGCCCTTTGCAATGCCCCTTACCACGTCGGCGGCGCGAGCGGCGTCGAGTCTGCCCGTTGCGAAATAGTCGAGAAAGAAGAGCGGCTCCGCGCCTGATACGAGCACGTCGTTTACGGACATGGCGACGAGGTCGATGCCGACCGTGTCGTGTCTGTCCGCCATGAAGGCGACCATGAGCTTGGTGCCGACTCCGTCGGTCGATGATACGAGGACCGGGTCTTTCAACCCCTTGAACCTTGCCGAGAAGTGCGCGCCGAATCCGCCGAGGCCGCCCATGACCTCCGGCCTTGCCGTGGCGCACACCCCGGGTTTTATGAGGCCGACGAGACGCGCGCCTTCGTCGATGTCAACGCCCGCGTCCCTGTAAGTGAGTTGTTTTGTCATGTTATCAGGTATCCTCTGCGTAGTGATGCGCGGCGGAATATGCGAAGGATAGGTTAATCCATCACGGCCCGGTTGTCAATGGGTTGCGTTGAGCGGATTGACGTCAGCAAAAAAACACCCCGCAATAATCTCCTTGACAGATGCGTTCGATATGATAAAATTCTAAAACTCGGTCGTTGCGCTTTCTGGCGCGGATGCCGGATGGTTCGTTCTTAGAGACGTTTGCGGGAGTAGCTCAGTTGGTAGAGCGCAACCTTGCCAAGGTTGAGGTCGCGGGTTCGAGACCCGTCTCCCGCTCCATATAGAGGCCGGCCCCAAACGGGCATCATGGACATCAGGCGCGCATAACCGCCGTCCCGGCTGAAATAACCGTCTATCAACCTTCCTTACAGCATATCCTTGCATGTCCTCCCCCATCCTGCCTTTTTATAAGAAGGGCGGTGAACGGGGGTTTTGATTTTAGTTTTTTCATGCCAGCGGGACGCCGGGGATGCGCGCGCAGTCCCCGGTCTTCCGTCAAACGTCTCCACGGGTAACGTAGCATGGCTCAGCACGGCAAGATGTCCATCCTCAAAGCCTACCTTGAGACCAAGGGCCTCAAGAGCACGGCGCAGCGTGACTTCATCGCGGACACCTTCTTCAAGACGAATACCCACATAAGCCTCGAGGAACTCCTCTCAAAGGTCAAAAGAAAAAACAAGAACATCGGCTACGCCACGGTCTACCGCACCATGAAGCTCCTCGGAGAGTCCGGACTTGCGATAGCAAGGCAGTTCGGCGACGGCCAGACGCGCTACGAAAACCTGCCTGAAGACGGACACCACGACCACATCATCTGCATGAAGTGCTCGAAGATAGCCGAATTCCAGAACCAGAAGATAGAACAGCTCCAGTCCGAGGCCGCAAAGAAGCTCGGCTTTACCGTGGTGAACCACAAGCTCGAATTATACGGCTACTGCGCGGGGTGCGCGGGCGGGGATAAGGCGTAAGAATATTTGAGGAGCCGGCGGCAATGCCGAGGCTCCTCAAAAAAATACCTTGCAATTGAAAATGAATATTATTATCATAATAATATCGGCTTGATGGAGGGGCAATAGCTGGAATGCACAACCACGGAGAGACGGCGGCGGGCAAGCCTCAAAGATGGCTCGTCCTCGTAGGCAACCCGAACGTAGGCAAGAGCGTCGTCTTCGGCGTCCTGACCGGCAGGTATGCGACGGTGTCCAACTACCCCGGCACCACGGTCGAGGTCTCGCGCGGCAGGATGAAGGGCGCGGCCTCGATCGGCGTCATAGACAGCCCGGGGGTCAACAGCCTCGTGCCCATGTCGGAGGACGAGCGCGTGACGCGCGACATCCTCCTCAACGAGGACGTGTCCTCGGTCATCCAGGTCCTCGACGCCAAGAACCTCAGGAGGAGCCTCTTAATCACCGTTCAGCTCATGGAGATCGGGCTGCCGCTTACGCTGGCGCTCAACATGTATGACGAGGCGGGCGAGCGCGGCATAACCATAGACCTTGACGCCCTCTCGAATACCCTCGGCCTCGCCGTCATCCCGGCCATAGCGACCCAGCGGTGGAACATCGACAAGCTCGCGGACTGTTTCAACCGCCACCGCGCTCCGGCCTCCGTCACAAATTACGCGCCCGCCATAGAGGAGGGGATAAATGCCATAGCCGCGCTACTGCCCAAGTCCCGCATCTCGGAGCGGTCTTTGGCCGTCATGCTTCTATCGGGCGACGCCACGCTCAGGGATTGGCTCGCCTCAAGGGTGACGCCTGAGGCGTCGAAGGCGATAGAAGAGACGCGCCTCGGCGTGCAGGCGAGGTTCTCCGAGCCGGTAGGCTACGTCATAAACCGCGCGCGCCTCAAGACCGTCGATAACATAGTCAACTCCGTGGTCAGCAAGGAGCGCGCCGTAACGTCGCCGGTTGCCGCGTTCATCGGGACATATTCGATGCACCCGTTCTGGGGCGTGCCGATCCTCCTCGCCGTGCTCTTTATCATGTATGAATTCGTAGGCGTCATCGGCGCGGGCATCAGCGTGGACTTCTTGCAGAAGGCCGTCTTCGGCAGGTTCGTAAATCCGTGGGCCGCGAGGGTCGTGGAATATGTCTTTGCCTCCGGCCTCATCCACGACCTCATAGTCGGGCAATACGGGCTTGTCACCATGGCCATGACTTATGCCATCGCCATTGTCCTGCCCATCGTCGGGTTCTTCTTCATCTTCTTCAGCTTTCTGGAGGACTCAGGCTACCTGCCGCGCCTCGCGGTGATGGTCGATAAGATATTCAAGTACATGGGCTTGAACGGCAAAGCGGTCCTGCCTATGGTGCTCGGGCTCGGCTGCGACACGATGGCCACCATGACTACGAGGATACTTGAGACGAAGAAGGAGCGGGTAATAGTGACGCTCCTCCTTGCCCTCGGCGTGCCCTGTTCCGCGCAGCTCGGCGTCATACTAGGGATGCTCGGGGCGGTCTCGCTATGGGCGGCCATCCTCTGGGCGTTCGTGGTCTTGCTCGTGATGTTCATCGTCGGGCTTCTCGCCTCGCGGCTCCTGCCCGGAGAGACGTCGGACTTTATCCTTGAGATACCGCCGGTGAGGATGCCCCAACTGTCCAACATCGCGCTCAAGACGGCCGTGAGGGTGCAGTGGTATCTAAAGGAGGCCGTGCCGCTCTTCATCGTCGGGACGCTCACGTTGTTCGTGCTCGACAAGACCAGGGCGCTTGGGGCCATAGAATACGCCGCCTCGCCTTTTATCAAAGGGTTTCTCGGCCTGCCCGTGGAGGCTACAAGCGCCTTTATCGTCGGGTTTCTCCGGCGCGACTACGGGGCCGCCGGGCTCCTTGCCCTCCAGAAGCAGGGGATGCTCGACCCGGTGCAGGTGGTGGTGAGCCTCGTGACGATAACGCTCTTCATCCCGTGCATCGCCAACCTTTTTGTGATTATCAAGGAGAGGGGGTGGAAGGCCGCCCTGTGGATGACCCTCTTCATCTTTCCGTTCGCAATATTCATCGGCGGCATACTCAATCTTATTCTAAGGTTCCTGCGGGTGACGTTGTAGCCGCGAACCGACCGGAGGTAATTCATGGATCGCGACAAGGCCGCCGAAGAGGTGTTGGAGTTTATCTGGTCTGAACGCGAGGCCGGAAAAAATTCGGTGACGGACCTCATCAGGATAAAAGAGGTCGCCGATGCCGACGCCGACCTGCACACGCTCGTGGAGATGCAGGAGAGGGGGCTTTTAAAGATAGACGGCGACAGGGTCACGTTGACGAGCGAGGGCGACCGGCTTGCCGAGGCCGCCATACGCCGCCACAGGCTGGCCGAGAGGCTCTTATCCGAAGTCCTTGCTATGAGCGAGGATAATCTCGAAGAGAACGCCTGCAGCTTCGAGCACACCCTCTCGCCGGAGGTGACGGAGTCTATCTGCACGCTCCTCGGACACCCGCCGACCTGCCCGCACGGTCTGCCCATACCGAGGGGAGAGTGCTGCAAGAAGACAAAAGACGACCTGCGCCCCATTGTCCAGCCCATAGACGAGATCAGCGTCGGCTCGAACGCCCGGATAATCTTCATCGCTTCTAAATCCCACGCGAGGCTCGACCGTTTCGGCACCCTCGGCATAGTCCCAGGCTCGGTCGTAAGGGTCCACCAGAAACGTCCGGCCTTCGTCATCCAGATAGGAGAGACCACCCTTGCCCTCGACCCGGAGATAGTGAGGGAGATATTCGTGAAGAGGGTGGGGTAGTAAGCCAAGGCATCCGGTTTGTGCCGTCGGGAGTTTTCCCGGTGGCGCGCAGCATAGTCCACGATGCGCCGCCTCAAACTCCCCCTACCCAATAACCCCGAAATATGCTAATCTTGAGTTCGTAAGCGGCAAATTGTTCCTCGTGCATGGTATCCGATGACCATCGAGGCACGTGCCGTCGAGAAAGCTCCTGACGGCACGGGAGATATCCTTTTACGCATCACGGTCTTTTACGGCAGCCGATAACCCCTATGCACCACTCCAACTTCGTTCACCTGCACCTCCATACGCAATGGAGCCTCCTTGACGGGGCCATACGGCCGGAGGCGCTTATCAAGCTCTGCCATGAGAGCTACAAGATGCCCGCCGTGGCCATGACCGACCACGGCAACATCTTCGGCGCGGTCGATTTCTACTCAAGGGCCATGAAGCGCGGCATAAAGCCGATTATCGGTTGCGAGACCTACGTGGCGACCGGCAGCCGTCTTGACAAGACGAGCGGGGTTCGCGGGTCGTCCGAGGCGGCCTTTCATCTCGTCCTCCTCGTCAAGAACGCCAAAGGCTACCACAACCTCTGCAAGCTCCTGACCAAGGCGTACCTCGAAGGCTTCTACTACAGGCCGCGCATCGACAAGGGGCTTTTAAAGGAGCTGAACGAGGGGCTTATCGCCATGAGCGCGTGTCTGCATGGAGAGATAGCCCATCTCCTCGGCGCCGGACAAAAGGACGCGGCCATGCGCTCAGCAGCCGGGTACAAGGAGATATTCAAGGACAGGCGCTTCTATCTTGAACTCCAGAAGAACGGACTTGAGGAACAGGAGAGGGTGAACGCCGGGCTTATCGAGATATCGCGCGCCCTCGACATACCGCTTGTGGCAACAAACGACTGCCACTACCTCGAAAAGAAGGACTCAAGGGTGCACGACGTGCTCCTGTGCATCCAGACCGGCAAAACCGTAAATGCGGCGGACCGGATGAGGTTTTCGACCGACCAGTTGTACGTCAAGCCGCCTGAGGAGATGACCGAGGCGTTCCGGGACGTGCCGGAGGCCATATCGAACACCATCGAGATAGCCGAGCGGT
The DNA here is from genome assembly GCA_016219025.1 of Deltaproteobacteria bacterium. Taxonomy (GTDB): domain Bacteria; phylum Desulfobacterota; class GWC2-55-46; order GWC2-55-46; family GWC2-55-46; genus JACRNO01. The sequence continues at coordinate 21,348 of JACRCM010000121.1, read as the reverse complement.
GCAACCTTGAACTCAAGCTCGGAGAGAACCACCTGCCGGACTTTCCTGTCCCCGCCGGTGAGACGCTCGACACCCTCTTCGAGACCACGGTCAAGGCCGGGCTTGAGAGGCGGCTTGCCGGCCTCGCCAAGACCGGCGTGGACGTGGAGGCCGTGAGGCTCCATTATTACGACCGCCTCTTCAAGGAGATAGGCGTAATAAAGCGCATGGGTTTTCCCGGCTACTTCCTCATAGTCGAGGACTTTATCCGGCACGCGAGGTCGAAGGACATCCCCGTCGGCCCCGGGCGCGGCTCGGCGGCAGGGAGCCTCGTGGCGTGGTCGCTCGGCATAACCAACCTCGACCCGATAAAATACAACCTCCTCTTCGAGCGTTTTTTGAACCCGGACAGGATAAGCCTGCCTGATATCGACATCGACTTCTGCTACGAGAAGAGGGACGAGGTCATAAAATACGTCACTCAGAAGTACGGCTCCGACAACGTCACGCAGATAATAACCTTCGGCCAGATGAAGGCGCGCGCCTGCATCAGGGACGTTGGCCGCGCCCTCGACATGCCTTACGGCGACGTGGACAGGATCGCCAAGCTCGTGCCGGAGGAGCTCGACATCACCATAGAGTCGGCCCTTGAGAAGGAGCCGAGGCTTAAAAAACTCGCCGAAGACGACGAGAAGGTCAAAGACCTGATAGAGGTGGCCATCGCGCTTGAAGGGCTTCCGCGCCACGCCTCAACCCACGCCGCCGGGGTCGTCATATCGAACAGGCCCCTCGTCGAGTACGTGCCGCTCTACAAGAGCCAGAAGGAAGATGTCATCACCACGCAGTTCGCCATGAAGGACATCGAGAAGATCGGCCTCGTAAAGTTCGACTTCCTCGGCCTCAAGACCCTCACCGTCATAGACAAGACCGTCAAGGCCGTCAAGCGCACGAGGGGCGTGGCCATCGACATGGACGCGCTGCCGCTCGACGACAAGGCGTCTTATGACCTCATAGCCTCAGGCGACACCAACGGGATATTCCAGCTTGAGTCCTCGGGCATCAAGGAAAAGATAAAGAAACTCCGGCCTGAGAACTTCGAGGAGGTCATGGCGGCGATAGCGCTCTACAGGCCCGGCCCGCTCCAGAGCGGCATGGTCGAGGACTTCATAAACCGCAAGCACGGCAAGACGCCGATAGCATACGAGTTGCCTGAGTTGCAGCCGATACTTGAAAACACCTACGGCGTCATGGTCTATCAGGAACAGGTCATGGAAATAGCCAGGGTGCTCGCGGGTTTCACGCCCGCAGAGGCCGACGCGCTCAGGAAGGCGATGGGCAAGAAGCTCTCCGACGTGATGCTCGCCCAGAAGACGCGCTTCCTCGACGGCGCGAAGAAGAAGAACGTGCCGCTGAAGAAGGCCGAGCACATATTCGATTTGATAGTGAAGTTCGCGGGCTACGGCTTCAACAAGAGCCACAGCGCGGTCTACGCGCTCATCGCCTATCAGACCGCGTACCTGAAGGTGCATTATCCGGCGGAGTTCATGGCCGCGCTCATGAGTTCCGACATGGGTGACACCGACAAGGTCGTCAAGTACGTGAACGAGTGCAGGGCCATTGCCATACCGGTAGACCCGCCGGACATCAATTCGTCGTTCATGGAGTTCTACGTGACCGGAGGCCGCGTCAGGTTCGGCCTCGGCGCGATAAAGAACGTCGGCGGCGCGGCCATCGAGGAGACGCTCAACGTCCGTTCCTCCGGGGCGTTTGCGTCCATGATAGATTTTCTATCAAGGGTGGATTCAAGGAAGCTCAACAAGAAGGTCACGGAGAGCCTCATAAAGTGCGGGGCGTTCGATTTCGCGGGCGAGGGCAGGCTCGCGCTTCTTGCCTCCATGGAGGAGGCGTCGAGCATGGCCGACGCGATCCAGCGCGACAGGGAACAGGGGCAAAAGTCGATATTCGACATGCTCGGGGGCCAATCCTCAGGGGTCGCGCTCAAGCCCCGGCCCGCGCTCAGGACGGACGCGCAAGCGCCGCCTCCCCTTGATGAAAAAGACCTTCTTCGCTTCGAGAAGGAGACGCTCGGTTTTTACTTCTCATCGCACCCGCTTTCGGGTTATAAGAAGGAGTTGGAGGCGTATGCCACGGCGTCCATAGGGGAGCTGCGCGAGCTTGCGGACGCGAGCGAGGCAACGGTCGCGGGCATAATCACCGAGAGCAAGGAGATAACGACGAAGAAGGGCGGCCGCATGGCCTTCGTCCGCATCGAAGACGAGACCGGCGGCGTCGAGGTGACGATATTCGCCGACCTCTTTAAGAAGATATCCGGCGTGCTCTCCACCGACAAACCGGTCATATTGACCGGCAGGGTCGAGAAAAAAGACGAGGGCGAGGTTAAGCTCGTCGCGTTCGAGGTTTCGGCGCTTGAGGACGCAAAGGCCAACCCCGGAAAGATAAGGGCGCGGTCGACGCATATAACGGCGGATGCCGTTGCGCTTGACGCGAAGACCCTCACGGCGTTAAAGGAGATGCTGAGGTCGGCTCCGGGCGCTTCTCCGGTCATCATGCACGTAATGGGGCCGGACAGGGAGGTCGTCATCGGCATAGACGAGGCCCTGCGGATAACCCCCGGAGAAGGACTCTTCGCGCGGATACGAGAGGCGGCCGGAGCGGAAGTGAAGGTGGCTTAAAGGCCGTGACCCTGGCCGTGGGACGTGAAGGCGTCTTTTTGCCGGTCACAACAAACAGGAGACGGACGCCATGATATGCAGACATTGGCTCGAATTTGAAAGGCCGGTGGAGGATATAGAAAAAAGACTCGCGGAGTTGAGGTCGTTCAACACCGAGGGGCAGGCCAAGGCCGCGGACGAGATGGAAAAGCTCGAACGCAAGGCGCGCGCCATCCTCAAAGACCTTTACTCTAAGCTCACCCCGTCGCAGGTGACTCAGGTGGCCCGGCACCCTGACAGGCCGTATTCGCTCGACTACATCCAGAACTGCTTTACGGATTTTATAGAGCTCCACGGCGACAGGGCGTTCAAGGACGACCCGGCCATAGTGGGCGGGCTTGCGAGGCTCGACGGCGCCCCGGTGGTCGTCATCGGACAGCAGAAAGGGCGCAACACCAAGGAAAAGGTCCACAGGAACTTCGGGATGCCCCACCCGGAGGGCTACAGAAAGGCCATGCGCCTCATGGAACTCGCCGAGAGGTTCGCTCGCCCGGTCTTCACGTTCATAGACACGCCCGGCGCGTATCCCGGCGTCGGGGCCGAGGAGCGCGGACAGGCCGAGGCCATCGCGGTCAGCCTTATGAAGATGTCGGCGCTGCGCGTGCCGATAATAGCGACCGTCATAGGCGAGGGCGGCAGCGGCGGCGCGCTCGCCATAGGCGTAGGCGACAGGGTCTTGATGATGGAATTCTCGACCTACTCGGTCATATCCCCGGAAGGGTGCGCCGCGATACTCTGGAAGGACGCGGCAAAGGCCGACCTCGCGGCAAAGGCGCTGAAGATAGACTCGGCGGAGCTTTTGAAGCTCGGCATCATCGATAAGGTGGTGAAAGAGCCGGTAGGCGGCGCGCACCGCGACCCTGACGCCGCGTACAAAGGCCTCAAACAGGTTTTCATAGAACAGCTCGCCGGCCTGGGCGAGCTTACGGGCGAAGACCTCGTGGGTCTCAGATACGAAAAATTCCGGTCTATGGGCGTATTCGCGGAGCGCGGAAAAGGGTAAGGAATCTCTTGACTCCCCGTCTTTTTCTGCTATATTTAAAATCGCGTTACGTTATCTTCAGAAACAAATCCCTGTTGACAAGGAGGAACCTATGAAGCGGTTTTTCAGCATCTTTATCGCATCCGTCCTGACGGCTCTGTTTACGAGCGGTTTAACCCCGGCGTTTTCCGCGGATAAAACAGCTCCGGCCCCAAAGGCCGAGACCAAACAGGCGCCGTTCACCGTTGCCCGCATGGTGGTGGCAAAGGGCATGCGGGACAAGGAACCGGTGGACGTAACCGAGGTTATACCCACCTCGGAGGATAAGGCGTACTGCTTCATAGAGGCGGAAAACATAACACAGGACACGGACGCCGCGTTCGCGTGGCTCCTCGGGGACAGGGAGATGCGCGTCATCACGGTGCGCCTGCGGAAGGGGCCGAGGTGGAGGACTTACGCCAACAAGACGATAAACGGCCAGAAGGGCGATTGGCGCGTGGAGTTGCGCGACGCCAACGGCGCGGTCGTGAAGGCCGTGAAGTTCAGGGTGGAATAAGCGCCGCGCATAGCGGACAACGAGACCTGCCGGGCGGCGGGGGTCTCGAATCCCTCCAAATACCTGTTGATTTTTCCAGCCGGATGCAATAATCTATCACATTAAATCCATCTTGTCCGCCTACGGCCTTAATGAATAAAAAAACGGGGATAAAAACGGCGCCGCCGCGCGCGACGCCAAAGGCGTCTATCGACGGGTTCCGCGAACGGATTGACAAGATCGACATCGAGATATTGAAGCTCCTCAACATCCGCGCCTCCTTCGCGCTTGAGATAGGCAAGGCCAAGGCAAGGACGCGCTCCGAGGCATACGTGCCGGAGAGGGAAGAGCAGGTCTGCAAGAGACTCCTCGATGCGAACGCCGGCCCGTTCCCCGATGCCGGACTCAAGGGCGTCTTCAGGGAAATCATGAGCGCCTGCCGCGGCCTTGAGAAGCCGCTCAGGATAGCCTTTCTCGGGCCGACCGCGACCTTCACCCACGAGGCCGCCATACAGAGGTTCGGCTCTTCCGCCGAATTCATCGCCAAAAAGGACATCGCCGACGTATTCGACGACGTTGAAAAAGACCGGGCCGACTTCGGCGTCGTGCCGATAGAGAACTCCAGCGAGGGCGTGGTCAACCACACCCTCGACATGCTCATAACCTCGCTCTTGAAGATAAACGCCGAGGTCATGCTGCCGGTGACGATGGCCATCCTCAACAAGTCGGGCAGGCTCGGCGACGTGCGAAAGGTCTGCTCGAGGCCGCACGCCATAGCCCAGTGCAAGGGCTGGCTCAAGGAGAACCTTTCGGACGCAGTGGTGGAGGAGGTTTCGTCCACGGCCCTCGGCGCCCAGATGTCCGCCGAAGAGCCGTCCATCGCGGCCATCGCGTCCCCCGCGGCGGCGGGTCTCTACGGGTTGCAGGTGGTGGCGAACCATATAGAGGACAACGCCAACAACTTCACGCGCTTCCTCGTGGTAGGCAAGGCGGAGGGCAGGAAGACCGGCAACGACAAGACCTCCATACTCTTTGCGATAAAGGACGCTCCGGGCGCGCTCTACATGATGCTCAAGCCGTTCGCCCGGCGCAAGATAAACCTGACGAAGATAGAGTCGCGCCCGATAAAGACCAAGGCGTGGGAGTATGTCTTTTTCGCCGACCTCGACGGCCACATAAGCGACGGGAAGGTGGCCGCCGCGCTCGGCGAACTGGAAGGCGCGTGTTCGTTTCTAAAAGTGCTCGGCTCGTATCCCAAGCCGCAATAAGGACGGTGAGGCGTAAACGTTATGCGTGATGCGTAAAATGAGCGGAACCCTGCACGTATAACGCAACACGCGCACGCATCACGATCTTCGTTTGCGCGCGGCGCCTGAGTGAACGCGGATAGCCGGCAGTTGATGATGGAGAACCGATTGAAATTGACCGTATCCGAAAACATCGCCTCCCTCGTGCCGTATCCACCGGGCAAGCCGATAGAGGAGCTTGAGCGGGAGCTTGGGATAACCGGCTCCATCAAGCTCGCCTCGAATGAAAACCCGCTTGGGCCGTCCAAGAAGGCGGTCGAGGCCGTCGCGGGCGCGCTTGCGAATCTTCACAGATATCCCGATGGTTCGTGTTATTATCTCAAGGAGAAGCTCTCGGCCTTCATCAAGATGCCGCCTGAGACAATTATCCTCGGCAACGGCTCGAACGAGATAATAGAACTCGTTATCCGCGCATATCTAAAAAATGGCGATGAGGCGGTCATGGCCGACCCGTCGTTCGCGGTCTATCCAATAGCGGTCAAGGCCGCCGGGGGCCGCTCGATAACCGTGCCGCTCAAGGCGCATACGCACGACCTGGCGGCAATGAGCAAGGCGATAACCAGAAAGACCCGGCTTGTCTTCATCGCCAATCCGAATAACCCGACCGGGACGATCGTCAGGGCGGACGAATTCGACCGCTTTATGAAAAAAGTCCCGGATGGCGTCATCGTCTGCGTGGACGAGGCGTATTACGAGTTTGTAAGGAGCGCCGGGTTCCCGTCGGCCTTCGATTACGTAAAAGAGGGCAGGGCGGTCATAGTGCTCAGGACTTTTTCAAAGATATACGGCCTCGCGGGCCTGCGCGCCGGGTACGGGGTGGCGCCGCCTGAGATGCTCGACTACATGAACCGCGTGCGCCAGCCCTTCAACGTCAACAGCCTCGCGCAGATAGCGGCTATCGCGGCCCTTGACGACAGGGAACACCTCAAGGCCACCCTCGACAACAACGCCAGGGGTCTGGAGTATCTTTTCAGGGAGATAAAGGCGCTTGGGTTCGAGTGTGTGCCGACCGAGGCCAACTTCTTCCTCGTCAAGGTCGGGGACGGACGCAAGGTCTACGACGGTCTCCTCAGAAAGGGCGTTATAGTAAGGCCGATGGCGAGCTATAACCTCCCGGAGTTCATCCGCGTGACGGTGGGATTGCCAGCCGAGAACGAACGGTTCGTATGCGCGTTTGCCGAGGTAGTGAGATAGTCTTAAAAAACATGCCGGAGGTCTTTATGATAATCGTATTGAAGCGCGAGGCCGCACAGTCCGAGATAGACCACATAGTGGAGAAGATAAAGTCCACGGGCCTTGCGGTGCACATCTCCAAGGGCAAGGAGAGGACGATAATCGGCGCGATAGGCGACGAGGGGCTCCTATCGAACCTGCCGCTTGAGACCTTCCCCGGCGTGGAATCCGTCATGCCGATAATGAAGCCCTACAAGCTCGTAAGCCGCGAGTTCAGGAAGGAAGGGACGGTCATTGACATATCGGGCGTGAGGATAGGAGAGGCCGAGTTGCAGGTCATCGCCGGGCCTTGCAGCGTCGAGAATAGAGACCTGCTCATAGACACCGCGAAGAAGGTCAAGGCAGCGGGCGCGAAGATACTCCGCGGAGGCGCGTTCAAACCGCGCACCTCTCCTTATGACTTTCAGGGGCTCGGCCCCGAGGGGCTGAAACTCCTTGCCGAGGCAAGGAAGGAGACGGGTCTCCCGATAATAAGCGAGCTTATGGACCCGCGCGACACCGAGCTTATGTGCGACTACGTGGACATCATCCAGATAGGCGCGCGCAACATGCAGAACTTCCGGCTCTTGACCGAGGTCGGCAAGGCGGGCAAGCCCGTGCTCTTGAAGCGCGGCCTCTCGGCCACGATAAAGGAATTCCTCATGAGCGCCGAGTATATCGCGGCGCAGGGCAACGCCAACATCATCTTATGCGAGCGCGGGATGCGCACCTTCGAGACCGCCACGCGCAATACGCTCGACCTGAGCGCGGTGCCGGTATTGAAAGAAGAGACGCACCTGCCGGTCTTCGTGGACCCGTCTCACGCCGTGGGCAGGTGGGCGCTCGTTGCGCCGCTCGCGCTCGCGGCTGTGGCCGTAGGCGCGGACGGGCTTATGATAGAGGTGCACTCCGACCCTGAGAACGCGCTCTGCGATGGCGCGCAGTCGCTCAAGCCAGCCAAGTTCGCCTCCCTCATGCAGGAGGTCAGGAAGGTCGCGGCGGCGGTGGGGAGGACTTTTTAATAAAATGGCGTCCGAGATCCATTTCAACAAGGTTGCTATAATCGGCGTCGGCCTCATCGGAGGCTCGATAGCCCTGGCCATGCGGAAGAAGGGGCTTTGCGGGACGATCGCCGGGGTCGGCAGGTCTATCGAGAACCTCGTGGACGCAAAGAGGCTCGGCATCATCGACACGTTCACGCAGGACGTTTCCATCGGCGTAACTGACGCGGACCTCGTCATAGTTGCCGTGCCCGTCCTCAAGACGATAGACGCGGTAAAGCAGGCCGCGGCGCACCTCAAGCCCGGCTGCATCGTGACCGACGCGGGGAGCGTCAAGGGCGCGATAGTCGAGCAGCTTGAGCCGTTGATGCCGGAGGGCGTGTTTTTTGTGGGGGCGCACCCTGTGGCCGGGACCGAGCAATCAGGCGCGGCGGCGGCCTTTGCCGGACTCTTCGAGGGGCACAGGTGCATACTTACCCCGACCGAGGATACGGACAAAGAGGCGCTCGCAACGGTCAGGAAGCTGTGGCAGGAGGCCGGGGCCACCGTGACCGTGATGGACGCCGAGGTGCACGACTGGATACTCGGGGTGACCTCTCACCTGCCGCACGTCATCGCGTATAACCTCGTCAACGCCGTGGCCGAGGTCGGCAACAGGCACAAGGACATCCTCGGATACTCGGCGGGCGGCTTCAAGGACTCCACGCGCATAGCCTCGTCCTCGCCTGAGATGTGGAGCGAGATATGCGGGATGAACAAGAATTACATATTAGAAGGCATCGAGGGCTTCCAGAAGAGGCTCGAGGCCATGAAGCGGCTCATACAGGCCGGAGACCTTACCGGCCTTAAAAAGGAATTCACAAAGGCCAAGGAGTTCAGGGACACCCTGAACCATAAACACCACAAGCCTCACGCCGGGCCTTGCAACCATAACCATGACTAACGCGAATGAAAAAAACTCGATTACCATAAGCGCCGCAAACGGTCTCAGGGGCGAAATATTCGTCCCCGGAGACAAATCCATCTCGCACAGGGCCGTGATCCTCGGCTCGATTGCCGAGGGTGTAACCGAGGTGTATGGCTTTCTCGAAGGCGAGGACAACCTTTCAACGCTTAACGCCTTCAGGCAGATGGGGGTGGAGATAGAATACGAACCAAGTCTTGCCGCCAGTTACGTAGTCCTGAAGATTCACGGCGCAGGGGCCGGGACGCTAAAGGAACCCTCCAACGTCATAGACGCCCGCAATTCAGGCACCACGGCACGCCTGCTCACCGGCCTGCTCTCATCTCAGCCCTTCTTCTCCGTCATAACAGGCGACGACTCGCTCCGCAAGCGTCCAATGCGCCGCGTGGTCGAGCCGCTCATCAAGATGGGCGCGTCTATTACCGGAAGGGAAGACGCCAGACTCCTGCCGCTCGCCATCAAAGGCCAGAGGCTGCATGGCATCAATTACAAGACGCCTGTAGCCAGCGCGCAGTTGAAATCCGCCATATTACTCGCCAGTTTGCACGCGGATGGTGAGACTATAGTTGAGGAAATGGAAAAGTCCCGCGACCATACCGAGCGGATGCTAAAGGCGTTCGGCGCGGATATAAGGGTTGAGGGCCTCAAGGTTACGGTCACGTCCAAAAATAAGCTCAAGGGGTGTAAAGTCTACGTTCCGGGCGATATCTCGTCAGCCGCGTTCTTCATGGTGGGGGCGATGATAACGCCTGATTCAGACTTGCTGATGAATGGCGTCGGTGTAAATCCGACGCGCACCGGCATCATCGACATCCTGCGAAAGATGGGCGGCAATATCGATGTTGAGGATAAGGGTGAAGAGACCGGCGAGCCGGTAGCCAACATCCGCGTAAAGACATCAAGCCTCAAGGGGATAGATATAAGCGGGCCGGAGTTATTGCCCGCCATAGACGAGTTTCCGATTATCTGCATTGCCGAGGAGTTCGCGTCCGGCAGGACGACTATCAGCTGGGCGGTTGAACTGCGCGTAAAGGAGAGCGACAGGATAGCGGTCATGTCAAAACACCTGCGCGCCATGGGCGTAGAGGCCATTGAGAAGACGGATGGGATAATCATAGAAGGGTATAATGCTCAAAGGTTATCATGGCAGGAGAGGGTCGAAATCGACAGCATGGGCGACCACCGCATCGCCATGTCATTCGCCATAGCCGGGCTTATGGCGACGAAGGGCATCACCATAAAAAACCCCGAATGCGCGGATGTGTCGTTTCTGGGGTTTTATGAGACATTGAAGTTGGTCAGCGTTTGAACGGATAACCCCTCCCAACCTCCCCTTAGTCAAGCGGAGGGAAAGGACCCCCTCCACTTGCCCAATGGGAGGAGAAGCCCCCCCTCTTGCCCGCGGTTTTATGCGGGATAAGAGGGGGGGGAGTTGGCCTTTGGGGAGTAAATCGCCGAAAAAATAACCCCGGCCTCCCCTTGTTCAAGGCGCGAGAAAAAGCCCCCGCGCCGTGAACAAGGGGAGGGGAGAAATAATACCCATAAGCAAAGGTAATATGAACGCTCCAAAAGACAGGGGCCTTGTCATCGCCATTGACGGGCCTTCTGGCGTGGGCAAGACCACGGTCAGCAGGCGGGTGGCAGAGAGGCTCGGCCTCAGATACGTTGACACCGGGGCGATGTACCGCTCGCTCGCGGTCGCGGCGAACGACGCGGGTATTGACGTTGAAAGCGACGGGGCGCTTCGCGCCTACTGCGCGAGGGTGAGCGTGGGGTATGACGCCTCCGGCAACATGCTCCTCGGCGGCGTCGATTATTCGGGCAGGATTCGCACTGAGGAGGCTGGCGCGCTCGCCTCCATTACCTCGGCGAAGACGCCGGTGCGCGATTTTCTTGTGGCCTGCCAGCGGAGGCTCGGAGAGGGCGGCGGCGTGGTGATGGAGGGCAGGGACATCGGCACCGTGGTCTTCCCGGACGCGGACGTGAAGATATTCCTCGACGCCTCCCACGACGTGAGGGCTGGGAGGCGCGGCAAGGAGCTCGCGGATAAGGGCGGCCCGTCCACGGACGTAAGTAGAAAGATCGCGGAGCGCGACAGGCGCGACACTGAGCGTAAGAACTCGCCGCTCGTGGCAGCGCCGGACGCCGTCGTAATAGACACCGGAAGCCTCGGCATAGACGGCGTGGTGGCGAGGGTGCTTGAGGCGGTAAGGGGGCGCGCAGGCAAAGCGGCGCGGGGCGTTGATAACGGATAACTCCCCCAGCCCCTCTTATCCCGCATAAAGCCGCGGGCAAGAGGAGAGATCTTTCTCCTCCCCTTGGTCAAGGAGGGGGGGCTTTTCCCGCGCCTTGACTAAGGGGAGGCTGGGAGGGGTTAGCCTTTCGCTGATAACTCCCCCAGCCCCTCTTATCCCGCATAAAGCCGCGGGCAAGAGGGGGGATACTCTCCCCTTGCGGATGAGAGCGGATTTACGAAGTTGCTCTATGGAGTGGCTATTAAACCTGACAATGGAAATCTTCATCGCTAAATCATCCGGGTTCTGCTTCGGGGTAAAGAGGGCCATCAACATGGCCGACTCGTGCGCGAGGGAGACGAGGGGCGAGATATACACCCTTGGGCCTATCATCCACAACCCGCAGGTCGTAAAGAGGCTTGAGGAGTCCTCCGGCGTCCACGCGAAGAAATCCATCGGCGAGGTGGAGCGCGGCACCGTCATAATAAGGTCGCACGGCGCGCGTCTCGACGAACTGAACAAGGCGAAGGATAAGGGGCTTAACATCGTGGACGCCACCTGTCCGTTCGTCAAGAAGGCCCAGGACCTGGTCTCGCGCCTTAGCGCCGAGGGCTACACGGTCATAGTCGCTGGCGAGAAAGACCACCCGGAGGTAAAGGGGCTTGTGAGCTACGGGAGCGCCGGGATAAGGGTGGCGGACTGCGCCGAGGCGCTCGCCGACATGCCCCGGACGAAGAAGATAGGCGTCATCGCCCAGACCACGCTCCCCATAGAAAAACTCGAGGACGTGGTGAGCGCGTGCCTTGTCAAGGCGAGCGAACTCAAGGTCTTCAACACGATATGCAACGCGACTTCTATTCGGCAAAAGGAGAGCGCCGAGCTTGCGCGCAAGGTCGACGTGATGGTCGTGGTAGGCGGCAGGAATAGCGCCAACACCCGCAGGCTCGCCGAGATATGCCGCTCCATCAGGGAAAAGACCCACCACATAGAGGTCGCCTCGGAGATAGACCCGGCATGGTTCGAGGGGGCACAGACCGTCGGCGTGACCTCCGGCGCATCGACGCCCGATTGGGTGATCGACGAGGCCGTGGGAAAGATACGCGCCATCTCCGGCAAGGCCGGGCATTAAAAGGGGGCGTCATGGGACGGCGCGCGCCGCGAAGCGCGGCCTGTAAAATTATAAAAATACCGAAATAATTTGCCATTTAAGCCGCGCTGTGGTATCTTCTGTAGGATTGAACAAATAGGCGGGGGAGGGTATCGGATTGATGACAGGGAGTGATGAGAAGGTTCATACAGGGGATGCGTTTGGCGACTTCGAGACGCTCTTTGAGGGCAAGGTCAAGGAGTTGCAGGAAGGCGGGATCGTCAAGGGGAAGATCGTCCAGATAACCAAGGATACCGTCCTCATAGACGTGGGCTACAAGTCCGAGGGCCACGTCCCATTAAGGGAATTTCTCGATAAAGACGGCAACCCTACGATAAAGGTAGGCGACGATATCAAGGTCCTTCTCGAGCGCAGGGAGGACGAGAAGGGGTACATAGTCCTTTCAAAGGCCAAGGCCGACCAGCTCAAGATCTGGGACGAGATAATAGAGGCCGCGGACTCAGGCAAGCCGATGGAGGGCACCATAACCCAGCGGATAAAGGGCGGCTTCTACGTGGAGATCGGCGGCGTGGTCTGCTTCCTGCCCGGCTCTCAGGTCGACCTGAAGCCCGTCCGCAACCAGGACAGGCTCGTAGGCCAGAAGTACCTCTTCAAGGTGCTCAAATACAACAGGTACAAGAGCAACGTCATCGTGTCGAGGCGCACGCTCCTTGAGGAGGAGAGGGACGCGCTCAAGAAGACCACGCTGGAGCACCTCCATGAGGGCTCGGTGGTGGAGGGCCTCGTAAAGAACATCACCGAGTACGGCGCGTTCATAGACCTGGGCGGCATAGACGGCCTCATACACCTTACCGACCTCTCATGGGGCAAGATAATGCATCCTACGCAGGTGCTCAAGGTCGGCGACAGGGTCACGGTGAAGGTGCTGAAGTACAACAAGGACGACGGCAAGATTTCCCTCGGGCTCAAGCAGACGAAGACCGACCCGTGGGTGGGGGCGAAAGACAGGTACCCGCTCGGCGTGAAAGTGGGCGGCAGGGTCGTCAACCTGACCGACTACGGCGCGTTCGTGGAACTCGAAGAGGGTCTCGAGGGCCTCGTGCACATCTCCGAGATGGCGTGGACAAAGCTCAGGCACCCGTCGCAGAAGTTCAAGGTCGGGGACAACGTCGAGGTGATGGTGCTCGACGTGGACCCGGTCAACAAGCGCATTTCTCTCGGCATCAAGCAGATAGAGGCGAACCCGTGGGTTGACATCGAGAGGCGCTACCCCAAGGGGACGCGCGTCAAGGGCGTCGTTAAGAACATAACCGACTTCGGCGCGTTCATAGGCGTTGAGGACGGCATAGACGGCCTGGTGCACGTCTCCGATATATCGTGGAAGAAGATAAAGCACCCGTCCGAGGCATTCAAGAAGGGACAGGAGGTAGAGGCGTGCGTCGTGAATATCGACAGCACCGCCCGCAGGTTCTCCCTTTCGACCAAACTTCTGGAAAAGAACCCATGGGAGGGCGTTACCGAGCGTTATAAGCCGGGCATGACCCTTACGGGCAAGGTGACGAGCGTGGCGGATTTCGGCGCGTTTGTGGAACTCGAACCTGGCCTTGAGGGACTCGTGCACGTCTCGGAGCTAAACCGGGGCAAGAAAAAGGGCGGTGGGATTCAGCCAGGCGACGTCGTGGAGGTCGAGGTGCTCAACGTCGATCCCGACGACAACAAGATCGGACTAAGCATCCGGGGCGTAAAGGACGAGCCTAAGGAAGATGCGCCGGGCGAGGCGTCTTAACGGACGCAGGCCGGCAATGGGGCGCGAAGGCGCATGATGAAGGGCGAAGGCATAAAGAACATCCTCGCCGCGTTCGGAGCGGCATTTTTCATAATAATCATCATTACCGCGGCGGTGGTCTGGTTTGCAGGCAGGGGGAAGATTTCCCTTGCAGACAAGGTCGTTGTCGTCAAGCTCGAGGGCGTCATCACCGACCCGGCGGAGGTGTCGGAACAACTGCGTGAGCTTGAGGACCGAAGCGACGTAAAGGCCGTGGTCGTCCGCATCGATTCGCCCGGCGGGGCAGTAGGTCCGTCGCAGGAGATATACAGCGCCATAAAGAGGCTCCGCAAGACCAAGGTCGTCGTGGCCTCGATGGGCGCTATGGCCGCCTCAGGCGGATATTACGCGGCGGTGGCCGCCAACAAGATCGTCGCAAACCCAGGCACCATCACCGGCTCCATAGGCGTCATAGTCGAATTTATGAACGCCGAGGAGCTCCTCGGCAAGATCGGGCTCAAGGGCTATGTCGTAAAGAGCGGAAAGTTCAAGGACACGGGTTCTCCCCTGCGCAAGATGAGCGCGGAGGAGGAAGAGCTCCTTCAGGCCGTGATAAACGACGTAAACTCCCAATTCGTCAAGGCCGTGGCCGAGGGCAGGGGACTAAAGGTCGAAGACGTAGACAGGATAGCGGACGGACGCATATTTTCAGGCGCGCAGGCGCTTGAAAAGGGGCTTGTAGATTCCCTCGGCGACCTTACCGACGCCGTCAATCTCGGGGCGAAACTCGCGGGCATACAGGGCAAACCCGTCGTCATATATCCAGAGAAGAAGGGCTTCGGCCTTTTACGTTCGCTCGTCGAAGGGAACGCGGCCAGAGAATTTACCGAACTCTTCTCAGGGCTTAAGGTAATGTACATGGTGCGGCTGCCGTCAAGGTAGGCGCAACCACGGCCTTGCATGCGTTCTCTCGCCATGCCGTTAACCGGATACGAAACTTTTATATAGCGCAAGCCGGAAGACAAACCGTGAGGCGGGCGTCCCCGCAGGCGTTTGGGTGCCCGCGTCACGTTCATAATCAGGAGGCGCATCTTATAATGACCAAGAGCGAGCTTGTCGAAGCGGTATCATTAAAGGTAAAGGCGTTTTCCAGAAGGGACGTTGAGATAATAATAGACACGCTCTTTGACTCGATGTCCGAGAGCCTTGCAAAGGGCGGCAAGGTGGAGATCCGCGGGTTCGGCTCCTTCAAGATCAAAGAGCGCGAAGGCAGACAGGGGCGCAACCCCAAGTCCGGCGAAAATATCTTCATCCAGCCCAAGCGCGTGCCGTTTTTCAAGGCGGGCAAGGAAATAAGGGAACGGATAAACCCCGGAGAGGGCGAGGCGTAAAAAAGCCGTGACCATGGCCGTGAAAGAGGCATTGCCGGGCAAACAGTTTTAAGAGGCGGATGCGCCTTGGCTTGATAGTCAAGCCGGTATCGATAAAGGCGGTATAATAACCCTTTTGGCAACCTTATGAACCAGCTTTGGGCGCCGTGGCGCGGCGTTTATATAGAAACGCCAAAGCCGGACGGCCGCTGCCTTTTCTGCGCGGCGCGTGAAGGCGTCCTTGAAGACGGACGGGTTTTGCATAATGGACAAACGTCCGTCGTCATGATGAATAAATATCCGTACAACAGCGGACACCTCCTTATCGCCCCTGCGCGGCACGTCGGCCTCTTTGAGGGGCTGACCGATGAGGAAGGAGCCGACTCTCACAGGCTCATCCGCCATTGTGTTATGGCCCTTACGGCCCTCTTCAAGCCGGACGGTTTTAATATAGGCATGAACATAGGCCGGGCCGCCGGGGCCGGGATAGACGGCCACCTCCACGCGCACGTCGTGCCCCGCTGGAACGGCGACGTGAACTTCTTGCCCGTCCTCGCCGACGTCAAGGTCATGCCTCAGCACATCGAGGAGATTTACGGAAAACTGAAACCCTATTTCGACAAGATCGACTGACCCGCCGGATATCGCCGACCTCCAGCCGTTATCAAATCAGCCCGTTGAGCGTAACCCAAGGCACGTCCCCGGCGCGGCAGGGTCTTGCCCGTCTAATCCTATTTTAATCTTTGATATGTAATATTATCCGGGAACCCGTGGGGCGTATACGACGCCGCCGGATAGCACGGGCACGCTTAAACGGGTGAAGGTGGATATGCTTAAAAGACCGGTTCGTAATCTTAGATGGCTGGCTGCCGTCATAATGACGGGCATCTTCCTTTACGCAAGAGCGCGTAGCGCGGGCGCGGGCATGATAAACGAGGCGGCCCCGGTGGTCGTTCTGCGGAACCTGGCGGGAAAGACCGTTTCTCTCGGAGACCTGAAGGGCAAGGTCGTATTCGTGGATTTCTGGGCCTCATGGTGCGGCCCGTGCAAGCAGGAACTCCCTGAGATAAACAGGTTCATCACGAAGTACAAGGATAGTGACGCGGTCGTCCTCGCCGTCAACATAGACAAGACCCGGTCGAACGTCGATGAGTTTCTCTCCAAGATTCAAAACATATCGAATAAGATGCTGATTGTGCTTGACCCTGACGCGAAGGTTGTGGCATCTTATAACGCCCGGATGATGCCCACCTCGTTCATCATAGACAAGACGGGCGTCGTCCGCTATATACACTTCGGGTACAGGGAGAACGACCCGGACACATGGGCCGAGGAAGTGGAAGGGCTTCTTAAACAATGAAAAACAGACCACTAAGTAAGAGGGGCATGGCTATGAGGACATTTTTGTGGCTTGCGCTCGCGGGAGCCGCGCTTGTCGTGGCCACCGGCTGCACGCACGTCAACCCGTGGGAGAGGGAGTATCTGGCCGACCCCACCATGCAGTTCGACTACAACAAGGAAGAAAAGGCCGTGCGCGAGCACTTTCTCGGCACCCGTGAAGGGGCATCGGGTTCATTCGGCGTGAGCGGAGGTGGATGTGGCTGCAATTAATCTTTCCCGCCCCGCGGGAGGGGCATCCCGTCCGCGCCTTGCCGCCTTCCTCGCGGCGGCCGTTATGGTCATATTCGCAATGAACGGCAACGCATACGCCGAGGACTACTCCGTAGTCCAGGGCTACATGCACACCTTCAACAACGGCATCGACGTCTACTCGGGCGTCTTCGCGCTGAACAAGGACTTGTCGCTTCAGACCTCGTCATACCTCAAGTATACCGTTGACCTCATAAACCCGTCCTTCGGCGGCGGAGGCGAGGGCGGAGGCGGCGGGGACGACGCGGTCAACGGCAACGCGCACGCCACGAGCGGCGCCTCGAGCGCGGTATCATCGAGCGGCAGCAACTCGAAGGACACCAGACACGGCTTCACCGCCGGGGTGACGCACAACTTCAACAACATCATCGGCGTCGAGGCGTATATAGACTACAGCAAGGAGAAGGACTATAAGTCCACCACGCCTACGCTGACGCTCAAGAAGGACTTCAACGACAAGAACACGACCCTGACCGCCGGTTATTCGAGGAACTTCGACACCGTGCACGGCCAGTTCATGGACAACAGGGAGAAGCGCAACACGAACAACTACTTCGTGGGCCTCACTCAGGTCATATCGCCCATGACCGTGGCGCAGATAGGGTATTCGCGTTCAAATTCATCCGGCGCGGAGTCGGAGGGCATAAGGCTTGTGCCGATAAACGGAGTCGCGGCATCCACTTGCACGGCCAAGGGCGCGAATTGCCTGGCCGAGGCGTTCCCTGATAAACGCACCCGCAACGCATATCTCGCGGGCGTGAACCATTACTTCCTCACGCCGGGCTTCTCCGTGCTCAACAAGAGTTCGGTGAAGTTCAACTTCCGGTACTATACGGACGATTGGAAGATAAAGTCCTATATGGGCGAGACCGAGTGGTCGAAGTACCTCTCGGGGCATACGCTCCTGCGGCTCGACTACAGGTATTACAACCAGACCAAGGCGTACTTCCAGCAGGACAACTATACCGCAGCCGACGCCCTGCGGTCGGCCTCGCCGCAGTTGAAGAGTTTCAGCTCGAACCTGGCGGGCGTGAAACTCACGTACTTCCTGAAAGACGCCAAGGGGGCGCCCTCCTTCATGAAGCAAGGCTCCGTCGAGGGGAAATACGAGTTCTACACCCAATCCCTCGGTGTCAACGCCCACGTGCTCATGGCCGGGCTTAGGATACCGTTCTAAGGCAGACCGCCTCCCCGTCAAACCAAAGCCCCTTCGCCGTCATGCGAAGGGGCTTTTTTTCTTACTAAACGATAATCTCCTCTGGTATACTTGAGCGCATGAGACTGGAACGCACAACCCTTGTAAGCCTTATCCTGCTCCTTTTGAGTCTCGCGGGCGCGTCTGCGGCAAACGCGGACAACGTCAAAAAGGGCGCGACGGTCATGGGCACGGGGCTTGAGCTGACGCTCAACGTCACCGACCCGGCGGCGGTGGAGCCCGCGTTCGCGGCGGTCGTGGCGGAGATGAGCCGCATCGAGGCCATGATGAGCGAGTGGCGAGACGGCAGCCCGGTCTCGCTCATAAACAGGAACGCCGGCAAGAGGCCGGTTCAAGTGCCGGACGAGCTATTCAAGGTCATCGCGGCGGCCCAGCAGGTATCGGCCATCAGCAACGGCGCGTTCGACATAAGCTGGGCCGCGATGCGCGGACTGTGGAACTTCGCGGAGGGGCAGGAGCGCATCCCGTCGGACGAGGAGATAAACAAGGCCAGGAGGCTCATCGACTACAGGAAGATCGAACTCGACGAGAAGAAGAAAACGGTCTACCTCAAGGAGCCTGGCATGGCGATAGGTCTTGGCGGCATAGCCAAGGGCTATGCCGTTGACATGGCCATGCAGACGCTCTATAAAATGGGCGTCAGAAACGCGATAGTCAAGGCCGGCGGCGACATGCGCGTGCAAGGGGTCTCGGACGCCGGGCCGTGGGAGATAGGCGTAAAACACCCGCGAGAAAAGGGCCGCCTCATAGCCAAACTCAAACTCAGCGGCGTGTCCATCTCGACCTCCGGCGATTACGAAAGGTTTTTTATAAAAGACGGAGTCCTCTATCACCACATCATGGACCCCAAGACCGGTCGTCCTGCCACCGGCGCGCAAAGCGTCACCATTCTCGCGCCCGACACCATGACCACCGACGCGCTCTCAACGGCCATATTCGTAATGGGGCCGGACGAGGGGATGAAGCTGGTAGAGAGGCTAAACGGCGTCGAGGCGGTAATCGTAGACGCGCAAGGCCGGGTCCATGCGTCGAGCGGCATAGACCTCAACCTGCCTGATGGCAACCCCTCCAAGGCCCGTTGAAACCGCTGAGGACGATTCAGAGTTGCGCCGGGACGCTTATCGTTCCCACGTCCCCCCCCTCGGCAAGGCTGACGCCACATCAATAAGCGACGCGAAGCGGAGCTTCCCGTCAGGCGCGTTCCCGAGCCGGGGTTGTGAACGAGAAGAAGGCTGGATGATCTATGCCGTGTTGACAATGCCGGATAATGCCTATCTAAAATTAGCAAATCCAGATTACGCTTGCTATTTTTTACTGGCACGGCTATAACAGAGCGTAGACATGTCTGATCAGCCAGTCTTCCATAAACGATAAAAATATCAACCCCAGAGGAGATGCAAACGTATGAAGCGGATGAAGGGTAAAGGTTTAAGGCTCTTGTTTTTGGCAATTGCCGCGATATGTATGATTGCGGGCCGGTCTTACGCCCTGGATGGCGGGCTTGATGCGGCATTCGGCGCAGGCGGCAGGGTGGCAACGGATATTGGCGCTTCTGATGATGACGCCCGTGCCATCGCCATCCAGTCCGACGGAAAGATCGTGGCGGCAGGGAGGACTTTAAATGGCGCAAACTATGATCTTGCCCTTATCCGGTACAACGCTGACGGCGCGCTCGATGCGTCCTTCGGCGCAGGCGGCGTCGTGACGACTGGCTTTGGCGCGTATGGCACCGTGGCCAATGCCGTCGCCATCCAGTCCGACGGGAAGATCGTGGCGGCCGTGGGTTATACGGGGGATTTTGTCCTGGTCCGTTATAACGCTGACGGCGCGCTTGATGCGTCCTTCGACGCAGGCGGCATCGTGACGACGGTTTTTGCCGCGCATGGCGCCTCGGCCAATGCCCTTGGCATATAGTCCGACGGAAAGATCGTGGCGGCCGGGGATTACGCGGGGGATTTTGCCGTTGTCCGTTATAACGCGGACGGCGCGCTCGATGCGTCCTTCGGCGCAGGCGGCGTCGCGCTGACGGATTTTGGAGGTTCCAGTGACTCCGCCAGCGCCCTTGGCATCCAGTCCGACGGAAAGATCGTGGCGGCCGGGAGGACTGGGGGGTATGTATGGAATGGCTATCTATGGAATAACATCGGGTATGATTTTGCCGTTGCCCGCTATAACGCGGACGGCGCGCTCGATGCGTCCTTTGGCGCAGCCGGCATGGCGACAACGGATATTGGCGGTTATGATGATGTCGCCAATGCCCTCGCCATCCAGTCCGACGGGAAGATCGTGGCGGCCGGGTCCTCTTATATGTGGTGGGACTCGTATTACGGTCCTTACTATGATTTTGCCCTTGTCCGCTATAACGCTGACGGAGCGCTCGATGCGTCCTTTGGCGCGCTCGGCAAGGTGATGACGGAATTTGCCGGTTACGGCGCCATGGCCGCTGCCGCCGCCATCCAGCCCGACGGAAATATCGTGGCGGCGGGATGGGTTAATAACGGCGTCTACAATGGCGGCAATTATGACTTTGCCGTTGCAAGATACCTCAGCGGCGATAGCGCGCCGCCGGTCGTAACGGCCTCGCCAGCGGGCGGCCTCGTCAACTCCACCCAGTCAGTGACGCTTACGGCCAACGAGGCCGCGACGATATACTACACGCTTGACGGCTCTATGCCCACGAATGCCTCGGCGGTCTACACGGGTCCGATACCCGTCAACTCAAGCCCTGCGGGCATCAGTCCGTGCATACCGGACCCGAGAGGAGGTATGACATGCGCTGACCCGGCAGGCATCAGCGGCGTCATGACGCTCAACTACTTCGGCGTTGACGGATCATACAACGCGAGCGCGGTTGCGACGCAGGTCTATACCATTGCGACGCCCGACCTCGCCGTTTCCGCCGTTTCCGCCCCTTCAAGCGCCATTCGCGGGACTAATATCACCGTGAACAACACGGTTACCAATACCGGCACCGGCGCCTCCGTCGTCTCCTACGCCAATATCTACCTCTCAACGGACGCCGTGCTTGACGCGGGCGACGTATACCTCGGCCAGAGATATACCCCGGCGCTCGCCCCTGGCGCGTCGAACGTGAAGGCGACCTCGGTGAAGATACCATCGACCGTTGCCACGGGCAATTACTACATCATAGTGGGTCTTCACCATTTCCTGTGGGTAGATTTGTGAGTTTTAAGGGTCCTTGATGAAGGAAGTCAGGACTTTGAGTTTCAAATAATGTTGATCTCTGATGCCATATGCCCGTCGTTGTATTACCCGTATTTTGTTGTTGAGTC
>JACRCM010000119.1 GCA_016219025.1 Deltaproteobacteria bacterium | reverse complement strand
GGCCTCATGGTCGTCCACGACCTCGCGTACGCTGACATAGTCTTCGACGGGTACAGGGCCCCGAGCTTTCTTGAGGCGCCGGGGGCCAAGGACGTGGGCGTGGAGTTTTTCACGCTCTCCAAGAGCTACAACATGCCCGGCTGGAGGGTCGGGTTCGCCGTGGGCAACAGGAGGATGATAGGCGCGCTCACGAGGATAAAGAGCTACCTCGACTACGGTATGTTCCAGCCCATACAGATAGCCGCGATAATAGCCCTTAACGGGCCGCAGGAGTGCGTCAAGGAGATATGCGGCCTCTACGAGTCGAGGAGGAACGCCCTCGTGGAGAGTTTCTCCAAGGCGGGCTGGGAGATAGAAAAGCCCAAGGCGACGATGTTTATATGGGCGCGGATACCTGAACAATTCAGGCCGATGCGTTCGATAGAGTTCTCGAAGTTTCTTCTCAATCAGGCGAAGGTCGCGGTCTCTCCGGGCATAGGCTTCGGCGAGAACGGAGACGAGTTCGTCAGGATCGCGCTCGTGGAGAACGAGCACCGCATCCGTCAGGCGGCCAAGTGCATAAAGAAGGCGTTCGAGACCGGCGTCAAACCGGAGGGGGCGTAGATACTGTCTCGCCTGCCCCCATCCTGCCCTTCCCCCCGCTTCTGGCTGGGCATGGGGTTATCGGTAATCAGTTATCGGTTATCGGTGAATGTGAAAGAAGAATTATTCTTATGCTGATAACCGATAACCGTCCACCGGCTTACAAAGCAGTTCTATTAACCGCTTTGCGTAGAGTGCGGACGCCGGTAAGCGCTATATCCGCGCTCTGTCTTTTAATTGCCGCCCTCATCGGCATTGCGCCGGATGCCATCGCCGCCGAGCCCAAGCCGCTTGAGACGTATTCCGATTGGAATAATAGGGGCGCTGAGCTGTATGAGCAAGACCAGCTCGGAGCGGCCATCGAGGCGTATTCCCATGCCATCGCCCTCAAGCCGGATTCAGACGCCGCTTTTTATAACCGCGCCAACGCCTATGCCGCGAAGGGCGAGTTTGACAGGGCGGTAGCGGATTACTCGAAGGCCGCCGAACTCAGGCCGGATTTTACGTATGCCTACGTCAACCGAGCCAACGTCTATTATGATAAGGGCGAGTTCGACTTGGCCGTCGAGGATTTGACAAGGGCGATATTCCTCAAACCGGGCGAGGCGGTTTTCTACAACAACCGCGGTCTGGCCTATTATGAGATGGGCAGGATTGACAAGGCCATAGCCGATTATGGCCGGGCGATTGAGCTTAAACCATCCGACGCATCGCCTTACGGCAACCGCGCAAGCGCTTATTACAACCAGGGACAGCATGACAAGGCAATCGCGGATTATGCCTCGGCAATAGGGGACAAATCGGACGACGACGGCCTCTACCTCGGGCGCGGCAACGCATACTACAGGAAGGGCCTCTTCGATGAGGCCATACGCGATTATACGGCCGGGCTCGGCCTCGCCCCGAAAAACGCGAAGGCCTGCCTTAACAGGGCGATGGCATACTTCGAGATAGGCGTCTTAGACAGGGCGGCGGACGATTACAGGATCGCCTGCGGCCTTGGGCTCGGCGAGGCGTGCGGCCATGAAAAAGACGCCAGGGCGCGGTTCGAACAGGGCGTCAGACATAGGCATAAGAAAGAAGAGGGACGTTGAGGATGGTTAAGGGGAGACGAGAGTGGAGAAGCGCGTCATAAACGCAGGTCTAATCGGCCTCGGCACGGTAGGCACCGGCGTCGTCAGGGTTATCAAGGAAAATGCCGGGGTCATACGGGACAGGCTCGGGGTTGAGCTGAGACTCAAGCGCGTCGCCGACTCCGACACCCAGCGCGACAGGGGCGTAAAGCTCGACGAAGGCGTCCTTACAAAAGACGCGTACGACGTAATAAACGACCCGGACATAGCCATTGTCATCGAGCTTGTAGGCGGCACGGGCGTGGCGAAAGAATTCATCCTGGCCGCGCTGGACGCGGGCAAGCACGTGGTCACGGCGAACAAGGCGCTCCTCTCAACGCACGGGGCAGAGATATTCAAGCGGGCCGCAGAGCGCAACCGCGACGTATACTTCGAGGCGAGCGTGGGCGGCGGGATACCGGTAATAAAGGCGCTAAGGGAGGGGCTTGCCGCCAACAAGGTCGAGTCGATCTACGGCATCATCAACGGCACGGCCAACTACATCCTCTCCAAGATGACGAACGACGGCGGCAAGTTCGAGGACGTGCTCAGGAAGGCGCAGGAGAAGGGCTACGCCGAGGCCGACCCGGCCTACGACATCGAGGGGACGGACACAGCGCACAAGCTCGCCATACTGATAAACCTCGCCTTCGGCACGCGGATAAAGCTGGCCGACATATATACCGAGGGGATTACGAAGATAAGCGCCCTCGACATAAAGTTCGCAAAGGAGTTCGGCTACAGGATAAAGCTCCTCGCCATCGCAAAGTCCGTTGACGGCAAATGCGAGGCGAGAGTCCACCCGACGATGATCCCGGCGGCGCACCCGCTCGCGGCGGTCGACGGCGTATACAACGCCATAGCCCTGCGCGGCAACGCGGTGGGGCCGGTATTTTTGCAGGGGCTTGGGGCCGGCATGATGCCCACGGCGAGCGCGGTCGTGGCCGACGTGATGGACTTATGCCGCAACATCACGAACGGCGCGGCGCAGCGCGTCCCGGCGCTCTCGTTCATGGACGAGGCGGTAAAGGATGTGCGCATAAAGGATATGGACGGTCTTGAGATACCGTATTATCTCCGTTTCTCGGTGATAGACAAACCAGGCGCCCTCTCGAAGATATCCGGAGTGCTCGGCGCCCACAATATAAGCATCCTCTCGGTCATACAGAAGGACAGGAAGATCGGCGGGGCCGTGCCGCTCGTGGTCGTCACGCACCACGCCCTCGAACGCGAGCTCCGCTCTGCCATCGAAGAGATAGAGAGGCTTGATTTAATACTCGAAAAGGTAGTATATATAAGGATTGAGGAAAACCTGGGCGGGTTGTAAGCGGCACGGCAGGAACCCGATATGAAAAACCTGGGCGGGTTGTAGGCGGCACGGCAGGAACCCGATATGAAAAACCTGGGCGGGTTGTAAGCGGCACGGCAGGAACCCGATATGAAAAACCTGGGCGGGTTGTAAGGGCCTTCGCGCCGTGGGGCCGCATCTTATGGAATATACGTCATGGAGGAGAGTGCATTCGTGCAGTTGACAAGAAAAGGGCTTTGGGCCGGGATTATAAACGAGTACAGGGACTTTCTCCCGGAGATAAGCGACGAGGCCATAACGACGCTCCTTGAGGGGAACACGCCGCTCATCGAGATGGTGAACCTCAAGGACGTCTTCGGCTCCATCCGCGTGCTCTTCAAGTTCGAGGGGCTGAACCCTACCGGCTCGTTCAAGGATAGGGGCATGACGTTCGCCGTGTCAAAGGCGAGAGAGGAAGGTTCGCGGGCCGTTATATGCGCCTCGACCGGCAACACGTCCGCCGCCGCCTCCGCTTACGCGGCAAGGGCCGGGATGAAGGCGTATGTCCTCGTGCCGGACGGCCAGATAGCGCTCGGCAAGCTCTCGCAGGCCATGATGCACGGCGCGTTCGTATTGCAGATAAAGGGCAACTTCGATGAGGCGCTGGAGATAGTAAAAGAGGTGTCGGAAGACCATCCGGTGACGCTTGTCAACTCGATAAACCCGTACAGGATCGAGGGGCAGAAGACCGCGGCCTTCGAGGTGGTCGAGCACCTCGGCTACGCGCCGACGTATCATTTCCTGCCGGTCGGCAACGCCGGGAACATCACCGCGTACTGGAAGGGGTACAAGGAGTACAGGGCCAAGGGGATTTTATCGAATCTGCCCAAGATGATGGGTTTTCAGGCCGAAGGGGCCGCGCCCATAGTCCTCGGACATCCGGTCGAGGAGCCGGAGACGATCGCCACGGCTATAAAGATAGGCAACCCGGCGTCGTGGGACGCGGCCCTTGCCGCTCGCGACGAAAGCGGCGGGACCATAGGCTCGGTCACGGACGACGAGATAATAGAGGCGTACAAGCTCGTGGCCTCGCGCGAGGGCGTATTCTGTGAGCCGGCCTCGGCGGCCTCGGTGGCCGGCGCTATAAAGATGAAGAACGAGGGTGTGCTCGCCGACGGCGACACCATCGTCTGCACGCTTACCGGCCACGGCCTCAAAGACCCGAACACCGCGATAAATTCCTCGGCCAAGCCGGTCAAGGTGGCCGCGGACACGAAGAAGATATTGAAGGTGATGGGGCTGTAAACCGGTTATCGGTTATCGGTGAATGAGAAGGAAGAATTATCATTAAACCGGTAACCGTCCACGACAACCTTTTTCCCTGAATGCGCGACTATCTCTGGATATTCCGTAAATTCAACGAGCATGGCATAAGGTATGTCGTGGTCGGGGGCATAGCCATGAACCTGCACGGCGTTCCGAGGATGACCTACGACCTCGACGTCCTCCTCGACCTCAAGGACGATAATCTCAGGGCGTTCCTTTCGCTGTTGAAGAGCTGGGGGTTCAAGCCCAAGGTCCCGGTGGACATCATGGACTTCGCGGACGGCGCGAAGCGGGAAGAATGGATAAGGGATAAAAACATGAAGGCGTTCAATCTGGTAAATCCGGGATGGGCGATCTCAGAGATAGATGTCATAATAGACGCCCCGGTGGATTATGAAGAGGCAAAGAAAGGCATGACGCGCATAGCGCTCGAAGACGTAGCCGTGCCGCTTATCTCCGCTGGCGGCTTGATAAAGATGAAAGAGGCGGCGGGCCGGAAGCAGGATAAGTCCGATATACTGGCAATCAAGGGACTTTCACATGAAAAAGGCTAAAGACGGCGGTTTCGAGTATCATCCGACCAGGGAAGCGTTAAGGGAGTATGGGAAGAAGCCTCTCGCGCTCCGGCTCAAGTGGCTCTACATGGGCGCGCTCCTGCGTAAAAAATGCCCGGCCCGTATCGTCAGGATTCAGGACGAGTTCAGAAGGGGAGAGAGATGAAATACGTAATACTCATCGGCGACGGCATGGCCGATTATCCGATAGACTCGCTCGGCGGCAAGACGCCTCTGGAGTTCGCCCCCACGCCCAACCTCGACTCGCTCGCCGGGAGCGGCACCTTCGGCCTCTTCGCCACGGTGCCGCCTGGGTATCCGCCTGGGAGCGACGTTGCCAACCTGAGCATCCTCGGGTACGACCCGGCCAAGTATTACTCCGGCAGGTCGCCCCTTGAGGCCGCCTCGATAGGGGTAAAGCTATCCCCAACCGACGTCGCCTTCAGGTGCAACCTCGTCACGCTCGCGGACAAGGGCGGCTCGGTCATAATGGACGACTACAGCTCCGGCCACATATCCACGGAAGAGGCCGACTGCATTATCAAGTCGCTCGACAAGGGGCTAAGGGGCGAGGGGGTCAGGTTCTATACGGGCACCTCTTACAGGCACCTCATGGTCTGGGAGAACGGGCCGGACAAGCTCAAGACCACGCCCCCGCACGACATATCCGACAAGGACATAGCGGGTCATCTGCCAAAGGGCAACGGCGCGGATAAGATAGCAAGGCTCATGGCGCTCTCTCAGGATGTGATGAAAGACCACCCCGTCAACAGAAAGCGCGTGGAGGCGGGCTGGAAGCCCGCGACCTCGATCTGGCTCTGGGGCCAGGGCAAGGCCCCGGCCATGCCGACCATGAAAGAGCGGTTCGGCATAGACGGCGCGATAATATCCGCCGTAGACCTGATGAAGGGCATAGGCATCTACGCCGGGCTTGAGGTCTTGAAGGTGCCGGGCGTCACGGGCTATATCGACACCAACTACAGGGGCAAGGCCGAACATGCCCTTGCCGCGCTTGAGACCAAGGCATTCGTCTGCGTGCACGTCGAGGCCCCGGACGAGGCCGGGCATAACGGGAACCTGAAGGACAAGCTCAAGGCCATCGAGGACTTCGACCGCGAGGTCGTGGGCAGGGTATTGAAGGGGCTTACGAGGTTCGCGGAGTACAGGGTGCTTGCGCTTACCGACCACCCGACCCCAATCGCGCTCAAGACGCATACGTCTGACCCGGTGCCGTTCGCGCTCTATACGGGCGGGGTCAACGCCCAGCAGTGCGGCAGCGCCTTCTTCTCCGAGCGCGAGGCCGGAGAGTCCGGCCTCCTTGTGGACGACTGCAAGGCGTTCATGGAGGAGTTCTTCGGGCGCCCGGAAGGCGTGTGCGATATAAGGTAGGGGACAGCCAATCGCATAAAAATATTTAAAAGACAAGATGGGGTATTAGAAAAACTCCCCCTCTTGACCGCGCGTTTCATGCGGACAAGAGGGGGGTGGGGGGGAGTTGTCTTTTTGATGGTAAAGTAAAAAGGCTCGCGGTTCGCGTCCGCGAGCCTTTTTGCATACCGGTCTGCATTGCCAACATGAAAAAAATCCTATACATCTTTGCCGCCGTTATCGCCGTGGCGGCGGCCTCGTATCTCGTCTTCATCCCGTCGGTCTCCAATCTCAAAAAAGAGAACCCTAAGAAGACCGCGATGATGGAGTTGCGCGAGGCCGAGGGTAAAGCCAAGGGGCGCAAGGTCAATATCCAGCAGGCTTGGGCGCCTCTCGCGGCGATCTCTCCGTACCTCGCAAAGGCCGTGGTCATAGCCGAGGACGACAAGTTCTACGAGCACGAGGGGTTCGACTTCGAGGCCATGAAAAAGGCCGTTGAGAAGGACATACAGGCGGGTAAGTTCAAGGCGGGCGGCTCGACTATCAGCCAGCAGCTCGCCAAGAACCTCTATCTGTCCCCCGCGAAGAGTCCGCTGCGCAAGGTCAAGGAGGCGGTGATAACGTGGAAGATAGAGAGGAACCTTTCCAAGAGGAGGATACTGGAGATATATCTCAACGTGGTCGAGTGGGGCGACGGCGTCTTCGGGGCCGAGGCCGCCTCCCGCCTTTATTTCGGCAAGTCCGCGGCGGACCTGACCCCGATGGAGGCGTGCCGGCTCGCTGTAGTCCTGCCGTCCCCGCGTAAGCTCAACCCCGCCGGAGACCAGCCTTACGTCGCGTCCCGCGCTGAGTTCGTATACTCGATAATGCTAAGACGCGGGATAATCGAGCCTGACTACGAGGAGGCGGTAAGCCCGGCTGAGGCCGCTATGCCGTCCGATGGCGTCCAACCCGCGCCGACAAAGGAGGGGCAAGGTATTTTGTAAGTCTTGATTTTTATCTTCTTGGATGTTAATCTTAAGTTAGAGGCTCATGTGACACGGTGCTATTCTCCCGGCCGTAGGACGTCCAGCACCACTTTCCGTCACCGAGAGTTGTTTTAGGCACGGGCTTTTGTCCCGGAAAGTGGTGCTGGACGGATCGCTATGCGGGGTTCAATGGGAGGCCCCGCCATGAGCCTTTACAGTGCATGCCGCAATGCCAAGTTGAGTTGTGCAGTTGTGAGTTGTGCGCAGACGTCGGTCGGTTACACCCCGACCTTTTGCCGCAAGAGCAGGTCTTGGGTTGTGAGTTGTGCGCAGACGTCGGTCGGTTACACCTCATTGACCACTGGTATTGGCGTGCTCTAAGTTGTGAGTTGTGCGCAGACGTCGGTCGGTTACACCCGTAGTCCGGGGTTATGCCGAGTTCTCTGGGTTGTGAGTTGTGCGCAGACGTCGGTCGGTTACACCCACTATCCCGCAAAACAACGAAGGTTATGAGTTGTGAGTTGTGCGCAGACGTCGGTCGGTTACACCTCAACTGGGTGAACCTGCAGGGCGACCTTGGTTGTGAGTTGTGCGCAGACGTCGGTCGGTTACACCGCGTCTCGCATAACCGGTTGAAAAGGTGAAAGAAATCGACGTTTGCGCGCGCGCAAAAGGGCCGCTTCAGATCATGGAGCGGCCCTTTTGTTTTTGAAAACAGGCTATTGCCGGTATCGTTATGGTCTTAGTCTTTTTGCCATGGCATTCAAAATTAAAATTCCACGCGCCGTTGCGGGGGATTTTAATTTTGAAAGCCTTTATAGCCGCATGGCAAGGGATGTCCTGCCGCTCAGAATAACTCTA
Source organism: Deltaproteobacteria bacterium (assembly GCA_016219025.1). Taxonomy (GTDB): domain Bacteria; phylum Desulfobacterota; class GWC2-55-46; order GWC2-55-46; family GWC2-55-46; genus JACRNO01. The sequence continues at coordinate 7,428 of JACRCM010000119.1, read as the reverse complement.
TCTGCGTGGGCGCGCTCGGCGCGGGTCTCCTCTTCTTTCCCACGAAGACCTGCATCCGTCCGAACTGCTTGTCGGTTATAGCAAGGACGCGCACCTCGCCCTCGGGGGCGAGGCAGGCGCGGATGCGCTGGTGATGGACTGCCGCGTTCTCCTCGCTCGCGCAGTGGCGTATGTAGACCGAATACTGCATCATTGAAAAGCCGTCCTTCATGATGCCCTTCCTGAACCGGACGTAGTCGTCCCGCTGTATCTTCGTCTCCGTTGGCATGTCGAACATAGCTATGAGCCACATCGATCTCATCCCTCCGAATATCATTTGCCATCCTCCTCGTCGTCGGCCATGATCGGCCCTGGTATCTCCAATCCCTTCTCCTCGCCCGTGATCGCCCTCCTGAATGAAGCGGCCGTCCGCTGCAAGGCGGCCATGAGAGGAAGCCTCTTGCCGTCCATCTCAACGGGCGCCGCCAGCACGCCAAGGAGACGGGCCTTTGCCGCGCGGAACTCCCCGCCTTTCTCCCACAGCCGTACGACCTCCATATCCATCATCGGTCTGTATGGCTCCATGATGTCGTCGGCCAGGGCATAAGCGTTGTACCGGTTGCGGTGGTGGATGCCGAATGACGGGTGCAGTCCGGCCCCGCATACGGAGCGGGCCACGGCGGCGCGGAGCACGGTATAGCCGTAATTCAAAAACCCGTTGGGCAAGGCCCCGTCTCTGTCCCGCCGAAAGTCATCCCCGAAGAGGAGCCGCCAGTACCTCCGCGCGGCCTGGGCCTCGGCGTTGCCGATGTCTCCCGACCTTACGCGGCCCGCGAGCGCCTTGAGGCCGCCGGTCTCTGTGCCGGCAAAGCCGAGAACCGCCGCCTGATTCGTTATCTTCGCCTTTATCACCTCCTTCCAGAGGCCGTCCTTGAGGCGCCCGGATGCCATGGACTGCATGGCCATGATCTCGGCCTGAACCGTGTGCCCCTCCACGGGCAGGAGCAGTCCCGCCGGGTGGTGGTTCTGTCCGCAGACAACAAGGCAGACGTTGTTCTCAAGCATGGCGTTGAGCGCCGCGTGGGAATAAGTCACGCCGGGGTGGTCCACCACTATGACGCCGAGGTCTTCGGCAGGTATCCGAGCGGCCTCTCCGGATCCATGCCTCAGCACTATCTGGCTGTCGCTTATCGAGATGTGATAAGGCGCGCCTGAGACGTCTATGCACCGCTTAATCATGGGCCTCCGTCACCCTGCCAAGAGGGTCTACCGTGATCTTGACGCATCCGCCTTCAATCTCGCCGAGGGTCTTGGGGTTTTTTCTGAGAATAAGCGGAAACCTATCCGAATCGCTGACCTTGCCAGCGTAAGTCTGGGGACGGAGGGCTATTTGTTTATTTGCGTCCATCTTCTGCACTTTCCAGTATTGCGCGGAAGTTCCTGCGCCTATTCGTACCATATCGCCTATCGACAACGACATCACGAACCTCTTGCCTTCTCCCACGTCGCGCCTTATGACAGGCACATTGGTCTTGCCGCGCCGCGCCTCCTCCAACCGCCTCGCCGCCTCGAACAGCGACACGACATCCCCGTCCCATTGGCCCTTCTTCTTTCCCTCCGTGTGCTCGAATATCACGACGTGGTGGTTTTTTCCCGGCTCGACCGCGCGGTATCCAAGGTCTATCATTACGCCTGACGTCCTGTGGAGACGCACCTTCTTGATAGGCACTCGCGCGCCTTTCCTGTTGGGCATATAAGGTGGGTTGTCCTTGCCCATAGCCATCTTCCACATAGGGGTCCTCTCGCAACCCTTAGCCTCGAGGTCTACCCCGTGCGCCTTGAGGTGGTTGACTATGACCTCGCGGACGTTCTTATCCGCGATCTTCTCCATCTCCGTCGGTTTCAAGTCCTGCAAGGACTTGCGGTTCGCATAGAGTGGGTAGCCTTTCTCGTTTTTCTTTTTGAGCTTCCCGTAGTTCGTCTCCTCGTGCAAAGGCCCGCTAACCTTGCGCCTCACCCTGTGAGAGACGACTATGCCGGTCATCTTCTCCTTGACCTCGTCCCTGAACCCATGCCACGGCGCTGGAAAGTCCCTGATGCGCCTGCCCCTCTTGGACGCGGCGCTGACTTCTTTCAGGATGCGGTGCGTGGTGAGCGCGACGACTATGGCGTCGACCGCGTGGTGCCGGTGGTCGTCACGGTTCTTGGCGCCTCTGCCGCCAAGGACGCTGTTTAGCCCCCAAAGCCTCCTCATCTCTGCCGTAGAGCCGCCGGTGGCGGCCTGAACGTTATCCTTGCCTGAGACCTTTTCGAGTAGAGAGCGCGCCTCCCTTGCTATGTAGGCAGTGTCGTTCAACTGGCGGCTTATGAAGTCGTCAGGCACCTCCTTCATGAAGAAACGTTCCTTCTTCTTATCAGGCAGGCGGGAGGCGCGTTTTATTATCCCGTGCCAACGGTCTTCGTCGTGGCTGTAGAACTCCCACGGCGTCTTGTCGGACTTCGCCCTGTTCTCGCCGGTCCAACAGAGCGTTTTGTTCATGTAAGAGTTATTTAGGGAGCGCGTGTGCGGGATGATGTGCTCGACCTCAACTGCCTCCGGGTCAAGGAGGGCCTCCTTCGGAATCGGCCTGCCGGTGTAGGGGCATTCGCGCTTGCATTCCTCCCAGAGCCTGAGCCTAAGCACGTCCTCGCCAGTCGGGTCCTCCACGCCGAACTCCTCCGTGAGCCGCCTCTTTGCCTCGTTATTAATCTTTTCGTTGTCGCGTTGCTCCCATATCATCTCTTCCCGCCTCTCGGCATCGGCCTTGAGTTCCCTGATAAGCTCGACGCGGATGATGTGCGGCGCGCCGCCGTATGTCCTGACTACCGCGTTGACTACCTTTCTTACTTGATGCAAAGACGCGCCTACGAGCGGGTTGGTGTGCGTGGGGAGGTCGGTTACCAGGAGCTTGCCCTTCGTGCACACGCCGCGCTGGTCTTTCCTCTCGTAGCCCGCGGCCTCCACGGCCGCCATGTAGTCCTTGCCCTCCTCAAGGAAAGGAAGGAGTCTCTTGAGCGCCTTTACAGAGAGGTGCAGGTACCCGCCTTCGAGTCTGGACTTGACGAGCCTCTCGGCGGCCTTCTTGTCGAGGCCCCACTCCCTCTCTGCCTTTTGCAGGAGTCTGTCCTCATCCTCCTCTTCTATAAGGGCCGTTATCATCTCGTCGCGCCTGTCCGCCCTGTCCGCGTTGAGGCCGTCATACCCCTTCTTTAAAGCCACGCGCAGGTTCCATTCGGTAGAGTTGCCTTTGAGCTTCTTGTTCTTGCCGCCCTCGTGGTTGAACCTGCTGGATGCGGACAGGCCGAGGAGTTTGCGCATTTCATCGAACGGGAGTTCCTTCTTCTGTCCGAGGCCGTCTATGAGTTTAGCCCGCTCAGCTGGTTCAAGCCCTCGTATCTCGCCTGTCTCCGTATCCGTGACGCGCAGGTCATTGACCTTCTGGAGGAGGCGGAATCGCTGGGCGTGCCATGTCGCGCGCGGGCTTCTCTTTTCGTCTTTCTCGTATTCGCACGGCCCGAGCTCCGGCGCGCGATGGGCGTTGGCGCCCTTGGGGAGTCCTTCGAGGTCCTTGCCCCAGCGTTCCCTTATATCGTAGTGGCGCTGGAAGAAGACGGCGTTGTGCGCGTCCTTGCGCGCGGCCTCGGTGAGCGCGGCCGGATGATACCCGCCCTGCCTCTCCCACAGGCGGTTGAACTCGTCTTCATACATGCCGCGGTGCGTGTATTGGCCGCGAATGCGCTCGCCCGCGCCGCGCCCCTTTGCAAGATATTCGCCGAGAGTGGCGGAACCGGCCTCTATCATCCTGTCCCGTATGCTATCGATGCCCTTCTGGACGTCGCCGTCATCCTTGCTCTTTTCCGATTTGCGATTACTCTTGAAACCCCTGCGCTGGGCGATGTGGTAGAGGGCGCGGCCAACCTGAAACGGCTCAAGCTTTTCCTTTATCCCGGTTGCCCTGAGCGCATAGGGGTCTTCCTTCATCGTCATGGCAAGGGCGTCCGCCTCTACCGGCAGGAGTCCGGCCTTCTGCAGGACGGCCTTGAGCGAGGCCTTCCTCCGGTTGCGCCTCTGGTGTACCCTGCGCGCGGAGCGCGCCATGCGGCGCGCCGCGTTTTTTGACTGCTCTAAGCCCTGCGGCGTCCTGTCAACCCCCTCGGCAAAGACGCGGACGCCTGCGTCTATGAGGCGCCCAGGCGCGTCGCTCGTCCCGACGCATCCGATAAGCGCCCACCCCACCGAGTTCGGCCCGATGTCCAATCCAAGGATCTTGATCTCTTCAGTCATGTCCTCCTCCTCGAAGCGATTTTTTTTCTTGCATGGATCATACTGATGTGATATATATATTACCGGTGTAACCGACCGGCGCCTGCAAAACTTCTCTCAACAAGAAAGATTTCGCAGGCCATGCCCTTACAGGGAGTAACCGCCCTGCAAGGGCATCCGTATTTTTACACGGCGCGCCGTTACATTTCCTGTTTGCATCTGTATTGATCACCGGTTTGTCCTATATGCCTTAGAAGTCTTAGCAGGCTACCATTTTCCATGCTTATTGTCCATATTGCGTGAAATTGCGCCGTTGACAGACGGCAGGCGCGGCATCCGCGCCGACTCTCCATTTGCAATCCCCGTCTTTTTATGGTATTAAGTCAAGGTAAAATAATCTATTTCACGCATGGATAATAACGGGGGGTAACGTATGTCCGGGCATTCCAAGTGGGCTAATATAAAGCATAAGAAGGCCGCGATCGACGCGAAGCGGGGAAAGATTTTCACCAAGCTGGTAAGGGAGATAATGGTCGCGGCGAAGGTCGGCGGCTCCGACCCCGGCGGGAACCCGCGCCTCAGGACGGCCATCGAGAAGGCAAAGGCCAGCTCGCTTCCCGCCGACAACATCGACCGTGCCGTAAAGAAGGGTGCCGGAGAGCTTGCGAACGTCAACTACGAGGAGGGCATGTATGAGGGCTACGGCCCCGGGGGCGTGGCGGTGCTCGTGGCGTATATGACCGACAACAAGAACCGGACCGCCTCCGAGGTGCGCCACGCCTTTACGCAATCGGGCGGCGGTCTCGGCACCAGCGGCTCGGTCGCGTATCTATTCGACAAGCGCGGGGTCTTCATAGTCGACATGGGCGCGGTGACCGAGGAGCGCATCATGGAGGCCGCGCTCGAGGCCGGGGCCGAGGACGTGTTTACGAATGACGAGGACAAGGTCTACGAGGTCTACTCCCCGCATCAGGACTTCATCAAGGTAAAGGCCGCGTTCGACGCCGCCGGGATAAAATATTCGTCAGCTGACATCGAGATGGTTCCGAAGACGCTCGTCAAGGTCGAGGGCAAGGCCGCAAGGCAGGTCCTGAACCTCATGGAGGAGCTCGAAGACCTCGACGACGTCCAGAACGTCTACGCCAACTTCGACATATCGGCCGAAGAAATGGCGGAGATGGCGTAAGCAGATAATGCGAGTCCTCGGCATAGACCCCGGAAGCATAAAACTGGGCTACGGAGTCGTGGAAAAAGGCGGCAACCACGGCCTTGTCCACGTCTGCGACGGGGTTATTTCATTAAACTCCAAGTTGTCTTTTCCCGGCCGTCTTCTGACGATTTCAAACGGCATAAACGGGATAATAGAGGGCGCCAGGCCCGACGCCATGGCCGTGGAGTCGCTCTTCTTTGCAAAGAACGTCCGCAGCGCCTCGATACTCGGGCACGTAAGGGGCGTGGCGCTCCTCTCGGCCGCGACGTTCGGCCTGCCGGTCTACGAGTATTCGCCGAGGACGGTCAAGCTGGCAGCGGTCGGGTACGGCGGGGCAGAGAAGACGCAGATACAGAAGATGGTGGGCCTCCTCCTCAAGACCGACGCCAAATTGAAGGCCGACGCCGCCGACGCCCTTGCCGTGGCCATCTGCCACATACACCACTGGAGGCCGGGGATAGACGCGGCGCATGGTTCTTGCCGATAACCGGATAACCGAATGATAGCCCATCTTAGCGGCACACTCATACGCAAGACGACCGAATCGGCGATTATAGACGTAGGCGGGGTGGGATACGAGTGCCTCATACCGCTGTCCACTTTCTATAAACTGCCTGACGTGAACGGCCCGGTGGCGCTATGCGTGCACACGCGCCTCACGGACGACGCCATACAACTCTACGGTTTTTTGACCGGCGAGGAGCTTGAGGCGTTCCGCCTCCTCATATCAACGTCGGGCGTAGGCCCGCGCCTTGCGCGGAACATCCTCTCAGGCATAGGCGTGGGAGAACTCGTCTCGTCCATATCAACCGGCGACAAGGCGCGGCTCTCGTCCATACCCGGCATTGGCGTAAAATCCGCGGAGAGGCTCATCCTCGAGCTTAAGGACAAGGTCAGGTCGCTTGCGGCAAGCGCGCCCCCTGCGGCCCGGCCGGACGGGCTTTGCGCCGACGTAATCTCGGCCCTCGGCAACCTCGGTTATAAGGGCGCGGAGGCGGCTGAGGCTGTCAAGAAGGCAAAGGCCGCGCTCCAGACGGGTTATGGGTTCGAGGAGTTGTTCAAGGAATCGCTCCGCCGCCTCTCGAAATCGTAGTTGCCCATTTATGGGCGTCTTTAAGCTGAATAATAAATACGCCGATGAATCGGCAACTACAAGGCATGACCGACCGCGACATAATCCCGGTTAAACTCGCCGACGAAGACCGTTTCGAGGAGACCCTCAGGCCGCGCCTCATCGACGATTTTGTCGGACAGGACAGGCTCAAGGAGAACCTAAAGGTCTTTGTCGAGGCCGCGAAGGCGAGGGGGGAGGCGCTCGACCACGTCCTGTTTTACGGCCCGCCGGGTCTCGGCAAGACGACGATGGCGCACATCATCGCCAACGAGCTCGGCAGCAACGTCAAGACCACCTCCGGCCCGGTCATAGAAAAGGCCGGAGACCTCGCGGCCCAGCTCACCAACCTCGAACACAAGGATGTCCTATTCATAGACGAAATCCACAGACTTTCCAATACGATAGAAGAGATACTTTATCCGGCGATGGAGGACTATCATATCGACATTATGGTAGGCCAGGGCCCGTCGGCGCGCTCGGTGCGGCTTGAGATACCGACGTTCACGCTTATCGGCGCCACGACCCGCGCCGGGCTTCTCACCTCGCCCCTGCGAGACCGCTTCGGCGTGATATTGAGGTTCGACCTCTACAACCCGGCGGAGCTTACCACCATAGTCACCCGTTCGGCCCGGATACTCGGCATAGAGATGACCCCGGACGGCGCAGCCGAGATAGCCGGAAGGTCGCGGGGCACGCCCAGGGTGGCGAACAGGCTCCTGCGCCGGGTGCGCGACTTCGCGCAGGTCAAGGCGCAGGGCGTGATTACCAAAGAGGTCGCCGAGCATGGCCTGACCATGCTTGAGATAGACTCGAAGGGCTTCG
>JACRCM010000120.1 GCA_016219025.1 Deltaproteobacteria bacterium | reverse complement strand
CGAGAAGTGCTTGAATATAAGACGCACCACCGTGTCCGCGTCCTCCCATGTGATGGCGCCTTTGGCCTTTATGTAGCCGACCTTGACGCCGTGGAATATCTGTGTCTTCGGTTTCGCAAAGGATTCCGGGGACTCCTCTATGGCGGCGCGCAGCATAGCCTCGGCCTCTGCGACCTTTGCAAGTGTCTTTTTGATGCCGGGGAGCTTCGCGCCCTTAATCAGTTCAAGCTCTTCCTTGAGCGCCCGGACGCGCTCCGTGAGCAGTTCGCGCGCTTCGGCGTAGGTCTGCGTCTTTTTCTCGATATCTGCAAGCGTTGACATTCGTAACCCCTCCCAGCCTCCCCCTATAATAAGGGGAGGAGATTAGATTGCGTTCACCACTGCTTCCGTCACTATTTTTTCGCCCATTTCGAAGGCGAGGTTCATGGCCTTTGCCGCGTAATTGTTGACGAGGCCCGGGTACGCGTTCGAGATGGTCTTGCCCGTCCGCTGGTCCTTTACCTGCATACGTCTACTCAGGGCCTCTATCGCGCCGTCGGCGAAGACCTTCGAGACGTCGGACTGGATACGCTTGAATTTGAAGCCGAGATACCCCTTGAGGTCGCCGTTAAGGCCCTTTATCTCCGAGAGCTGCACGCGGCGTATGACCTCGCGCATATCCGGGTGGTTGCCCTCGTGCAGCTTGTCGCGCAGCTCCGGCTGGCCGATGAGTATGATGCCGAGGAGTTTCTCGTACCCATCCTCGAGCTCGTAGAATCTCTTAAGGAGCTTCAGGACGCTCAAGGGCAGATCGTGCGCCTCCTCGATTATCAGAACGTGCCTGTAGCCCTGCTTGTGGCGGTTGAGAAGCAGCCTGTGCACCTGCCGGGCCTGCTGCTCCTGACGAATCTTGGCCTTCTCGTCGGAGATATCGGACACTATCGCGTCGCCGAGGGACGTCGCGGTGACGCGCGTCTTGTCCACGATGGCCGGGAATATCACGCGCATGTTGTCGTCGCGCTGGAGGGCCATGACCACCTTGCGGCGTATCACGGACTTGCCCGACTGCACCTCGCCGACTATCGCCAGAAAGCCCGCGTGCTTGGCCGCGTCGAGCATCGAGGCCTCAATATAGCGGTGCTCGTCGGTCATGTAGATGTCCTTCTCCTCGAGGATGTCGTGCAAGAACGGGTTTTTGAATAATTTAAAGTGCCGCTTTGTTTCCTCCTGTATCATCTCAACCTCCCAGTTTATGGTTACGGCGTTCGGGTTGCCGGCCGTTATTGCCGCGCGCTTCTTTGTGGCCGCCGCTCTCGCCCCGGCGCCCGCCGGGCTTATATTCCTCAAATCGCGGCCGAGCGGCTCCCATACGTCTTCCACCTTGCGCCCTCGCGCCAAAAGCCACTGCATGGCCTTAGGGGTCTGTCGTATCTTCTCTTCCACTATCTCGCGGAAGTCCTTCTTCCTCTCCGGCATGTAACCGCGGTTGATTGCGAGATTGACCGCCGGGCGCGATACGCCGGCGAGTTTGGCGATGTCGCTCTGCTTGATGTCGCAGTCGGTTACAAGGGCCTTTAGCGCTATGGGTTGAAATCGCATTCCGTAAATCACCTTCGCAGTCGCCATCCGAACCACCTCCTTTACGCCGTCGCCTCCTTAAGCTCTTGCGTCTTTTCACCTGCGCCATCCCTCTGTCTCCGTATCTCCTCCTCCGCCTCCTTTCTGTCTATGGTTTCGCCGTAGCGCGCGCGAAGCTCCTCGTTGAGTTTCGCTGGTATCACGCCTATGGCGTTTTTCAGTTCCTTGAAAAACTGCGTAATGGATATGCGCGCCGGGGCTGCGGGCCTGTCGGTCTCAAACGGCGTGCCCTCCCTCGGCATGAACGCGAGGCCCTCGACCGCGTCAGCGTGGTGGCCGAAGACGCGAAGCCCCTCGAAGGGTACCGCGCCTTTCTTTTTCTCCTCGCCGTAGGCCATGTTCTCGAAGCGCTTCTTCGCCTGTTGCGTGAGCGTCTCGGGTTGGGCCTTGTAATTCGCGCCGATGACCGCCGCGTCGGCGCGGAAGCCGCCGAGGGAAGCCGGGAGTGTCTCTATGGATGAGCATTCATAAACCGCCCCGTTGTGCGCGACGACGATCTTCTCATCCAGCCACTTGAAGGGTTTCAATATCGCCTTCACCTTCGTGCGCGGGGCGATGCCTTCGACGTGTTTTACGCCGAAGACCTTGCCCCGGAATCTAATCGAGTAGTCGCCGTATACGGGGCAGTCTTCCTCCGGGTTCGCAAAAAAGTCCTGCATGAGCTCCTCGGACGGCAGCTCCCTGAGTTCCGAGGGCTGTATCATCAACCAGCACTGCGTCCTGGGCATCCCGGTGCGGGTGTGCGCCTTGGCGGCCTGAAACCTGATTGACCAGTCGTCCGCCCATGCGTTGAGCGTAACTACGTCAAACGCCGGTTGTATGCGCAGGCCGCTTTCAAACCACGCCTCAAGCGTCTCGTGCATGGTCTCGACCGCGCCCTGCCTCTGCGGGTTGTAGGGCCTGCCCTTTGGGATGTTTACGCCGAGACGCTCGAGCATGGCGACGATGGCGCGGGATTTGTTCGCGGCGCCGGAGTCCATGAGCAAGTTGAACGGCACACCCCGGAAGGGCATCTTTGCGTCCGCCTTTTTGCCCCAAGCCTCCTTGAGGAACTCATACAGGTTGTCCTGCGTCTCGCCGGTGGTGTCGTAGTAACGGAAGAAAAACGCGCCGCTGAAATGGTCGACGACCACGTAGCGCAGAAGCCGGGTCTTTACCTTCTCGAAGTT
>JACRCM010000118.1 GCA_016219025.1 Deltaproteobacteria bacterium | reverse complement strand
TTCATGACGAATACATTACACCCTCAAGACAAACGTGTCAAGTTTTCAAAGAGCAAGAAACTCATAAAAGCCGCGCCAGACAAGGCTGAAGTAGAACTCGTGGGTTAAAATCTACCCACATAAAACGGCGAAGAGCCTGTTAAATTATCAAGCAATAAGATTCCTCGCTACGCTCGAAATGACAGGAAGAAAGAATAAATCAGAGTTTCCCTAAGGGTACAATTCAATGAAGGCAGACGAGATAACGCGCTTGAGGGTTGTCCTGGGGCGTACGCAGGAGGCCCTTGCAAGGGAGCTTGGGGTGAGTTTTTCCACGGTCAACCGCTGGGAGAACGGCAAGTCCAGCCCAAGTCCGATGGCGAAGAGAGTGCTCGACGCCCTCGCCTCGGCGCACGGCCTTTCCTCCGTCCCTTTAACCGAAAAAAGGGGCGCTCCGAGGGTTGAGATGCGCTGTCCGTTCAATATGCGGCGGATGAGCGGGGGGCCGGGCCGTTTGTCATCCGGCTCAGGCGAGGGGGCGGTCATGGCAGTTACCGACGACCTGAGCCTCGGCGGACTCAGGTTCAAGACCGCCCTTGACATCAGGCCGGGCGACAGGCTTGAGATTGGCCTTGGCCCGGAGGGCGCGTCCCTTTTGGGCGCGCCGGGCACGGTAGTCTGGACGCACGGGAATGACGGAGAAAGGAACGTCGGGGTGCGGTTTGCCGGTATAAGGCCGGAAGACCTGACGCGCGCGGTCTCCGGTCTCTTGACCAACTAACGCGATACGCGCATCGAATGCGGAGCGATATGGTAAAGGAAGGCTCTCTCAGTCTAAGCCCCAACGGGCGTATCATCCGCTTCGGCTACGGCCTCGAGTTCATGCTTGGCTGGAGCGCGGACGACATGATAGGCAAGGAGTTCTCAAGCCTCGCGCCTCCGGGCATGGATAAGGAGATAAGCGGCATCTTCGCCGCGGTCCCGCCCGGATGGGGAGACGGCGCCGTGACTGGCCACAGGACGCGGCTCGTCCGCAAGGACGGCGCCCCGGTGGACATATATATATCCGTCTATCCGCTCCGGGACATGGCGGGCAACCTCTATTCCTACGTCGTCACGCTGTCCCTCGACAAGGGCGCGCAGGCCCCCGCCATATTGTCCGAGGAGTTCCAGCGGATGTTCCGTTTCTCCAACGACGCGGTGGTCGTGACCGACAGGGACGGCAGCATCATAGACGTAAATCAATCGTTCCTCGACACCTACGGCTATGCTAAGGAAGAGCTGCTCGGAGCCAATCCGAGGGTGCTCAAATCGCAGCATTCGACCCCGGAGCTCTACGAGCGCATGTGGAAGGAGATACTCAATACTAAAAAGGGCTGGTGGCGCGGGGAGATAATAAACCTCACGAAGGACGGACGCGAGGTGCCGGTGCTCCTCTCCATAAACGCCATAAAAGACGCTGGCGGCGAGATTAAAAACTTTCTGGGGATCGCGTTGAACATGTCGAGGGAGAAGGAGTTCGACAGGGTCAACAAGATGTACATCGACTATATCATACACGACATGAGGAGTCCGATCATGACGATAATGACCAATTCGGAACTGCTCCTCATGCAGGTGGACGAGGGGCTCCCGGAGAAGATGAGAAAAAAGCTTGAGGTCATATTCGCGTGCTCGGAGAAGATAAACCACATGACCTCGGACATCCTCGACTACAGCAGGGCGTCCGCCGACGGGCTGCTTCTACGCAGGGAAAAGGTAAGCCTCGCCAGGGTGATAAGGGACGCGGTGATGCCGTTCGAGCACCTTGGAAAGACCCTTTATTTGAACGGGTTTCTGTATGACGCAGGCATGCTTGAGGAGAGGGAGGCCCCGGTTGACGCGGACAAACTCCAGAGGATCATCTACAATCTCCTTAGCAACGCATATAAGAACGCATCGAGCGAGGTGAGGCTCTCCGTCGAGACGACGGAGACCGAGTTGAAGCTCGCCGTATCCGACGACGGCAAGGGTATCTCGGAGCAGGAGGCCGCCAGGATATTCGACGTATTCTATCAGACCGACGACGGGATAAGGAGCGGAGGGGCGGGCCTCGGCCTAAACATCGTAAAGAGCTTCGTCGAGGCCCACGGCGGCGCCGTATGGGTGGAGCCAGGCCAGGGCAGAGGCGCGACCTTCGGGTTCAGGGTGCCGCTGTAGGGGGCACATAAGAAACCGGTTATCGGTTATGGAGCCTCTGGCTGATTGCAACCCGTTGTCATTCCGATGGAGCGAAGCGGCAACTGATAACCGATTGCCTCTACGCCGCCTCCACCAAAATCTTCCTTGGCCGCCGGTCTTCGGCTTTGGTCATGGTACGGTCAGGACGCCGTCTTTGAGCGTTGCCGAGATATTTTCCGAGTCGATTTTTACCGGCACTCTCAACCTTCTCTCGAATCCGTCGGCCCGCGTTCTGAGTAGACGCGGTTGTTGCCGGCCACCTCGTCTTTTATCCCCACCCGGATGGTAAGAACGTCATCGAGAAACGAAATATCCGCGTCTTCCTTAGCCGCGCCGGGCATATCGGCGAACACGACGATTTCTTTTTCTTTGTCGAGGATGTCGATGCGCTGCGCCGTTGGCCCGTCATCCCTTCCGTCCGGTCTGAACGCGCATGGAAAAAGTCCGCTTATGGCCTCATCCAGTTACTTCTCCATTGCTTCCATGTCCGATATTCTCCCCTTTTGAAAGATCATACAGGGCCTCCTCAAAGCGTGGCATTAGGACGTTAGCCCTGCTCTAAAGATATGGGCGCATGGGCTTGGATGTCAAACAGGAGGAGGGGCAAAAAAAACGCTGACCATGGCCGCTTACAAAGCGGACATGATCAGCGCCATGACCCTGGCCTCGCGTGGAGGCCGGGGTGAATTACTTGGCCGGGGCCGGGGCCGGAGCCGCTGCCGGCGCTGCGGCCGGTGCCTTTGCGTCAGACTTCTTCTCATCCTTCTTCTCTTCTTTCTTCTCTTCCTTCTTGGCTTTCTTCTTCTTGGCCTTCTTCTCCGCCTTCTTCTCAGCCTTCTTTTCGTCCTTCTTCTCAGCCTTCTTTTCGTCCTTCTTCTCAGCCTTCTTGTCTGCCTTCTTGTCTGCCGGTGCCGTCGCTGCCGCCGGAGCCGGTGCCGCCGCCTTCTCTTCCGCCGCTACCATCGTCATCGTGCCGAAGGCTACGGTTGCCGCGAGCGCTACTGCCATGATAAACATTCTCTTCATTTGGGTTATACCCTCCTTATGGGATTATTACTCTGAATAACAGAATGTGCATAGTCCGTGCCAATAGATAATGCTATTAAATTCAGTATGTTAGCTGGATTATGCCAGTGATTTTTACGTCTTCATATACCTTTTGGTGTCTTGCACTACCTTTTGGTGTGCAAACAAGCCTATCTGGAGAATTCCGAGAGGAGCACGATAGCCACAAACGCGGCCCAGAGGCATCCGTTGACAACGAAGAAGCCTGGCGAGAGCCTTTTGGCCTTCACGGAGAGGACGTAGAGCCACAGGGCGGCCAATATGGTTATCACGGAGCTTGTCATTACGGTGAGATTGATGGTCCACGGCGTGAGGAATATGCCGATGGCGGGCAGGAGGCTGCCTTGAAAGACCATCGCGCCGGTGATGTTTCCAGTGGCCATCGTGTCCTTGTTGCCGCGTATCCATAGGATGCTGTTGATCTTTTCGGGCAGTTCCGTGGCTATCGGCACCACAAGGAGCGAGAGCGCCATGACCGGCACGTGGAGCATCGCGGCAAGGCCCTCGACGCTCGTCACGAAGCCCTTGGCCCCGATGATGATAAGGCCGACGGCGAAGAGGAGCTGGACGAGCGCCCATACGAGGTGTTCCTTCAGGATAAGCGATAGGTAGAGCGGTTTGGACTCTTCCGTGACATGCCCTTCGTCAACGAGCCCGGCGCTTGCCTTTATCGTCTCCATGACGTAGTAGAAATACGTCAGCACCAGCACGAAGGCCACGAATACGCGCACCGCCCTGTAGCCGTGCGGGGTGAAGGCCGTTAGAAATGCGAGGGAAAAGGAGAAGAGGAAGAATTCAAGGTCGCGCCTGAGTCCGCCGCGCTCCGGCGCGACCTCGGTTTTGTTCCGGCGCTTTCGCCAGTGGAAGGCGGACGCCCCAATGAGAAAGACCGCCAGCGTCGAGAGCATGAAGGGCGCGCCGAGTATGGCGCCCACGCCTACCTCCTCGGAGACCTTTGCCGTCCCCCCGGCGAAGATGGCCACGAGCGGGACCATCGTCTCAGGCATGGCCGTGCCCACGGCCGCGAATATGCTCCCGGTGACGCCCTCGGAAAAGCCGAGTCTGGCCCCGAGTATCTCGACGGCGTTCGTGAATATTTCGGCCGCCGCCACTATGACTACGAGATAGAAGAAGAGAAGCGCGATATCTATCGTCATTGCCCGTTCGTTCCGGCGCGTCTCAGGAGTTCCGCGCGCTCTCCCCTGAAGGGGAAGATGAGCGGCATGATTTCTATCGTCATTGCCCGTCCGTTCCGGCGCGGCTCAGGAGCTCCGCGCGCTCTCCCCTGAAGGGGAAGATGAGCGGCATGATTTCTATGGTCATTGCCCGTCCGTTCCGGCGCGTCTCAGGAGTTCCGCGCGCTCTCCCCTGAA
>JACRCM010000116.1 GCA_016219025.1 Deltaproteobacteria bacterium | reverse complement strand
TGCAGAGCGGGTCAACCTGCCTCTCGCCCACCTGCGCGTCATTCGCGTCGAGGACGCTGTCGGTCGAGAGGTAGTACCTCAGCGCCGCGGCGGATGGCATCGCCCAGTTGCCGGTGTTCGTCACCTGATCATTGATATAGACGGCGTACGTGCCCGTCCCGTTCGGCCATGCGTTCGGGTCGAGGGAGAGGACCGCGACCGTCAGGTCGCTCATCCTGCACTGCTTGATGTAGCCCTTGAGCGTATAGGCCCCCGTGTTGTCGAAGGTCATCTCGAAGACGTTGCCCGTGGCCGGGTCGGTCCTCAGCCACGTCCCCGTGATGTCATAGGAGTAGCCGCTCGTCCGCGTCCACGTCGCCGCCTGGCCGGACGCGTCGTACCATGTCAGGGTCGTCTCCGTGACGCTTACGCCGGAGTAGTAATCGTTGCCGCCCTGCGCCGGCCCCTCGCAGGTGAAGGTGGAGGCATAGGCGTTGAGAGTGAGGCTGCCCATGTAGTAGCTGTAGGAGCCTGAGGCGGTTGACGGGGTCTGAGGAACGACGGCGAGGGAGTGGCTGGCGCCGGCCGCTATAGCCGCGGCGTTCATCAGTCCCGACGCCTGCACCGGGATGTTGCTGTTGGCATACGTCCCGTCCCCGAGCTGGCCTGCCCAGTTCGCCCCCCACGCCCAGACCGTGCCGTCTGACTTGAGGGCGAGGGAGTAGTAATCTCCAGCCGCCGCCGCGACCGCGCCTGAGAGGCCGGTTACCTGAACCGGGATAGAACTATAGTTATAAGTCCCATCGCCGAATTGTCCATAGTAGTTATAACCCCACGCCCAGACCGTGCCGTCCGGCTTGAGCGCAAGGAAATGCTCCACCCCCACCGCCGCCGATACTACGCCGGAGAGGCCGCTCACCTGGACGGCGGTTGGGCCGTTATAAGACCCCCACGCCCAGACCGTGCCGTCCTGCTTGACGGCGACGGCATCATAAGGACCGGCCGCCACCGACGCCACGTTGCCAAGCCCGGCCACCTGAACGGGGTAATAACTGTTATTATACGTCCCGTCCCCGAGTTCACCGTAAGGGTTCGCACCCCAAGCCCAGACAGTGCCGTCGGACTTGAGGGCAAGGGAATAGCCATTCCCTGCCGCCGCCGAGACTACGCCGGAGAGACTGCTCTCCTGAACCGGGATATTGCTGTCCGTCGTCGTGCCATTTCCGAGCTGGCCTGCCCAGTTCGCCCCCCACGCCCAGACCGTGCCGTCGGACTTGAGCGCAATGGAATGCCAGCCCCGCGTCGCCACGGAGACGACGTCGGTAAGGCCGCTCACCTGCACCGGGACAAGGCTGTCGTTAAACGTCCCGTCGCCAAGCTGTCCTGACCCGTTCACGCCCCACGCCCAGACCGTGCCGTCGGACGTGAGGGCGATGGTATGGACATTTCCGCCGGCCAGCGAGAGGACGCCGGAGAGGCCGTTCGCGCCGGGCGTATTATTGACGTCGATATTAGTCCCGTTGCCGAGTTGTCCGAAGCTGTTCCAACCCCACGCCCACGCGCCGCCGCCGGTTACGGCATAGGCGGTGGAATAGGGCACGCTGTAGTTGCCTGCGGTATCTACCGCCAGCGCCTTGATGCTCATCGAGCCCGCGACCGCTATCGACCCGGCGTAGACCTGTGTGCCGGGGCATCCCGGACACGGCATCGTCCCGTCCGTCGCGTAGTATATCGTCGCGGGTTCGTCTGCCGTAAGCGTAACCTTCTGGGCAGTGGCGTATACCCCGCCAGCCGGGGATATGGACAACGTCGGCGGGGTCGTGTCATACCCGTAGTTGAAGGTGGATGAATAGTCGGACGCGTTGCCTGCGGCGTCCCACATCGTTATCGTGAAGTTGTACTGCTGGTTCCACCCAAGCGGAGGCCCGGAGTATGCGACGCTTGCGCCTGATATATGCCTCACCTTCCACAGGAGATTGCCGTATGCGTCATCGACCTCGACACCGTAGTCGTGCCCGGGCTGGCCCGCCCATGAGAAGTTGACCGGCTCGACGACCCACTGTCCGTTTGCAGGCGAGACGTTCGTAACGTAAGGCGGCACGGACGTTATCGTATCCGTATAATTCCACGTGCCGTAGGCGTCGTTCACGTTAAAGTCGCAGGTTATAGGGAGCTGCGCCTGCGTCGCCGGAGGAAAGGAGAGATACCCCTCCCAGCAGCCGTTCGGAAAATCGTAGCAGGAGGCGCTGTAATACATGGTGGCGCCGCCGTTCGTGCAGTTGGCCCAGACGTAGTTTGCCTGATGGAGGGAGTCGCCCACCTTCAACTCTATGGAGTCGCCGTTCACGGAGGAGCGCACCAGACCGGCGGTAGCCGTGTAAGTGGCGCGGTAGAACGGATTCAACCCGGCGGCGGGGTCAGCCATGACGACGTCCACGGACGGGACGTTTGAGCCGTTCATGACCCAGACCGGTGACGGGGCATAATACCCGGCGCCGTAGACGCCGTACGGGTCCCACGGCTTTATCACGCCGGAGGGGTCGGTCTTCATGACCGCCGCGACGTAATATGTCCCGTCCGGGAGATAGAGCGTATAAGGCCCGACGGAGGCGAGCGTCGTCTCGGCCTTGCATGGGTTGCAGAAGTTCGGGTCGGAGGGCGGCACCGTGTCGGCGACGACGCTGACCGGGCCGCTGTAGCCGCCTGAGTAGGAGACCGTCCCGGTGATGGAGCCGGGGATGATGACGGCGAGGGAGTGCTCGCCGCCGGCATATGCCGCGGCGGCGTTCATAAGCCCTGACGCCGGCACCGGCAGATAGCTGGCGTTATTAGTCCCGTCGCCGAGCTGTCCATAGTAATTATAGCCCCACGCCCAGACCATGCCGTCTGGCCCAACCAGGGCAACCGTGTGCGAATCACCTGCCGCGACCGAGACCGCGTTGGGAAGGACGGCCACCTGAACCGGGATATAACTGTCGATACCGGACCCGTCGCCGAGTTGGCCGTTGCTGTTATCCCCCCACGCCAAGACCGTGCCGTCGTATATCAGGGCAACCGAGTGCAAACCACCTGCCGCGACCGAGACCGCGTTGGAAAGGCCGGTCACCTGAACCGGGATATAACTGTCGGCACTGGAACCGTTGCCGAGTTGGCCAGACCAGTTCGCCCCCCATGCCCAGGCCGTGCCGTCTGACTTGAGCGCCAGGGTATGATCACGCCCGGCGGATATCGCCTTCACGTCGGCAAGGCCAAAGACCTGAACCGGCATATTGAAAGTGACACCGGTCCCGTCGCCGAGTTGGCCGTACCAGTTCGCCCCCCATGCCCAGACCGTGCCGTCGGACCTGAGCGCCAAGGCATGAAAATACCCGGCAGATATCGCCGTCACACTGGCAAGGCCGGAGACCTGAACCGGGATATAGCTGTCGACATAGGTCCCGCCGCCGAGTTCGCCGTCCCAGTTCGCCCCCCATGCCCAGACCGTGCCGTCGCCTTTAAGCGCGATGGAGTAATATGCCCCCGCGGCTATCGCCGTCACGCCGGAAAGACCGGAGACCTGAACCGGGACATTGCTATCCGTAGTAGTCCCATTGCCGAGTTGGCCGTACCAGTTCGGCCCCCATGCCCAGACCGTGCCGTCGGATTTAAGGGCAACCGTGTGAGACCAACCTGCCGCGATCGACGCCACGCTGTCAAGTCCACTCACATTGGTAGGCACCCAAACGTCGTAATTCGCCCCAATGCCGAGTTGGCCGTTCGCGTTAGACCCCCATGCCCGCAACGCGCCGCCCGCTATCGAATACGCCGCCGTCTTCGTCGTCTCTATGTTGCCGGAGGTATCGATAGCGTGGTATTGGACCGTCGTCTGGCCGTTCACCGGTATCGGGGTGTGGTAGATGCCCCACGTCGCGCCGTTGTCGATGGAGTAGAGGATGTCGGCCGGCTCATCCACCGCGAGCGCCACGCTCTGGGCCGCTACGTACTGGCCGCCTCCGGGCGAGGCCGTAGTCGTGGGCGGGGTCGTGTCAATGGCCCAGCCCGCTCCGGCAAAGAGAAATGTAAAGAGCATCAAAAGCAAACCAACGGCAGTCCTCGTCCTCGTCATGGCCCCTCCGGTTTTGGTTGGATACCGCGTCGTTATAACACGGCCTCTGAAAAAAAAGATATGGAGCTGAGATTTACAAGGCAACTCTATTTGCAATATCGCGCCGCATATCAAAAAACTCGGATGCGGCATGGATGTGGATAGAGCGGCTTAGGGATACGAACTACTCTATCATAGTATATACTTTTATATCCAAAAAAGATATTTCTGTCAATGATTATTCCTTGACACGCCTGATAATAAAAACAACTGGAGCTGGCGTCAATATTCCAACGCAAGGGATGTTGCGGCAAGTGGTTAGTAAACCAGTAACCACTTGCCGCCCTTAAAAAAACAGGCCGCTCTCCCTAAGGGAAAGCGGCCTGTTCGCGTCTCTTGGCGGCATCCGTCCTACTGCGTTACCGAGATAACCGCCGCCGCCGTGTTGTTGGCCTCATTCGACTCGGCGTTGCGGCCATCCGCGTCGGCTATCGCGCCGATGTAGTACGTGCCGGGGTTCACGAACGGGAGGTAGAAAGACGTGGTCGCGCTCGACGTGCCCGCCGGACCGAGTATCGGCACGCTACGGGAGCCGATGAAGCTGTCCGTGGCCGTGATGACCGCGTCGGTGGAGAGATAGAACTTCGTGGTGGAGGATACGCTCGTGCCCGCGCCGGAGTTGACGACGGTATTGGGGACGGATACCAGCGTGCTCCTCCTCGCGCTCGCCGGGCCGCTCAGGGCCGAGACCCGAAGATCAACCCCGCTCGTCACCACGACCGCCCCGCTCGCCATCGTGTTGTTCGTCTCGTTCGTCTCAGGGTTGGCCGAGCCGGAGTCCACTATCGCCCCGATGTAATACGTCCTGGGCAGGGCAGAGACCGGCAGGGTAACGGCCTGCGTCACGGCGCTGGACGCCCCGCCCGCAAGGCCGTTGAACGCTATTATGGAAAGCAGGGTATCGGCGGTGGTTATGACCGTATCCGTGGAGAGGTAGAGCGCGAGCGTGAACCCGTTCGTCGCGCCTGCGCCCGCGTTCTTGACCGTGGCCGAGACCGACGCGGCCTTGCCGGTGACCGCGCTCGCGGGCGCGCTCAGGGCCGTGACCTGCAAGTCAATGCCGCGCGCGACCGTCACCGGGCCGGAGACCGTGATATTGTTCGTCTCGTTCGACTCGGCGTTGGTGTTGGTGGAGTCCATTATCACGCCGACATAGTAGACGCCCGGGTTTATGCTCACGCTTATCGGCAGGATTATCGAGAGATCAGCCGTGCCGCCCGCGGCAATGGGGCTGATGGCCGCCTCGGCCAGGAACTTATCAGCCGTGGTTATGGCCGCGTCGGTCGAGAGGTATACCCATGCGTAGGCGGTAACGGACGGCCCGGTGCCTGAATTCGCAACGGTATAGGGCATGGTTACCCGCGCCCCGGTCAACAACGTCGATGGCACGGTCATGGAAGAGACGCGCAGATCCGGCTTGCCGCTTGCAATCGATATGACGCCGGACGCGGCGGCGTTGTTCGTCTCGTTGCTCTCGGCGTTCGCGCCTCCCGCGTCGGCTATCGCGCCTAGGTACCAGCTGCCCGCCGCCGTGTTAGACGGGATGACAAGGGACGTGGCCGCGGCGCTCGACGCGCCGCCTGAGAGCGGCGCGAGGCTCCTCTGACCAATATACGTGTCGGCGGCCGTGATTATCGTATCCTTGGAGAGATAGAAGTTCACGGTCGCAGGCACGGAGGAGCCGGTACCGCCGTTTGCAACGGTATTGGAGGCGGACACGGATGAACCCGCTACCGCTGAGGCCGGGCCGCTTATGGCCGAGACGCGCAGATCAACGCCGCTCGCCACCGTGACGGCGGAGGATGCCCGCGCGTTGTTTGTCTCGTTCGACTCGACGTTCGTATTCGCGGCGTCAGCGATAGCGCCTATGTAGTATGTGCCCGGCGTCAACGTCACCGGCAGGGTAATGGACGTAGAGGCCGCGCTGGAACCCCCGGGGGCAAGCGCGCCTATCGCCCGCGTCGTAAGTAGCGTGTCCGCGGCGGTTATGACCCCGTCGGTGGACAGGTAGATGTTGAGCGTCGAGGCGGCTGAGGTGCCGTCGCCGCTGTTAGTGACGGTATTGCTGACCGAGGTCAGCGCGCCCGTGGTCATCGAGGCCGGGGGCGTTATAGCCGAAACCGCGAGGTCGATGTAGGTGCGGACTATCGTGTCGCTGTAGGGAACAGAGACGTTGCCCACAACGTCCTTCCAATGGACGTAGACCGTCTTCGTGCCGTAGCCGGACGCAAGCGTCCAGCCGGTCCGCGTAACCGCATACGCCTCCCACGCGCTCCATGCAACATTATCGTTGCTGAAGCGCATCTGCGAGACCGGCCCGGTGTCATCCGTGGCCGAAAGCGTAAGCGTCACGGTCGACGAAGCCGTCTCAGCCGCGCCGCCGTTTATGCTTATCGTGCCGGAGGGCGCAACCGCGTCTATCGTATACGTCTCGGTCTTAACCGCCTCGTCATTCCCGGCAATGTCGCGTGAGAAGAACTTGAGCGCGGTATTCGCGGCGATGTTTATCGGAACGGCATAGACCGGAGAGGCTGTCGTCGGCGCGCTCCCGTCGGTCGTGTAGTAGGTCGTGGCCGCCTCGTTCGCCGATAGCGTAACGGACTGAGCAACTCCGTAGACCCCGCCTGCCGGGGCCGCGGCCGTCACCGGGGCGGTCACGTCATAAGTTATCGTATCGCTTGCCGAGGCCGAGACGTTCAATGATATGTCCCTGAACTGCGCGTAGACCGTGACCGTGCCCTCCACGCCTGAGTGGTTCCAACCGGCCCTCGTGGTTGAGTATGCCTCCCACGCGCTCCACGCGGCGTCGTCGTTGGAGAAGCGCATATCGGAGACCGTGCCCGTATTGTCGGTAGCGGATAAGGTCAGCGTGGCCGTTGCGGAGTTGGTCGCAGCCGCGCCGCTGTCGATGACGACCGTGCCCGTTGGCGCGGTGGTATCCGGGTTGACTATTATCGTAAGACCCTTGCTATACGTCACGGGCACGGCGTCGGTCAGGTCAACCGTAAAGCCGTAGGCCGCGACGGTCGTCGGCGTGCCGGATATCTCTCCGGTGGAGGCGTTCAATGAAAGACCGGACGGCAGACCGCCCAGGGGCACGGCCCATGAATACGGCGCAGTCCCGCCAGAACCAGCGAGGAACTGGGAGTAGGCCACGCCCCAAGTCCCGTCGGCCAGGGACGCGGTGGTTACGGTAAGATTGCTGACGTCAGGCCCTGAGAGCGTCGCGGTCGCGGCGCCAGTGGCAACCGCAGCCCCGTCCGACGCGGCGAAGTAATAGTTGTGCAAGCCCGCCGCGAGGGTTGTCGCATAGACGTACTGCTCGCCGTTGGCGTAGACTCCGTCGTGGAGCGCCGCCGCGGCGGCGGTGTCAAGGGACATCGCATTGCAGACCGCGTCCACGCACGCCTGGATGGACGCGGGGGCGTTGTTGTCAGCGTCCGTGTAGACGGCCTTATAGATGAACGCCGTGGTGGCAGTGCCGATATTCGCCTCCACCCCGTCCGTCACGTATCCGGCCTCGGCCGAGTAGTCAAGCGTCGGCGCGTAGTTGGTGTCTATCTTGGTGACGAAGGCGTCCGGGGTGGTGCCTGCGACGGTCTGGAATGCCCCAACCGTGGTCCTGTACGTCGTCCCGTTGGTGTCGCCGGTGACATACGCCTTGCCGAGCGCGTCCGCAGACACGGCGTAACCCCTGTCGCTCACGTTGGTGGTCGAATTTATATACGTGGCGAAGAGTTGCGCCGAACCGTCCCAGTTGATCTTGGATACGACCACGTCGTTGTTGCCCACGAAGGTATAGAGCTGATTCACGAGCGGAAAGCCAGTCCGGGCATAGCCGGTTATATACGCATTGAACGACGAATCCACCGCAATGCACCTGCCGAAGTCATTGCCGCCGCCGCCCAGATACGTGGAGTATTCGAGGCCGGAGCCGGCGGCGTTGAGCCTCGTGGCGAACATGTTGCTCCCGCCAGACGCTACGCCCTGTATCGCGGGCGCGACCACCTTGTAGTCGGTCGACGAGGTATTGCCCGTAATATACGCGCGTCCCTGCGAGTCTACCGCTATGCCGTAGGGCGTATCCGCGAGGGTGCCGCCGATGTACGTGGAGTAGATGAGGGCGGTGCCCGTAGCGCTGAATTTGGTTACGAATGCGTCGGTTGATCCGGCGTTCGCCGCCTGGTACGGGGCCGCGGTCGGAAAGTTAGTGGAGAGGGTCGAGCCGGTGACATAAGCGTTCCCGGCGGAATCGACGGCGATGCCGTAGGCAGTCTCGTTGCCCGTGCCCCCGAGGTAGGTCGAGTAGGCGAGCGTTGAGCCAGCGGGATTGAACTTCGTTGCGAAGGCGTCGCTGCCGCCGCCGTTTGCGGCCTGATAGGGCGTCAATGCCGGGAAGTTAGTGGAGGCCGTAGTGCCGGCAACGTAGGCGCTGCCGCCGGAATCCACGGCGATGCCGTAGGCCGTCTCGGTCGAGGTGCCGCCTAGGTATGTCGAGTAGACGAGCGCCGAGCCAGCCGCGTCGAGCTTCGTGACAAATGCGTCCTTCGTGCCTGAGAGCGCCGCCTTATAGGCCGATGCCGTGGGGAAGTTATTGGACGCGGTCACGCCGGCGACATACGCGCTGCCGGCTGAATCCACGGCTATGGCATAGGCCGTCTCGGTGGAGGAGCCGCCGAGATAGGTCGAATAGACGAGCGCCGAACCAGCCGCGTTCAACTTGGTTACGAATGCGTCCGTCGTGCCGGAGAGCGCCGCCTGATACGGCGCAAGCGCCGGGAAGTTGGTAGAACCGGTCGTGCCTGCGATATAGGCGTTGCCAGCCGAGTCTATCGCTATGCCGTAACCCGTGTCAGAGCCATTGCCGCCTAGGTAGGTCGAATAGACGAGCGCCGGGTCGATTATAAGCTCGCGCTGTCCGTCGTAAGATGCCACGTCGAAGCCGTAGGCATATTCACCATCCTTGCCGGACTCGACCGCGAACCTCGCGGCCACCTCGACCCGCTTGCCGCCTATCTCCTGATAGGCGTAAGGCCGCTTCTGTATGATATTGCCGGACGAGAGGGCTATTCCAAGGCCGCCTTCCGGCGTTACCCTCAACCCCTTTATGCCTTCGTACGAGAAACGGACCGTCTTGGGGTCGGCCCCGGGTTTTACTATAATGTCGTATTCGAGCTGGCGGTTGTTGCCGTAATACTTTACGTCCACCCCTTTATAAACGTCCTTATAAAGGACGCACTGATAGGTCGGCACGTTTGCGTGCCATTTGGACGGGTCGTTGCCGATGAAATAATTGACCTTTGCCGCCTGCTCGTCAACGGCGGATATCGCTGCCCCCTTATTCGCGCCTATAAGGGAGAGCTTGACGAGACCGGCCTGGGTGCCCCCTCCGGCGAGATGCAGATAGACCCCGTCCCCGGCGAAGAATATCGCGTGGCCGCCGCCCTGCTCGTAGAACCGCGCCTTCTTATCGGCCTGGCCGTCGTTGCGTATGAAGTATAGCGGGAGTTTGCCGTAGACCTCCTCCACGCGCAGCCTGTCAACGGACTTATCCGCATCCTTATGCGCCGCCTCAGCCGCAAGGCCCGGGGAGACAAGCCCGATGCCGTATAAGAAGAGCGCGCTCAACCAGACCGCCACCGCCATAAATTTTTGTCTGCCCATAATGACTCCCCGGTTTAAGGTGCGCGTCAGGAACGCGCCATAGATACGTTGACCCGGATGATTCGCGCAAATCCGCCCTGAACCGGATAAGCAAAGGGCGCAATCATGTATTTCTATGACTTGGAGGCTGCCGAAAGACGCAGCATTATGATCACTGAGGATGGTACCTATACAATGTGGAAGGATGCCATTGCACAAAATTTCAAAGTAGCTCTATATTTACAAAGCAACTCCATCAGGGCGCGTCAGAAAATATTACGATCGCCGGAATATTCAAGACTAACATGTCCCGAATAAGACCCTTGCCAACTTTTTTATGACAGCGCCAGCGCCCTCTACTACATTATATCGGCGTTAGACGCCCGAACCTTTAGCCCTGAATCGGATATCTTGACGCACATGCCCTCTTAGAATCGCATTCTTCTTAGTTTATTTATACTACACGGTCAATATTTTGTCAAGTTAAAAGGACAGTTAAAAAGTTAGCCGGGCAACCTATGTGACTCAAGTCACATACAATTTTAACGGTAATAAAATCAAAGACCGGACATATAGAGCCGCTTTGCAAATATTGACACCCTTCGCCATGTTATGCTATGGTTATCCGGTAGCAGGCTTGGATTCAACGGTCGAACGCTAACGGCCCTAAGGAGGTTCGGTGCGTAAATATCTTGCCATTGCCATCGTTAGCGCGTCCCTGTGTCTCGCCTCGTCGGCAGGCCGGGCCGCGGACGCGAGGATAGCCGTCATCGACATACAGAAGATAGAGACCGAGTCAAAGGCGGGCATGGAGGCGAAGGCGTCCTTCTCAAAGGAAGTCGAGGCCAGGACCAAGGTCATCACGGCAAGGGAAGAGTCGCTCAGGCAGCTCGATGAGGAGTATAAAAAAGACCGCGACAGCCTCACCGCGGCGCAAAGGTCCGAGCGCGAAGACCGCCTCGCCAGGGAGGCCAGGGAGATCAAGAGGCTCCGCGACGACGCTAGCGGCGAACTCCAGAAAAAAGGCATGGAGTTGCGCGGAAAGAACCTCAAGGACATCATCGCCGTCGTCAAGAAGGCCGCGGAAGAGGGCCGGTATACGCTGGTGCTCGACAGGCGCCAGATAGTCTACGCGCCAGACTCCATCGACATAACCCGGAATGTAATAGACATGTATAACGCGGCCCAGACGGAGTCCGCCAAATAGGACGGAGTCTGTCCCCCGCCTTAACGCCCGCCTATGCGCCTCCTTAAAAAAATCATAACCCCCGCGGGCTGGAAGATCGGCCTACTCACCACCCTCGCCTGCGTCGTCATCTACTGGATAGGCATCCCGTTCTTCCACATGATGGAACTAACGGCCTACAACCTCCATTTCTACTCAAGGGGCGCTGCTGCGCCCGGCAAAGAAGTCGTCATCGCCGCCATAGACGAGAAGAGCCTCAACGCCTACGGCAGGTGGCCGTGGCCGCGCACCAGGATCGCCGAACTTGTAAAGAGTCTCAACGCCGGCGGGGCCGCGGTCGTGGCGTTCGACATCGTCTTCGCGTACCCGGATGAATCGTCCGGCATAGGCGCGATAAGGGCGATGGAGAAGAGGTTCAAGGGAAGCGGGCATATAGAGACCGCGCTCCGCGCCCTCGAAAAGGGCGCGGATAACGACGCGAACCTCGCCTCGGCCCTGCGCGAGACCCCTAACTCGATACTCGGATACTACTTCTTCCTCTCGAAAGACGAGGTGAGCGGAGGGAAGAATGCGCCGGAGGCCGGGGCCGGGGAGTACATGACGGCGTCGGCCTTCAACATGGTCAGGCCCTTGGACGACTCCTCCGGCGACGTGAAGCTGATGGGCACGTATGGCGTAAAGGAGAGCCTGCCCGTGCTCTCCGAGGCGGCGGCGGACTTCGGGTACTTCAACATAGTCCCGGACTCGGACGGCGTGATACGCTGGGCGCCGCTCGTCATGAGATACGGCGATTCCTTCTATCCCCACCTCTCCCTCGTGGCCATACGCAAATACATGGGAGGGGCGCCCCTCATCATGAACGTGGCGGCCTACGGGGTGGACTCCATCGAGATAGGCGGCCTCGCCGTGCCCACCAACGAGCGCGGGAACATGACCATAAACTACCGCGGCGGCGCAAAGACCTTCCCCCACTACTCCATCGCCGACATCATAAACGGAGAGGTGCCCAAGGAGGCCCTCTCAGGCAAGATAGTCCTCGTCGGAGCCACGGCCACCGGCATCTATGACATGCGCGCCACGCCATTTTCCGCGACGTTTTCGGGCGTCGAGGTGCACGCCAACATCATCGACAACATCCTGCACTCGGACTACATATCGAGGCCCGACTGGGTGATGGCCGCCGACGCCCTCGCCATAGTCCTCTCCGGGGCGCTCCTGTCCCTGACCATACCCCTGATGCGCCCCATCTACGCCACGCTCCTTACGGTGGCGGCGATACTCGCCTTCATACTCGCCAACGGCGTTGTCTTCAATTATCTCCACATCTGGGCCGCGGAGGTCTACCCGGTCTTCAGCATGGTCATGGTCTCCGCCGTGGTGACGACCTTCCAGTTCATGACCGAGGAAAAGAAAAAACGCGAACTCAAGGGGGCGTTCTCGCAATACGTCTCCCCGGCGCTCGTCACGGAGATACTTAAAAACCCGGACCGTCTCGCGCTCGGCGGAGAGGAGAGGCGCATAACCGTGCTCTTCTCCGACATCCGCGGATTCACCACCATATCGGAAGGGTTGAAACCGGACGCGCTCGTAAAACTCATCAACGACTACCTCACGCCCATGACCGACGTGGTGCTAAGGAAGAGCGGCACCATAGACAAGTACATGGGCGACGCGATAATGGCATTCTGGAACGCGCCGCTCGACCAGCCCAACCACCCTACCCTCGCGTGCGCCGCGGCCCTCGAGATGCTCAAAAAACTGGACGAGCTTGCGCCGGTCTGGGAAAAGGCCGGCATAAAGCGGCTCGACATAGGCATCGGCATATCGACCGGCAAGGCGATAGTCGGCAACATGGGTTCGTCCATGCGCTTCGACTACACCGTCATCGGCGACACGATAAACCTCGGCTCGCGCCTCGAAGGGCTCAACAAGGAATACGGCACGCACATCATCGTCCCCAAGTTCACATACCTCGACATAAAGGACGAATTCATCCTCCGGGAGCTCGACTACGTGCGGGTCAAGGGCAAGAACTTGCCCATCCAGATATTCGAGCTGATGGGGCACAAGGCCGAACAGCGGCATCTCGTCGTGGCGAAGCTCTACGAGCAGGGGCTTAGCGCATACAGGCAGAAACTCTGGACAATGGCCGAGGGCTATTTCAAACAGGTGCTGGACGTAAAGCCCGGGGACGGGCCGTCAAAGGCGTTCGTCTCAAGAATAGAGGTGCTCCGCGAGGACGAAGACCTGCCGCAGAATTGGGACGGGGTCTTCGTGATGACGAAGAAGTAGGGATTGCCGGTTATTTCACGAACGACCTAAACGCTCCTCGCCCCCAAGCGGAGTTTGGAAACGAAAGGCGAGACGCCCCCCCTTGCCTGCGGCTTTATACAAGGGGGCAGGTGGAGTTAGCCTTTGGTCAGGCACGGCTGCGAAAGGATTTATGCGTTCCCACTCTCCGAGGCTGTGCCGCAATGCAAAAATCGGAGAAAAAACCTCTTTTTCCGGAGGGATGTTACCCCTAAAATTCAAAAAAATCGCTTGTAGGGCATCGTGGGGAGCCTGTTTTTTTACAAATACAATTGCGACGCAGCCTCTCCGCGTGGGAACGCATTCAATGACGCCCCAGCGTCCCGTCACGGCCTTGCTGGAGCGATGGCCGTGTGGTGGCGAAGTCCACCTCCCACGCCCTGACAATGCCGATCGGGTTGCGAGCGGAGCTGGAACGAGGGGGTCATCTACGGCGTCACCGTCACCGGCCCAAAGACCGCCTTATTGTTCGTCTCGTTCGTCTCAGGATTGGTGTCCCGCGCATCGGCTATAGCACCGCGATATAATAAGTCCCCGGCGCTGTTGTCGTCGGTATCCAAACCTTGGTCTGTGCCGCGCTCGTTGCACCGCCGGTTATCGCGCCCACGGGCCGCTGGCCGAGGTAAGCGCCGGTCTTCGGGTCTATCACGCTATCCGTCGATAAATAGAACGCGATGTTCGAGCTTACGGACGCATCCGCGGTCGAGCCGATATTGGCGACTGTATTAGAGACAGCGACCGCCTTGCCGCGCCGCAGGCGCGGTCAGCGTGGATATTGTAAGGTCAACGTCCTTGACAACGATCGGCACGGATACCGCCTTGTTGTTAGTCTCGTTCGTCTCCACATTGGCATTATTGCCGTCCGCAATCGCGCCGATGCAGCTCTCAGGTTGGGTTAGCGCAGCGTAACCCAACAATTGTGCCACCGTCGAAGCCAATATGTGTTGGGTTGAAAAACGCAACCCTATCCGGGTGCAAGCATGGAGGCGGCGAGCGGATTCGAACCGCTGAATGGCAGTTTTGCAGACTGCTCCCTTAACCACTTGGGTACGCCGCCATCTAAAGGCCGTCCAATACTATAACGGCCAGCATCGAAGTTTGTCAAGACAAAAAGCCTATCGGCTATCAATAAAGGAAGCTCTGATTAATTCTTTCTCCTGTCATTTCGAGCGTGTGAGCCGCAGCCGTATTTACAAAGCAGCTCCATGAACGCAGTGAAGGGGAGAAATCTTACTGTTCAGATAATTCAACAAGTCATAGGATTTCTCGTCGCAAGATTTACAGATAGAGCTACTTTGTAAATCGTAGCTCTATCTGTAAATCGCGCCCCTCGAAATGACAAACAATGGATGACAGACAATGGAGTCAATGTTCCACCGCCTGAAGGCGGTGGCTTATGCTACCGGCTAAAGCCGGGTATTCCGGCAGAAACCGGTTCAGGCGAAAAATCAATCCGTCATTCCCGCGTGCTTTAAGCGGGAATCCAGCGCATTCTTGCATCGCGCACAACCCTCAAGACTCTGGATTCCCGGCAGATGCCTCGGGAATGACGATACAATCAAAAAAACCGCT
>JACRCM010000117.1 GCA_016219025.1 Deltaproteobacteria bacterium | reverse complement strand
GGATACCTCGCGTGGTGGGCGTGGCTCAACGGTTAGAGCACTGGACTGTGACTCCGGGGGTTGGGGGTTCGAATCCCCTCGCTCACCCCAATTTTCTTTCGACCATCTTAGGCTCGTTCGAGTCGTAAAAGCGATGTCAGATACCGTATGCGGTTAAGCATACGCGCAAAGAGATACATTCTACATGCCAATCTCCCGCAAATCAAACAAGGAAATATAACGGAATTGAAAAAAGACGAACAGGACGAGACCACGGACGCCGCCGGCGCCAATGCCTCATACGACGAAAAATCCATAAAGGTGCTTGGCGGCCTCGAGGCCGTAAGAAAACGGCCGGCCATGTACATAGGCTCGACCGGCGCGATGGGACTTCACCATCTTGTCTACGAGGTGGTGGACAACTCCGTTGACGAGGCCCTGGCCGGGTTCTGCAAGAACATCGACGTAGTCGTCCACGCGGACAACTCCGTGACGGTCGTCGACGACGGCAGGGGCATCCCGGTAAAACTCCACCCCGAAAAGAAGAAGCCCACGGTCGAGGTCGTGCTCACGGAGCTGCACGCGGGCGGCAAGTTCGAGAATAAGGCATACAAGGTCTCAGGCGGACTCCACGGCGTCGGCGTGACGGTCGTGAACTTCCTCTCCGAGACCCTCGAGGTCGAGATCAAAAGGGACGGACAGGTCTTCCGACAGAGCTACAGGCGCGGCGCGCCCGCAACCCAGCTCGTGGTCGAGGGCAAGACGAAGAAGACCGGCACCACGGTGACGTTCAAGCCGGACGCCGAGATATTCGAGGTAACGGAATTCAGCTTCGACACCCTCTCCCAGCGCCTCCGCGAGCTGTCCTTCCTCAACGCCGGCATACGCATAACTATCAAGGACGAGCGGACCGACAAGTTCAACGAGTTCCAGTACAAGGGCGGCATCACGTCCTTCGTCGAGCACCTGAACAAGAGCAAGACCCCCATACACCCCAAGGTCATGTACATATCCGGCGACAAGGAGTCGATCCAGATGGAGATGGCCCTCCAATGGAACGAGGGCTACAACGAAAACGTCTTCTCCTACGCCAACAACATCAACACCACCGAGGGCGGCACGCACCTCTCAGGCTTCAAATCCGCCCTCACGAGGACTATCAACAACTACGCAAAGGCCCGCAACCTCATCAAGGACGTGAAGGAGTCGCTCCAGGGCGACGACGTGCGCGAGGGGTTGACCGCCGTCATAAGCGTCAAGCTCCCCAACCCGCAGTTCGAGGGGCAGACCAAGACCAAGCTCGGCAACAGCAAGGTCGAGGGCTACGTCCAGTCCATCGTAAACGAAAAACTCGGCCTCTTCCTCGAGGAGAACCCGGCCGTCGGCAAGAAGATAGTCCAGAAGGCGGTCGACGGCGCGCGCGCGAGGGAGGCGGCCCGCAAGGCCAAAGACCTGATACGCAGGAAGGGCGCGCTCGACAGCGCGTCCCTGCCCGGCAAGCTCGCGGACTGTCAGGAGACGAACCCGGCGCTGTGCGAGCTCTTCATAGTCGAAGGCGACTCTGCCGGAGGCTCGGCCAAGCAGGGCCGCGACCGCAGGTTCCAGGCCATACTCCCGCTAAAGGGCAAGATACTCAACGTCGAGCGCGCGCGCTTCGACAAGGTGCTCTCCAACGAGGAGATACGCACCATCATCATGGCACTCGGGTGCGGCGTGGGCGCAGAGGAGTTCAACGCCGGCAAGCTCCGCTACCACCGCATCATCATAATGACCGACGCGGACGTGGACGGCAGCCACATCAGGACGCTCCTCCTGACGTTCTTCTACCGTCAGATGAAGACCCTTGCCGAAGCCGGACACATCTACATAGCGCAGCCCCCGCTCTTCAAGGTCAAGCGGGGCAAGGAAGGCCGCTATCTGAAGGACGACTCCATGCTCGAGGACTTCGTCTTCGAGGCCGCGCTTGAGGGCATATCCGTGGCCGGGGCGGCCAAAGGCGGAAAAAAGACTCAGCTTGCGGGCAAGCCGCTCCAGGCCATGCTCAAGAAGATATCGCGGTATGAACGCAAACTGCAAAGGGTCGAGAAGCACGGCAAGGATGCTTACGTCCTGAACGCGATAGGACACCTCTCGCTCGACGGCGGCTTCGGACTTGAGACGCTCCAGAGCGAATCCTCCGCGGGCAAGCTCATCAAGGACATCAAGGCCGCTCTCGAAGACCTCTACCCCGGCATGGCCGAGGCCGCGTTTACGGTTCAAAAAGACCCTGAGCACGACACGTGGACGATCGTCAGTTCCACGAAGAAAGGCGGCGTCCATTACGAGACCCGCATAGACCGCGACCTGCCCGGCTCCGCCGACTTCATGGAAATAAAGGGCATAATACAGGGGTTGAAGGATATAGCCGAGCCGCCGTTCGTCCTGAAGGACGACGGCGTCGAACTCGTTATACCGGACTACAAGGGGCTGGCCGATTACGTTATCGAGGCCGGCAAAAAGGGACTTACCATCCAGAGATACAAGGGACTCGGAGAGATGAACCCCGAGCAGTTGTGGGAGACGACGATGGACCCCCAAAAGCGCGTGCTCCTGCAGGTCAAGGTCGAGGACGCGGTCGCCGCGGACGAGATATTCACAAAGCTCATGGGAGACGTGGTCGAGCCGAGGCGCGAGTTCATCGAGCGGCACGCGCTCGAGGTCTCGAACCTCGACGTATAACCAATCAACCACCACGCGCACAACACGAAGAGGCACGCATGACCAAAGCGGCAAAAGGGAAGTCCCCTTTCTACGTCGGCCAGCCCGTGCCCGTAAAGTTCTTCATCGGCAGACAGAACGAGTTGAAGAAGATAATGCGGGCCATAGGCCAGGTCGAACACGGCAAGCAGCAGGCGGTCTTCCTCACGGGCGAACACGGGATAGGCAAATCGTCGTTGGCCGGATACATGCGCCGGTACGCCGAGAAGTACCACCACATACTCGGCATCCACCTCCTCCTCGGCAGCGCCAAAACGATAGAGGACGTCGCGGCGAAGACCGTCGACGCGCTCGTCAAGACGCGCCACCCGAATCAGGCGGTGACGGACGCCATAAGGGAGTTCCTCTCCAAGTATACGATAGCGGACGCCGCGCTGGGCATAAACATCGACGTCGAGACCCTTAGGGCCGACTCGGCGGGGCTCGCCAACGGATTCCTGCCGCTCCTGCACGAGCTCACGAGCAGACTCCATGGGCACGGCATCCGCGGGGTCATGCTCATCATGGACGAGATAAACTGGATAGCCTCCAACCAGCAGTTTCCGCACTTCCTGAAGGCGCTGATAGACGAAAACGGCCTCTCAAGCGCGCCGCTGCCCATCCTTCTCATGCTCTGCGGGGTGGAGGAAAAAAGGCAGGAGATGATCGGTAACTATCAGCCCATAGAGCGCGTCTTCAACATTATCGATCTAAAACCGTTCAACGACGACGATATGAAGGCGTTTTTCACAAAGACCTTC
Organism: Deltaproteobacteria bacterium; assembly: GCA_016219025.1. Taxonomy (GTDB): domain Bacteria; phylum Desulfobacterota; class GWC2-55-46; order GWC2-55-46; family GWC2-55-46; genus JACRNO01. The sequence continues at coordinate 39,302 of JACRCM010000117.1, read as the reverse complement.
AATGCGGCTGGCATGAAGGTCAAGGACGAGGCCCTCTCAGGGCTGTGCCACTACTCCGCGGGCCTGCCCAGGATAATGCACGTCATAGGCGACAACGTCTTCTGGGTCGATAATGACAACGTCATAGACGGCGAGGACGTGACTAAGGGGATATTCTGAACGGTTATGTTATCGTTCCCACGCTCCGCGTGGGAACGCAGCCACGGGACGCTCCGCGTCCCGTGGCAATGGAGGGGCGTATGACCAAACAAAAATCTCATAGGGTCGGCGTATATATCGACGTCGCCAACATCACGCGCAACGGCGGCTACGGGATGCGCTTCGACGTGCTCCGGGACTTCGCGTGCCGCGACTTCGGAGAGCCGGTCAGGCTCAACGCCTACGTCGCCTTCGACGAGCAGCGGGCGCAGGTGGACTCCGAATACCGCGACAAGACCTATAACTTCTACTCCACGCTCAGGGACTTCGGATACAAGGTCATCGAGAAGGTCGTCATGTGGTATACCGACGAGGCGGGCAACCGCTTCGGCAAGGCAAACGCCGACCTCGACATGGCCGTTGACGCGCTCCTCCAATCCGAAAACCTCGAAAAGGTCATGATGGCCACGGGCGACGGCGACTTCATACAGGTCGTGCGGGCGCTCCAGAACAAGGGGTGCAGGGTCGAGGACGTGGCGTTCCAGAACATATCGTCCAACCTCAAGCGCGAGGTCGACCTCTTCATGTCCGGCTATCTCATCCCCAACCTCCTGCCGATAAAGACCGAGGACGCGGCAAGGCCCTGGGGCGAGGAAGGCTCAAGGGTAAGGGGCATCTGCTACACCTACAACCACACCAAGAACTTCGGCTTCATGCGCTACCTGAAGCGCATAGGCCCCGGCCTCTGGATAACCGACACCCGCAACGCCGAGTCGCCTTACGGCACGGCCTTCATCCACGAATCCGCATTCGAGCCGAGGACCGACAAGTCCCAACTCCCCAGCCGCGACATGATCTTCGAGTTCGACCTCGTAAAGAGCGACAGAGGACTCCAGGCCGCGAACGTGACAAGGGTGTAGGCACGTAACCCAACGGGACGCGAGATAATTATGGAAGCTCTGATTTATTCCTCCGATGATGTCATTCAGAGCGCAGCGAAAATGGCAGGCTGGGTTAGCGTAGCGTAACCCAACAATTGCGTGCCATCGCGTATGTGTTGGGTTGAAAAGCGCAACCCTGCCAACTGTAAGGTCAATGGCGGGGCCTTCCACGTCATTGACCTTACAACATAAAATAATACGTTCACCGCATTGCCCGCGCGGAGCGTGAAAGCGGTTAATAACGCGCGCCCTGCTGCCCTGCCCTTGCCCCCGCGGCCACCACCGCCTTTACCGGATGGAACCTCATCGTCACCACCGTGCCCTTGCCCGGCGCGCTCTCGACCGTTATCTCGCCGCCGTGGTCGTGGATTATCCTGTAGGTGATGGTAAGGCCGAGCCCGGCGCCCTGGAACTTGGAGGTCTGGAACGGGTTGAATATATTGCGGAGGGAGTCCTTCTCTATCCCTATCCCGTTGTCCGAGACCCTGAGTACGAAGGTCTGGTCAAAGGCCGGCCTGGTCTCTATCCTTATCTCGCCTTTTTTCTCGATGGCCTCCACGGAGTTCTGAAGGACGTTGAATATGGCCACGCGGAGGTTCCCTGCGTCGAGGTTCAGCAGCGGCGGGCGTTCCATGAGGTCGGTCTTTACCGTTATCTCCTTGCCCTCATTCTCTATGAACTCGGCGGCGTCGCGCGCGGCATCCGCAATGACGCCGTTTATGTCGCCAGGCCTGAGCGTGGATACGAGTATCTTCTTGTACTCGTCGACCCGCTGGAGCATCCGCTCAAGACGCTCGACGGACTTGATTATCCGGTCGGCGTACTCCCTGTGCTGAGGGTCGGTTTCGTGCTCATGGAGCCGCCTGGCCATGCCGCCTATGGCGGTGAGCGGGTTCCTTATCTCGTGCGCTATCCCGTCGACCATCTCGCCCAGCGCGGCCATCTTCTCCGTCTCGCGCAGCCGCGTCTGGAGGGAGCGCATCCTGAGGAGCGACTTGACCCTGGCCGCAACCTCCTGAAGGCTGTAGGGCTTGCTGATGTAATCCTCCGCGCCAACCTCCAGGCCCATGACCTTGTCCTCCACGTCGGCCTTGCCGGTTAGCATTATGACCGGGATGTAGCGCGTCTCCTCCTTTGACTTGAGCCTCCGGAGCGCCTCATACCCGTCCATCCTCGGCATCATCACGTCGAGGAGCACGATGTCCGGGTGGAAGACAGAGACCTTCTGGAGCGCCTCGAAGCCGTCCTTTGCGCGCTCCACCTCGTAGCCCGCGCGCTCAAACTTCGTGGAGAGCAGGATCGCGTTCATCTCTTCGTCGTCGACTACGAGCACCCTTGGCTTCATTTCCGCATACCCTTCAGGAGTTCATCCCTGCGCTTGCGATAGAAGTCCTCCGCGTCAGCTCCGCCCTCCCGCAGCTTGATGAGATTATCGAGGGCGAAGAGCGCCTCGTCCGTAAGATTGCCTGCGTCCGCCACGGCATAGAGCCGCTTGAGGGAAAACCCCGCCTCGGCGGTTTGCCCGGCCTTCATCTGAAGCGCGGCTATCGCGCGGAGGTCGGCGGCTATCTTGGCGCCCGCCCCGATGGCGCGGTCGTATTCATACGCCTTCCGGTAATCGGCCAGCGCGTCGCCGTCCCGTCCGCCGAGGACGCGCGTCCCGGCCAGAGCCCTGTACGAATTGCCCGTCTCCATCGCGTCGCGGCCTTCAAGGTTCGACTTGAGCGCCTCGTTCAAGACAGCCTCGGCCTCTACTGCCCTGCCCGCGGCGATGAGCGCGCCGCCCTTTACGTTCATCTTAGCGCCATCGCCCGCCCTGTCGCGCTTGTCCAATGACAGCGCCATGTCGATGTGCCTGATGGCGCTCCCGGCGCCATCGATGCCGCCAGACGCATATTCCGCCTTTGCAAGCGTGGCGTATGCCTCGGAGAGGTCCTTGACATCGCCAAGCGCGGAGGCGAGAGAGACGGCCTCGCCTGAGTATCCCTTCGCCCCTTCAACGTCGCCCAAAGCGAGCGAAACCCTGCCGAGGTTTATAAGGTCCACGACCTCCCCGCCCCTGTTGTCAATCGCCCGGTCCGACTTGAGCGCCGAAGCGAACGCGGCGCGGGAGCGGGCGGCATCGCCCGCCACCGCGGCCTCAACGCCCTCGGCCCTGAGTCCGGCGATCCTGCCCGCTTCAGGCGCATCGGCGTTCTTATCGACGGAGGCGCACCCTGTCAGGGCCAGAAGAAACGCGATGGCGAAGGCCGCCCCTATATATGCAGACCGCGTCACTTAGCCGCCTCCGGTGCCGGCGGTCTTCTGGGATACGCATCGAGCGGAATGAGGGCCGGGGCCTCTTGCGGGGGCGGGGCCGTGAGCCTGCCGACCCAGCCCGCCTTGACGCCCTTTATCAGACCCTTTCCCTCGGAGGCGGCAAGAGAGGCGTTCTCTATGAGGCCGCGTATCTTGGGCGTATCCTGAGCGAGCGCGCCGGTCAGCGTCTTTACGCCGTCCATCGCGCCGTCGAGTTTCTCGGCGGTCGAGTTGGTCTTCTCAAGGATACCGTCCACCCTCCGCGTGACGGCCTCAAGGCTGCCAACCACCCTTGCCACCGACGCGATGACCGGGCCGGTCTTCGCGTCCATGCCGGAGATAAGGGCCTTGGCCTGCACGATGGCCGCGTCCGCGTCCTTCACCGTCCTGTCGATCGACCTCCTCGTCTCCTTGAGTTCGGCGGTGAACTCCCTGATGTTGGCTATCGACGCCTTCAGGTCGCCCTTCGGGTCGTTCACGTAATGGATGATGTCCTTGACCTCGTTCAGTATCGGCTTTGCCTCGGCCACCAGCTCCTCCATGCCGCCGGTCTTGTAATATGATATCTCGTCTCCGTCCTTCAACATATTCCCGCCCGGCCCGCCGAGCGCGATCTCGATGAACGTGTCGCCTATAAGCCCTTCCTTGCCCATGCGCGCGAAGGAGTTGTTGCGCACCCATTGCTCATACTTCCTGTTTATCTCAAGGGTCACCTTGACGCGGGCCGCGTCGGTCAGCTCGATCTTCTGTATCCTGCCTATCTTGAAGCCTGAGAGCTTTACCGGCATTCCTTCGTTGAACCCCGCCCCTGACTCCGAGGTGAAGGAGATGTGATACTTATGGGTAAAGATGTCCTTCTGGATGCCGATGAGGATGATGATGACGGCCATGCCGGCGACCGCCGAGGCGACCAGTATGCCCACCTTGACCTCAAGCCCCCGGAATCTCGCGTCCTTGCCGGTTATCTTATCCATAGAGTTATCCGTTCAATGCGCCTCGGCTATCCCGGCGCCTGCGATGCGCAGACGCCTGCCGGGGTTGATGAGGGCCGCGTCCGCCGCCTCGGCCGAGGTTGCGAGGAGGAGCCTCGAGGGCGCGCCGCCGTGCCAGCCGAGCAACAGGCCGAAGAGATGTTCCTTATCCGCCTCGGTCAGCCCCTCGCCCATGTTTTCGCAGATTACCACCTCCGGATCAAGGGCGAGCGCCCTGGCGATGGCCACCTGTTTTTTCACATACATGGGCAAAGGGCCGGGCAATTCCCACGGGTCGCCGGTAAACCCCGAGCGCGAGAGGAGCCCGCCCGCCTTTTCCATCGCCTCTTTATATGGCATCTCCGTATGGTAGAGGAGCGGCAACGCGCAGTTCTCTATGACCTTCAGATTGCTTATCAGGACGTTGTTGAGCACGAGGAGCCCCATCCTGCAACGCATTGCGTTCAAAACGCCGGCGCTCAACCTGGCCGTATCCTTGCCGAAGACGCATACCGTCCCCTTCTCCGGCATGGATATCCCCGCCATCCAGCGGAGCAGGAGTCCCTTGCCTGAGCCGGGCGGGGCGGTCAGAAAGACCCTCTCCCCGCCGCGCAACTCGAGGCTTACGCCGTCGAAGACCATACGCCCGTCCTCGCCGCGCTCGGACACGTCTCTTAGCTCTATCAGGGTTGACATGGTTATAGTTCGTGACGCGCGCGTGATGTGTGATACGCAAAAGAATCTGCATTTCACGCATCAGCGCCTTTGCCGCGCCTCACATATAAAATATCGACGTTATGACCGCGTCCAGAAAAAAGACCGACGTAAGGCTCCGTATGACGGCCCTGGTGGTCTTCTGCGGTATCTGCGTGATGCTCCGTTCGGCCTGCAACCCCTGATACGAGCATACCGCGCCTATTATGAGCCCGAAGAGCACGCTCTTTAGAATGGAGACCGACGCCTCGACGAGCCCCATCGCGTCGAGTATGCTCGACGAATAGGCGTAAAACGTAACGCTGCCGCCGAAGCCCGCCAGTAGAAACCCGCCAAGGATGGATACAGCCTCGAAGTAAAAAGTAAGGACGAAGACGCTCACCGCCGTGCCGAGCACCCTGGGCACGACGAGGTAATAGACCGGGTCGATGCCCATGAGTTCAAGCGCCGTCAGCTCGTTGTTTATCTTCATGCTCCCCAGTTCGGCGGCTATGGCCGTGCCGCTCCTGGCGATGACGATTACGGCGGCGAACACAGGCCCGGCCTCCCTGACGACGACCCATACCAGTATCTCGCCGACGAGCGAAGCCCCGCCGAGCTTGGGGAGTATGGAGAGCGCCTGCGCCACGACGATAAAACCGAGTATGAGGGCTATCCACGAGATGATGGGCACGGCCTCGAGGCCCGTGAAATAGACTTGGCGCAGGAGCACGTCCCAGAAGACGCGCCTCCCTTTCCTGAACTTGACGAGGGGCGATGCTACCGCGCCGCCTATTATCCTCCAGACGCCCGCCGCGTCATGCACGCGCCCCAGGGCGAGCGCCCCGATATGCCTGAAGATTTCCATCGCGGCCTTTGCCGGTAAAACGGTTATCGGTGGACGGTTTAGGAACCTCTGATTATTGACTTCTGTATAAGTAATGCAACGTAGCCATCCTGTCATTCCCGCAAATAGAGCTACTTTGTAAATCTTTAAGCGGGAATCCAGAGTTTTTGCATCCCCGGAAGCGATGGATTCCCGATAAAAGTCCTCGGGAATGACAAACACGATTTCTGCCTAAGTATTGTAGATACTGTCTCGCCTGTCAATCAAAAACCTCCTTCCCCCGCTTTTTGGGGGAGGGTTGAACCTACCCCCGCATAAGGCTACGATTTACAAAGTAGCTCTATCTGTAAATCGTTTAGGCGGGGGGTGGGGGGTTGCCCCAACCGCCCCCCCATCCCTTCCTTCCCCCCAAAGGCGGGGGAAGGGGTTTTGAGTGGGCTGCGCCCGCCAAAAGTTACAAAGCAGCTCTATTTACAAAGCAACCCTGCCATCAACCCGCGTTCGTGCAAATGGTGGGCACAGCCCGCCCTACGGCTCCCTTTAGCAAAAACCATCCACCCGGAGACCGCCCCAAAAAGACGCATCCAGAGGGCCGGCGGGACCGGGCTGAAACCCCTCTGGATACGTATGCGGTTTTCGCGCGGCCTTTCCTCTAACAGGTTGCTGAAAAACTCAAAATGCCGTCATTGCGAACAGGTTATCGGTTGCCGGTCACCGATAACGTCTTACTCCTCGCAATGACGGAAAAGGCATTTTTCAGCAACCTGCTAACGTTTACTTGAGCACGAATACGACCTTCGCGCCTTCGAGATAATGCGCGGTCTGGTTGGAGGAGAATATCGCGCTCGCGTCCTCCGGCGAGACCTCGACGTCCGTGGACTTTATCACCCCGCTGACCTTGACCACCGCCGGGTTGGACGCGCCGCGCTCGCCGAGGAGCGCCTTGGCCTTGCCCACGTCGTTCGTGTACTCGGCGGCGCCCCTCTCCACGAGGATGTTCTGCGCGACCTTCGCCGGGTCGTAGAGCACCTCTCCGCCCTTCGTTACAACCCGGTTTATCAGCGCGGGCTTGAACGCCTGCTCGCGCGCGTCAAGTATCAATCCGTCAAAGGCCGCGGGCTTGACCTCGGGCGCGGTAGGCGGCGGCATATAGGGCGGGGCCGCGGCTGGAGGCGCGGACATCAGCACCTGCGGCAGTATCGACGCCACGAGCCCGTTCGAGCCGGTCATCGGCATGGAGAGATAGACCACGGCCATCTCGCTCACCGGGTCGTAGACCTCTTTTACGACCTGCGCGCCCTTTATCAGGCCCTGCACCGACGACTTTATCGTATCCGAGGCGGCCGCCGCGTTGACCACCGTGGTCTCGCCGCTTATGGAGATGCCGTCGACGACCTCGGACAATTCCCTCGCGGCCATTATCTTGGCGGCGCGCAAGGCCATGATGCGCTTCTGCGCCGGGGAAAGCGGCCTGTCCTGCGGGGCCGCGCCCTCGCCCTTGACCACGAGCGAGCCGGTCATGAGCGCATGCCTGGTGTCCCTCACCTCCTGCGGCATGTCGGTCTCGGCTATGGCCGAGACCGCGAAGAGCAGCACGAACAGCGGTATGAATATGAGTTTTTTCATCAGTCGTCTCCTTGATCGGTTATCGGTTGCCGGTTAACGGTCTCTAATTAATATTGAGCCGATGGCGCAGGACTCTTATGGCGAGTATGGCCTCCGCGCCGTCAACCATCGCGTCCGGCCTGAATTCGCCGGAAAGCTCCGTCTCCATGATGCTCCTCGTGACCACGTTCATTACCGCGTTGTACCAGGCCGCCGAGGCCGCCACGTCCGGGAACGGCGACTTGTCCTGGCCGAAATAGGCGGTGGCGAGCTTATCGTCGCCCATGAGCTTTATGAGCACGTCCTCCAGAACAAGGGCGAACTCCTTCCTTGTGACCATGTTGTCGGGCCTGAACATATACGCCCTCGTCTGCTCGTCGTAGACCGGCTCAAGCCCGCGCACCCCCCACTTCATGAGCGTCAGTATCTCGTCCTTGAACGGGGACGCAAGCGTGTCGGCGGGCGTAAAATCCGCCTTCATCTTGGCCAAGCGCGACTCCACCGGGATGCGCCCGGCGAATAGCTTGTCTATCTTGAGCTCGTCGATTAAAAGGGCGGCCATGTCCGCGCGGCTGACCATACCCTGAGCCGCTATGGTCTTGCCGACGTCCCCGACGGTTATCCCGGCCATCGCCCTTACTATTTTATCCGTCCTGTTCCATTGCTTCTCCGCCAGAGGCGCCCACTTGCTGGAGGTCTTCTCGCCTATCACGTCCGCAAACCTGTCCCTCGCGGCCTGAAACGCCTTGCCTTCAAGGTAGGCCCTGCCCATGAAGTACATGGCGGCCTCCCTGCCGTCGTAGTAGAGGAGCTTCCTGTCGTCTACCTTGAGCTTCATCGCGGCCTTGTAATGCTCCTCCGCGTCGTCGAGCCACTTGCCGGGCTTGAGGGCCGTATCGACCCTTATGACCGCCACGTGGTACGCGAACGTGTCCTCGTCGTCCTTTGCGTTCTTCGCGCTCGCCTCAAGAGACTCCATCGCGCGGTCTACGTCGACCTTCATGTGCGCCGCGTCCTTCTGCGCCTTGTACCGGGCTATGGCCTTTTCCGTGTTGACGAGGGAGACGCCGGCGTAGGCCGGGCCGAAGCCCTCCTCGCAGGTTATCGCCCTCTGGAACTTGTCCTCCGCCCCGGTTACGTCGCCCTTCTCAAGCAGTCCCATGCCCAGAAGGTAATGATGCTGCGGGTTGTCCTCCGGGCTCGTGCACTTGGAGACGTGCTTGGCGCACCCCGCCGATATGAGCAGGAGCAACGCCACCAAAACCACCGGAAACCTTATTATCTTCGCCACGTTTGCGACCTCCTTTATTTGATTTTCACGTCCGCCGTAAACCACCAACGCCTCTGACGCGCCTCTCGAAAATCGGTTATCGGTTATCGGTTAAAGATAAAGACATGTTCTTTTACCATTCACCGGTAACCGATAACTGATAACCGATAACCTCTTCGCGCCTCGCAACGCCAAAACGGCTAACCCCGTCGTCTCGCAATGCCCTACCTGGCCTGTCTTATGACATCCCCGGCTTCAAACCCCGCGCCGGACTTTACGGACGCCTCGGATATCTTCTCCGTCTGGTGGTTGGTCAGCATAATCTCGCCTATCTTCTTCTCCCGCTTGCCTATCACCCTTCCAGTGTCCGGGTCGACCAAATCCTGTCCTGAGCGGAGCACGTCGAAGACCGTGCCTTCAGGCAACCTTGACCTCGTGCCCGCCTTCACTACGATGGTCGAGCCTTCCACCGCGAGGACGCGGCCCTGAAACGGCATCTGATTGAGCTTCTCGACCATCCTCGTCATGGCCTTGGTCAGGGCGTCCCGGAGCGCGCCCTCGCGCAGGCCCACGTCGGCGGTGGACTTTGAGCCGAGCCCGAGCACGCCGCCGGTCTTTTTCCTGTATTCGCCCATGCCGGACTCGGCAACGAGGCTCCTGCCGGTGGCCACGTCAACGAGCGCGTAGTCCACCTGAACCCTCGCCACCTGAGTCTTGCTCTGCGCCACGAGGACGTTGGAGCCTTCCTCAAGCTCGGCATACGAAGTCACGGCCCCGGAGATGCGCAAGTCTATCGACTCGAACCCCTCGGCGGCGTTCTTCCTGCCGGTCTTGACCGCGCCGGACTGCTGGAGGGCGATCATCTTCTCCTGCTGCCTGAGCTCGTCCACGGTGATGCTTATCGGCTCAAGCCCGGATTTCTTGACGATGGTGCGGAGCACGTCCGTGGCCGCCTCCCCCAACCCAAGCGCGCGGGACGGCGTCTTATTGGTGAATTGGAGTATGGCGACGTTGTATTCAGGCCCGCGATACTGAACCCCGGCCTCTTCAAGTTTTTCAGTCCGGCCGGTGATGGAGACGTCCTCCTTTACCGAGCCGGTCGTCGTCGGCGAGCATGACGTGGTGGCCGCCATGAAAAATGATAGCGCCGCGAAAGACGCAAGGCTTGCGAAGATTTTTTTAATGGTCATGCCGGATGCTCCTTGATAGGTTATCGGTTATCCGTTATCAGTTATCAGCTATCGGTAATCGGTAAAAATGCGTTTTTATCCTTCACTGACAACTGGCCTAACGCCCCCCTACTCCCCTCGCGGGAAGTCCCCCATTATCCTATCGAGCATGTCGTAGGACTCGATGTATAGGTGGACGCCGAGGGCCTGTGTGACGAGCTGCTCGCCGAGCGAAAAGAGCGCGGCCGTCCCGACGGACTTCTCGTGCTCGCTGTACCCGGTCTTCCAGTCCGTGAGTCCGGGTATGCCCTCCAGCCCGGGTATGGTCTTGTATAGCTCGGCATCCCCTTTGTCAGCCGCATGGATCAGGGCGGCTATGCCGACGCCCGCCTCGCCAGCGCTGTGTATCTCGTTCCTTACGCCGCCGGCCCTCGACCATACGACGCGCCCGGACTTGGCCTCGACGAGCTTGAAGGCCGCCCTCACCTTATTCACGTTATAGATGCCGGTGGTTATGGTATCGAAGTCCAGCAGATACCCGTATAGCAGATAATCAACCCCCAGTTCAGCGCCGAGCTCCTGAGGCGTCGCCAGGTCGAGTTGAGAACCCAGCGTTATTCCCAGACGGTCGCGCAGCGCCAGATCAACGTCCTTTACCGGCATATTCCTGTAGCGCAGGCGCTTCATGCGTCCGGCGGCCTGATCGCGCACCATCCGAGGGCCTTCCACGTCGTTCGTGGCGTTGTAGAGAGGGAGCGCGGCCACCGAGTGCGCGAACCTCGCGTCATCATCCTTCCTATCCACCCCGGCGCAGGCCGAGAGCAAGACCGCGATGCCGCACAGGAGCAGAAAGAACCGCCAACCTCCGTTTGCGCGCCCAACGCCCGCAGCCGTAACCAAACCGCTCTCCCTCACTGCGGCCCCTGGAAGACGGCCTCTATGGTGTTTTGCGTGGTGCCGGTTATCTTCACCGGGGCGCCCGGAACTCTTGCAAGGTCGTCGGCTATGGCCTGAGCCGTGGCCTTGACATCCATGTCGAATACGGCCGTGCCGTCCTCAAACCGCCTTTGGTATACGTTTGTCACCCCGCGCACCTGCTTCTTGAGGAGGTTCCTGAAGTCCGCGGCCTTCCTGTAGTCGGCAAGCCCGGCGACCCTTATGGTCACCATGTTGCCGCTCGTCCACTTGGCGGTTATCTGGTCGATGAGCCTGTCCGCAATCTCGTCGGCGGCCTTTGAGAGCGCATCGACACCCCCTGACGCAGCAGAGATGTTCCGCGCCGCGCCGTGCCCCTTGGCGCTCGCAAGGACCGTCCCGTCGTCCACCCTTACAACGTCCGCCGTTATGTCGGCGAGATAGACGCCCACCTGAGACGCAGATATCCTCTGCCCCTCCCTCGCCACGGCCTTGCCCCTTACGACTATCTCGGCGTTGAGGCCGCGCCCTATCCTGCGCGCCGCGTCGTTTGAAAGCCCGGAGGATATCGAGCCTCCCCCGGCGTCGATCTTGCCGGTCGATGCGGATACGTCTATGATATTAAAACCCTTCTTCAGGAACGCCTCTTTAAGCGTGGACTCGGCGGCAGGCACGTCGGCCTCGGAGCCGGCGGAGCGGAGCGTGTCGTTATATATCCCAAGCCCCTTCTCGGTTATGAGGAAGAGCACCCTCGGCTTCTCCACCTTCACCATCAACAGCCCAAGGGCGTCGAGGTCGTTTTTTATATCGCCCATCGCCACGACCGCCGTGACCGTGGCCTGATACATGTTCTGTGCCTGGCCCTCCCGTATCACCTTGTACTCCTTCACGTAACCCTGGCTCTTGGTGTAGACGTTATCCGAGAGCACCTGATAGTCGGATACGAGGGTATCGGAGGAGACGAGCGTGCCGACGGATTGCTCCACTGCCTTGCGCAGGGCGTCGGCAATGGCCGCGTCCCGCGCCACGAGGGCATTGTCCCCGTAGATGACGGCGTAGCCCGTGGAATCTATGGTTTTCCGCCCATCCGCATCTACGGCATACGCGCCGCGCCCGGTCAAAAGGGAGAGGGCCGCAATGAGCATACAATAACGTAAGATATCCAATCCGCGTCCGCGTTTACGCAACATGGGGATATTATACACCGTATTCCGCCTCTTTGCCGTGGCCGCGGCCATTGCGCGCCTCATATATTGCATATAGCACAATCTTCTTATCAAGTCTACCTGAGAATGGGCGCCCTGGGGCGTCTATCCCTTGAAATCCCGCCTTATGCGGTCTAACGTATCGGGATTGAAGAGGATTTCAATGGCCGTGAGCCCGATGCACTTGACCCCTTCCATGAGCGCCCTGTGGCCGTCGTCCGTGACGGTGGCGTCGGCGAACTCGCGGGTATGGATGTTTATGCCGTCCCTTATGGGCACGTGCGGATGGATGGTTGGGACGCATTGCGAGACGTTGCCGATGTCGGAGGAGCCGACGTGCTTGTCCGCGGGCTGCGCGTCTTCCTCAAGGCCGAGCGTCTTTAGCGCGCCGCGGTACGTGTCTATGAACGCGGGGTTTATCTTCATGGGCGAGTTCATCTCGCCGCCCTCGGTGGCCGTCAGGGCGCAGCCCGTGGCAAGGGCCGCGGCCTCGGCGCACTTCAAGACTCTTTCCTTGATGGAGGCGAGTTCGGCCATGCCGCCCGCCCTCACGTAGAACGCCGCCGCCGCCCTCTCCGGGATGATGTTCGGGGCGCGGCCCCCGTCGGTTATGATGCCGTGGACGCGGCAATCCCCCCGCATCTGCTGGCGCAGGGCATTTATCGAGTTGAACGTCTGGATGACGGCGTCGAGGGCGTTTACGCCCTCTTCAGGGTAGGCGGATGCGTGTGAGGCGCGCCCGGCAAAAACGAAGTTGAGCCTGATAAGGCCGAGGAAATATTTTACAACGGTGCGCCTTGAAGAGCCGTGCACCATCATGGCCGCGTCTATGTCCGCGAAGACTCCGGCCTTGAGCATTTCGATCTTTCCCTTGCCGAGTTCCTCGGCGGGGGTGCCCAAGACTATAATCGACCCGCCATTGAACGGCTTGGGCAATGCCGACGCAAGGGCGCAGGCCGCGCCCACGGAGGCCGTGCCGGCGATATTGTGGCCGCAGCCGTGGCCTATGCCCGGCAGCGCGTCCATCTCGGCGAGGATGGCCACGGCCGGTCTGCCCGCGCCAAGCGTTGCGCGAAAGGCCGTCGGCATCCCGGCGACCCCGGGCTCGACCGCATAGCCGTGCTCACGGAGGATCGCCTGCATGGCCGCGGATGTCCTGTGCTCCTGAAGGCCGGTCTCAGGGTCGCGGTAGAAGGAGTCGGATAATGCCGTAAACCGCCCGGCGAGCGCATCGACAGCCTTGAGAAACCCGGTTTTCACGTCGTTTGCCTCAGCCATGTTTTAGGAGGTAGGGGGCGTGGGGGATGTGACGCGCAATGGCAAGGCTTTTTCCACCTTCCCCCTCCCGCCTCCCGCCTCCCATTTTAAACGGCCTTACTGCGCGGCTTGTTCGCGCTCGACCTCGATGAGGGTCTCGTCGGGGTTCACGGAGTCGCCTATCTTGACGTTTATCTTCCTTACGACGCCGCTGACCGGCGTGTGGACCTCGTTCTCCATCTTCATGGCCTCGACGGTCAGGAGGGTATCGCCCTCCTCCACCTTCTCGCCTACGGACACCTTGATGGAGGTGACCTTGCCGGGTATCGGCGTCGTCACGTCGCCCTCCTTTCTTGCCTTGGGACGGAGCGACTGCGTCACGGACGAGCCTTCTATCTCTCCGGCGGTCGAGGGTATGACCTCGGTCAGGGACTCGACCATCACCTCTTCGAGACGGTTGTCGACCTTTATGAAATACGGTCTCTTGCCAGTAACCTTGTCCTTATGGCCCGTCCCGGCCACCTTTACCTTGTAGTTCTCCCCGTGCACCGTGACGACGAACTCGCTCGGCGCGAGACGCAGCCCGGCTGGCGCGGCGACCGCGTCCTCCGGTGTCTTTTCCTCCAGCGGTTCCGGTTCGAGCTTGCCTGCCTCCCGCTGCTCGAAGAACTCGAGGGCGACTACCGGAAATAGGGCGTAGCTCAGGATGTCCTCTATCCTCTTGGCCTTTCCGTCGAGTTCGCGGGCTATCTTCTCGAGCTCGGGTTCGAGGAGGTCCGCCGGGCGGCACGTGATGGCCTTTTCCCCGCCTACGGCGGCCTTCTTGGCGGCCTCGTCCACCGGCCCCGGCGGCCTGCCGTAGAGGCCCTTGAAGTAGTTGCGCGTCTCGCTCGTGATGACCTTATACCTCTCGCCCATGAGCACGTTGAGCGTCGCCTGCGTGCCCACGACCTGCGAGGTCGGGGTGACGAGCGGCGGATACCCCATGTCTTTTCTCACGCGGGGGATCTCCTCGAGCACCGCGTTCATCTTGTCGAGCGCGTTCTGCTCCTTGAGCTGATTGGCGAGGTTCGATATCATCCCGCCCGGTATCTGCACCACGAGGGTCTTTGTGTTTATGGCCGTGAATTCGCTTTCGAACCTCTTGTACTTCTTCCTCACGTCCCTGAAATAATCGCCGATGTCGGAGAGGAGCGCGAGGTCGAGTCCGGTGTCGTAAGGCGTATCCCGCAGGGCCGCGACCATCGTCTCGGTCGGCGGCTGCGACGTGCCGGAGGCGAGCGACGATATCGCGCAGTCGATTATCTCCGCGCCGGCCTCCACGGCCTTCAGATAACTCATGGCCGCGAGCCCTGATGAATCGTGCGAGTGTATGTGTATCGGGAGCCCGACCTTCTGCCTGAGCTTGGTCACGAGATCGAACGCGGCCATCGGGGTCAGGAGTCCGGCCATGTCCTTCACGCATATCGTGTCCGCGCCCATTGCCTCGAGCTTTAAGGCCATCTCCACGAACCCGTCGTGCGTGTGCACCGGCGAGGTCGTGTAGCAGATAGTCGCCTCGACGAGCGCGCGGGCGTCCTTAGCGGCCTTGACCGCCACGTCGATGTTCCGCAGGTCGTTCAAGGCGTCGAATATCCTGAAGATGTCGACGCCGTTCTTCGCGGCCCTCTCGACGAACTTCCTGACCACGTCGTCGGGGTAGTGCCTGTAGCCGACCAGGTTCTGGCCGCGCAGGAGCATCTGTAGCCGCGTGTTCGGGATCGCCTTCCTGAGCTGGATGAGCCTCTCCCACGGGTCTTCTTTCAGGAACCTCAGACACGAATCGAACGTCGCCCCGCCCCAGACCTCAAGCGACCAGTATCCCACCCGGTCGAGCATGGAGGCGGCCCCGAGCATGTCGGCGGTCCTCATGCGCGTGGCGAGGAGCGACTGGTGGGAATCGCGCAGCACCGTGTCGGTGATCCGCGTGCGGAGGTCTTTTTTCTCCGGCTTTTTTGCGGCCTTGTTCTTGTTGGTGTTTGGCATTATTTTCAATCCGTTTGCCGGTTATTAGAACCCGTGATGCGCGGCTATGGCCGCCGATATGGCGGCGACCACGTCAGTCGGCTCGCCGTACTCGTCGTAGTCCATAAGCTCGGGCTTCCTGTCGATATAGCCGGTGTCGAACCCTCCGGCCTTGAAGTCCGGGTCTTTCATTATCTTCTTGAGAAAGAGTATCGTCGTCTTTACGCCGCGTATAACGAACTCGTCAAGACACCTGTGAGTCCGGGCGACCGTCTCCTCCCAGGTCGAGCCCCTTACTATCAGCTTGACCACGAGGGAGTCGTAGTGCGAGGGCACAATGAAGTCCTTGTATATCGCGCCGTCTATCCTCACGCCTATGCCGCCGGGCGAGTAGTAGGCCGTGACCTTGCCGAAGCTGGGGAAGAAGTTGTTCTTGGGGTCTTCGGCGCATATCCTGCACTCCATCGCGTAGCCGTTTATCCTGACGTCCTCTTGCCTGATGCCGAGCGGGGCGCCCGCGGCTATCTCTATCTGCTTCTTGACGAGGTCTATCCCCGTGGTCTCCTCGGTTATCGCGTGCTCGACCTGAATCCTCGTGTTCATCTCAAGGAAGTAATAGTTCATCTTATTATCCACGAGAAACTCGACCGTGCCCGCGTTCGTGTAATTGGCCGCTGCGGCGGCCTTTATCGCGTCGGCGCCCATGCGCGCCCTGAGGCCCTCGTCGAGCATGAGCGACGGCGTTATCTCGATGAGTTTCTGGTGCCTCCTCTGTATGGAGCAGTCGCGCTCGCCTAAGTGCACTATGTTGCCGTGATTGTCGGCAAGTATCTGGAATTCTATATGATGGGGCCGCTCCAGATACTTTTCGAGAAAGACCTCGGACAGCCCGAATGCCGCGGCGCTCTCCTTCTTTGCGGTCATAAAGGAATCGACGAGCTCTCCCCTGTTGCGCGCCACCCTGAGCCCCCTGCCGCCTCCGCCGCCCGACGCCTTTATCATTACGGGATAGCCCATCTCCTCGGCGAAGGCGACCGCCTCGCCGGCGTCCTTTACCGAGTCCTCGGTGCCTGGGAGTATAGGCACGCCGGCGGCCTTCATCATGCGCCTGGCGTTGACCTTGTCCCCCATGTCCGTTATCGTCGTGCTCGCCGGGCCGATAAACGTTATGCCCTTCTCCTCGCAGAGCTCGGCGAACTTGGGGTTTTCCGAGAGGAACCCGTACCCGGGATGTATCGCGTCCACGCCTATCCTCGTGGCGAGGTCGACTATGCGGTGGATGTTGAGATACCCCTGTATCGGCCCGGGGCCGACCATGTAGGACTCATCGGCCTTCTTGACGTAGAGGGACGTGGCGTCGTCCTCCGAATAGATGGCGACCGTGGGTATGTCAAGCTCCTTGCAAGCCCTGATGACCCTGGTGGCGATCTCGCCCCTGTTTGCTATCAATACCTTTTTGAACATGCCTGAATACCGTTATCCCCGGCCGCTAAAAATGACGCGGCCAATGGAATATTTAGCCAATATTGCATCGGAAAGTCAAGGAAAATAGGCGGGGATTGCCCGCATCAGCCCTTTTTCATGTAAGCGGCGGCGTCATGGAGCCTTGCGACGGCCCTCTCCTTGCCCATCGCCGCTATCATCTCGAATATCCCGGGACTGACCGTGCCGCCGGTCAGGGCGACCCTCACCGGCTGGGCGAGCTTGCCGAGCTTCAACCCGTTCGCGTTAAGTATCGCGTTGAAGACCTCCTCGACCTTCGCCTCGGTGAATTCGGAGAGACCCGACAAGCCCGCGATAAGCCCCTCGAAAAGAGGCAGGGCCTCCTTCGTCAGGAACTTCTCGGCGGCCTTCGGGTCGTAAGAGACCTTGCCTGCGAAATAGAACTCCGCCGCGTCCGACAACTCGCGCAGGGTCTTGGCCCTCTCTTTCAGGGTCTTTATGATGGCGAGGAGCCTCGCGTCGCCCCCGGCGTCTATGCCCTTCTCCTTCAGGAACGGCAGGAGGAGCGGGGCTATTGCCTCCTCCCTCATCTCTTTTATGTCCGGGTGGTTGAGCCAGAGGAGCTTTTCCGGGTTGAAGACGCCGGAAGACGCGCCGACGTTCTCGAACGAGAACTTCTCGACAAGCTCCTCGATGGAGAATATCTCCTGATCCCCGTGCGACCAACCAAGGCGCGCGAGATAGTTGACGAGGCTGTGGGGCAGATAGCCCATTTCCTTGTAAGCCATGACCGAGGTAGCGCCGTGGCGCTTCGATAGGCGCGTCTTGTCCGAGCCGAGTATCATGGGCAGGTGCGCGAAGACCGGCAACTCGTACCCAAGCGCCCTGTATATGAGTATCTGCTTGGGCGTGTTGTTTATGTGGTCGTCTCCCCTCACGACGTGCGTTATGCCCATCGTGGCGTCGTCCACCACCACGCAGAAGTTGTAGGTCGGGGTGGAATCGCTCCTCAATATCACGAGGTCTTCCATGGCTGAATTCTCGAAGCTGATATGGCCCTTTATGACATCCGCGAAAGAGGTCGCGCCTCCGCCTGGCGTCTTGAACCTCACGGCGTAGGGCTTATCGGGCGCGTCAGTGCGCGCCCTGCACCTGCCGTCGTACTTGGGCGGGCGTCCCTCCTTGAGGGCGGCCTCGCGCCGCGCCTCAAGCTCCTCAGGCGCGCAGTAGCACCTGTAGGCAAGCCCGGCGTCAAGGAGCTTTTTAGCGTGCGCCCTGTATGCGTCGAACATCTTACTCTGGAAAAAAGGCCCTTCGTCCCACGTAAGACCGAGCCACTCCATGCCGTCGAGTATCGCCTGTATGGACTCCTCGGTGCTGCGCGCGGCGTCGGTGTCCTCGATCCTCAGGATGAATTTGCCCTTGTGACGCTTGGCGAATAGCCAGTTGAAGAGCGCGGTGCGCGCCCCGCCGACGTGAAGATACCCGGTCGGGGACGGCGCGAAGCGAGTGCGGACAGTCAATGCGAAACCCCCTTGTGAAAAACCGTGATGCGTGATCATTTCTCGTTCCCAAGCTCCGCTTGGGAACGAGTGGGACAACCGATAACCGTTCACGGCTTTTACTTTATCATCACCCCGGCGTATCCTACGACCTGCGAAAAATCGCCGAACGCCTCTCCTGACGTGGCGTATCTGACCAGATGGGCCTCTCTGGCCCCGAGTCTTTTGGAGGCGAATATCGCTATGGCGGCGGGTATTATGCCGCACATGGTAATGTCCTTTTTCCCGGCTACGAGGAGAAGCCCCGCCGCGTCGAGCGCGAGCACTCTGGCGATGGCGAGCTTGTCCTTGGCCCTCGTGACCTTGTCAGGTTCGTAGTGGTTCATGTCCGAGCTTATGACGATGAGCGCGTCCTTGCCGTAAGCGGTTATCGCCGACGCGATGGCCGCGCCCATCTCCTCGCAATCTCCCGCGTCCGCGGTCATTACGGTTATCGGCACGATCGACGCGGAGCCGTTCAGGAGCTGGATGAACGGGAGTTGCACCTCAAGGGAGTGCTCCATCAGGTGCGCGGAGCAGTCGCCCTTGAAGAGCGGGGATGAGTCCAGACACAGCCCGGCAAGCTCTTCGTTTACCGGCGCGCCGCCCAGGGGCGTGCGCCAGACGCCGTCCGGCATTACGGCGGCGTTCTCCCCGAGCCCGGTATGGTTAGGGCCGATGAGGATGACGGCGTCCGGCACGGACACGGTGGCATAGACGGCCCCGGCCACGGCCCCGGAGTATACGTACCCGGCGTGCGGGGCCATGACGGCAACCGCCTTCTCCTTTGTCCCGCCATTGGCGAGGAGCTGGGAGACGTTTTCGCGCAGCGCAGCCGCCTCTTGCGGATAAAACCGCCCGGCAACGCAGGGTTTTCTCACCATAGCAGACCTGTCCATGCCCTTTATCGGGCTTATCGCACCGGTAAAAATACTAACACAGGGGGATTGTTATTGTAAAGTCCGGGGATGGCGGGCGGCGGGCGGCGGGCGGCGGGCAACGCCGGCAAGGGTCATCTTCCACGGCCCTTGCGGGCCTCGAGTTCCTTCAGTTCCTCGTCGTTGAAAAACTTGCATCCGCTTATCATGCTCGACGCAAGGCCGCGCCGCTCTACTATGTCATGCAGGGCAAGGGCGCCGAGGTGGGCGAAGACGTAGAATATTACGAAGAGCGCGCCCACGTCGTGCGCGATGAACGCCGCGTCCGCGTATGCCTTAGCCGCCTTATTCCCGCCACCCTCGGTGAGCAGATGGACGACCACCATCGTTATGCCGCTTGCGGCCTGGGTGAGCGCGAAGAAAAAAAACGCCGTGTAGACTATCCCGGCAAAAGGATTATGTCCGTAGTAAAGCGGGGGCCCTCCCCTGAAGCCCTTGAGGTAATACTTTATGGTGTCTCTTGCGATATTGAACTGCGCCCTCGTATGAGGCGCAACGTCGCGCCAACCGGAGGTATCTCCCCAGGCAAAGAGCAGTATCACGCGGATGAGGATGGCGGAGGCGAAGAAAAACCCTATTGCGGCGTGTATGCCCACGACCACGTCGGCGTTCGCCTCCGGGACTTTAAGGTCGTCGGCCACGGCTATTAATATGCCGAGCGGCAGGAGAAGCGCGACGGCCCCGGCTATAGCCCAGTGGACTACCCGCAGGAACCAGTGATAGACGAGCGTTGGGTGGTAGTTTGACATGGCGCGATTCTCCAGTATGAGACGGGCGGCAACGCCTCATATAAGTGTAACCCACGCGGGGCTTGTGTCAAGACAAAATGCGGGGCGAAAGCCCTCGCCTGAATCACCGCCCTTGCCGCTCCTTCTGTCTCTCCATCAGCCTCTCCCTCACGAACGCTACGGCATCTTTCTTCGTCTTCACGGCGCCGGACTCGACGCCTTCGGCGATCCATGCCATGGCCTCTCCCACGAGCGGGCCTTCGGGGATGCGGAAGGTCTTCATTATCTCCGTGCCGGTCAAGACGGGCTTCGGCCTCTTGCGCGTATAGACCTCGTAATGAAACGCTATCATGCCGCGGACCGCGTTCAAGAGCGCCTCGTCCTCGCCGCCGCGCGTGGCCCTCGCGTCCGCAAGCGCAAGGAGGAGAAGGTCTATCCCAAGGCCGGGCCCGGCCGAGCGCAGGAGGTGCGCCTTGGCACGGGCGGTCGGTCTGGCCAGATCGACGAGCCCGAAGACCCTGTGGTGGTTCCCGACGAGCTTGGCGACATCTCCGGCTGTCGTGCGGCTGAACCTGAGCCTCCTCAATATTTCCTTCGTCATCAGGCTTCCAACATGGTCGTGCCCCCGGAACCGGAGCCTGCCGTCCTCGCTGGTCATCACCGAGGGCTTGCCGACATCGTGAAAAAACGCAGCGAGCTTGAAAAACGCCTTGCCCGAGACCGCGCCGGCCGACGCGTCCATGCGCCTCTTGATTTGAAGGTGATATCCGCCGAAAGACGCTTCGGTGACGGCATCAAGCAACGCCTCGGCCTCGTCAAGGGTCTTTAACGTATGCGAGAGCACGTCGTATCCCGTTGGGGCATCCCAATCCCCCATCTCCGGGATGATAACCCTCATAAGGCCGGTCTCGTAGAGCATCCTGATGCCGACGGACGCGCCTTCGTTTGAAAATATCGCAAGCAGTTCGTCCCGCACCCGCTCCACGGAGCTCCGCCCTATCAACCCGGCCTTTGCCCTGATAAGAGAGGACGTATCGGCGGTTATCTCAAGACCATACTGCCGCGAAAGTCTTACGGCCCTGAGCATCCTGAGAGGGTCTTCGTCAAATACGCCGGGAGACGCGGCCCTCAAGACGCGGGCCTTTGCGTCCTCCACGCCGCCGCACGGGTCGAGCACGCCCGCGTCCTCTCCGGCAAATAACGCGCTGACGTCCACGGCCATCGCGTCTACCGTAAAATCCCTGGCCTTGAGGTCGTCGAGCACGCCCTTGCCCTTCAACGGCGAAAAATCGAGGCTCACCCCTGAGGCTGCGCCGCCTTTTTTGAATGCCACCCGGTACGAAGGCGCGTCCTTATCGAGCACGAAACAGGAGCCGCCCAAACGCCGCGCCGAGGCAATGGCAATGGCATTGGGGTCCCCTGAGACCGCGAAGTCGTAATCAGGGGGTCTCTCCATGCCGAGCGCGATGTTCCGAACCACGCCGCCCACGAGCCATACCTCCATGCCCAGACCCTTTGCAAGCGCGCCCACCCCCTCGACGACCGCGTCATCCCTGAGCCTGGCAATCTCATTGAGCGCCTTGAAAACGGAAAGGGACGGCGCTGGCCGTCCCTTTCCGATTATCCTCTTATCAACGGGTCTTTTCTTCACCATGCACCACTGAGGGTAACGTAGTTCGATGCGTCAATCTTCCCCATCTTTGCATATCGTATTTGTCCTTTTATCAGCGTCTTTGAGCGCCGAGGTCTAAAATGGGCTGAGAGGGGCGCTACGAAGAAAAATGCAGCCGCATGACATCCTCGAAGAATGTCCGGCCCAGTTCCTCAATCTTACCCGTCTTGGTCTGATCGCTTTTCAACCTTGCTACGAACCGCTCGGCCTTTGAGTCATAACCTACTTCGGCCAGATTCGGCGCGTTTGTCTGGTTCAGGTTGGCGAGACGCTCGAAGTGATACGACCCTTGCGGTTCCTCTCTGGCGATATGCAGGGTGACGTGGCAACGGTCGCGCAGTATGTGGCTTCTATATCCGAAGAAGAACAGATAACGCACCGAACGCTCTCCACGGCAAAAATCCATCCTGAAAAACCACGTTTTTTTGGCTGATTCCGCCTGCCGCAGGGACAGATACTTTTCAAAATCCAGCGTGCCGAAGTCCTTGAAATATACCCTGGCCAATGACGCCGAACCGTCTATGAGCATAGCCGCATCCCGCATATAACTCTTCGACAGTTCCATCGCGTTTTTCCATATCTCATAATGATTGCTGACCCTCCTTAACTCCTGTTCGCTGAATCTCTGCGCGAGCGAACGCGCCCATTCAACGGTCTCGCGGTGCTCGCGCGCCGCGGCCTCATACTCATCCAAACTCTCGACAACGCATTCCGAAATCAGATCGATAAAGGGCGTAAGGTCCGAGCTCTGCGAAATCTCAAGGGCCTCATAGTATCTAAGGCGGTCTTCACGCAGAACAACCGCTATGGGGAAGCCGTAACGCATAAGGAATAGATTCATCAATAAACGCGCAGTGCGGCCGTTGCCATCCTTGAAGGGATGCACGTAGACCAGCCACGCATGTGCGGCCGCCGCGTTCAGCATCCCGTCTACCGTGCTGAAGCGGTCGCCTGGGCAGCTTTTTACCGACAACCAACTCCCCAAAGAGGCCATGTCGCCGGGCACCTTTTCCGGCCCGGGCGGTTTATAGCTTGAGCCGGATATTTCAACCGGTTCAGTCCTGTACCGGCCTGCATTATCGTCATCAATGCCTTTGAGGATCAGGCCGTGTATCTGGCGTATATCGCTCTCCATGATGGGACGGGAAACGTCTCTTACAAGTTCTTCAAGAAAGTCCACTGCCGCGGCAAGATTTTTTGCTTCAGCCTGATCTTTAAGTGATTTGCCTGAGATTGTCAGCCCAACTTCTACTACCTGCCTTGTTTCGCCGATATCAAGCAGGTTGCCTTCGATTGCGTTCGAGTTGTATATATTCTTGATCTTGAAATACTGCCGCAATCTATAGAGTACGTCGGACGTGAGAGCGCCAGCGCTGCGGAGCGCGTAAACGCGATCGGCTATGGGTTCAACACGAGGCAGGATATTGTCTTCATAAGAGTAAAGCGAACCTTCCACCTCGCGCTGCTCTGCCGTCATTTCGCGCACCTCCTTCGACAGCGTCCGCCAAGGGCCGTTGAATAAAACTGCTTTATGAGCCCAGCCTCCCATACTCAGAGACCGCTGTCTTCAACGCCTCTTACATCAGCTCCACCTCAAGCATCCCGTCCTCAAGCGGTATCCGGTATATGGACTCGGCGATCTTTCTCATCTTCTTCTCGGTCTCGCGGTAGCCGGGATCAACGGCATAAATGGCGGTGAACAGTTTGCCCGCCTCCTCGACCTTCTCCGCGGCCTCATACGCGAGCGCGAGTTCGTACATCATGCCCTTTCTCTCTTCGTCGCTCCTCCCCGCCACGCGCAGCCCCTTCGTGTAATAGACTATCGCCTCGTCCGGGTTGCGCTCGGCCATCGCGCACAGGGCAAGGCGGGTATAGCAGTCGAATTCGAGGCGCGGGTCCTTGAGCGCTATCTTGAACTCCTTGACGGCCTCGCCCATAAGCTCCATCTCCATGTAGGCTATGCCAAGATTGAAGTGCGTCTCGGAATCCTCTTTATTGAGCTGGTTGCCTATGCCCGTCTTGAACTCGTCGTAAGTCTCCTTGGCGCCGCCCCCGGCGGCCCCGCTCCACGACCCGGCAAGGTCAGAGAGCGCCTCCTCCATGCCGAGCTCCTTCGAGAGGTCCACGAAGTCCTCGCCCTTCCATTCCCCCTGAGGTTCGGCTGGAGCCTCCTCCCCCGGCGGCATGGCTTCAATGGAAGGCTCCTCCTCCACCATCTCCAGAGGCTCGTGATGCTCGGTCAACTCGGTGATGGCCTTCGTCAGGTCGTCGTGCGTCACCAGCCTGGCGGCCTCGGACTCGACATGCGGCTCCACCTCGGACAACTCCAGGTGAACCTCCTCGAAGATAAATTCTTCCTTTATCTCCGTCTCCGGTTCTTCTACCGGCTCTTCCTTCACCTCTTCAACGGTCTCGGCCGGGGCCTCGAACTCGAACTCTATGGCGGGGGCGGCATCGGACGGGGCCTCCGTCCCGGCGGCGGCGCCGAAGATGGCGTCGATCTCGGATTGAGCCTTGCCGGGCAGCTCCATCCCGGCCTCCGGCTCGGCTGGGGCGCCGTCCTCTGGCGGCCCCGCCTCCACCTCAAACTCGAATTCCATGGCCGGGGCTTCGTGCGGCGCCTCCTCAACGGCCTCCTCGGGCATAAGCTCCGGGTGAGGCCCTTCCTTGGGATTCATCTCAAGGCCGTCGAGGCCAACCCCCTCAAGGGGGAACGATATCAGAGGCTCCTCAGGCTGCAAAGGCGGAGGGGTTACGGCCTCCGGCTGAACCGCAAACCCCGGCGCCTCCGGCGGCTTCTGCGCCTCTCCAAAATCAGGAAAACTGATAAGCGGCTCAGGCTCAAGCGCATGGGCGGGCCTCCATGCATCTTTTTCAGAGAACCCGATGAGCGGCTCCGGCCCCTTCGCCTTGGGGGCCGCCGTCTTCGCCTCTTTCTTGCCCCTGCCCAGGGCCTTGAGGCTATCCGCGTCGTTAGGGTCGAGTTCGAGTATGGATTCGGCTACGTGCTTGATGCCCTCCGCGTCGGACCTCTCGACGCAAATCTTTAGGAGTTCCCTTGAGAACTTGAGGCACCTCGCGTCGTCGCGGCGCTTTTTGTAGAGCTCGGCAAGGCCCTTGACGATATGGATGTCCTTGGGGTAGGTGCCGTGGAGCGTGGCGTATATCTTTTCAGCCTTGTCGAGCTTATCCTGCGCGACGTACTTCTTGAAGATTATGGAATACTCGTTAAGCGCGTCCTTCTCGAAGTTGAGCTTCTGGTAGATATCCGCGAGCTTGAGGCGCACGCCGATGTTTTCCTGATCGATGTCGAGCATCTCCTTGAGGAGCTGCATCACCTCGCCGGTCTTGCCCTTCCTTTCAAAATTGGACGCCAGGAACGAATATTCGCTTATCGCGTCGGATACCAGGCGCTGCTTGGCGTATAGCTCCGCCAGCTTGTAGTGCACCTCGTAGTTCGTCTCCTCGAGCTTCAATACCTGCTTATAGACGGCTATGGACTTGAGGTAGAACCCGCGCTGGGCGTTGGTCTTGGCGACCTCCTTGTACTCGGCCACGGCCTCGACCTTCATGCCCATCTTCACGTAGAGGTCGCCTATACGCAGACGTATGGAGATGTCCTTGGGGTCGGCGTCGTAGGCCGCCTTGTACTCCACTATCGCCTTGTCCAGATACCCCTTCTGAAGGAAGTTCTGGGCGCGTTCCATCAATTTGTCTTTCAGGGCCATTTGGAACCGGTTATCAGTTGTAGGTTATCAGTTATCGGTCGCAGCAAAAGATAGATTTACACGGTCCGCGTCATAGGCGCGGTGCCTTCAATGCCGTTTTTCAGTATGCCATCCCGCGCATACTCTTCCGCCCCGCTCAGGTGCCTCTCATTGAAACGCGCGGACAACCCGTCCCTGAACCCGCGCAGAAGAAGGCCCCTCAACCCATCGGCGTCTATCGGGCTATATGCGCCCACCCACGCAATCTTTTTCATCAGGGCGCAGGCGGCCTCTTCCCCGAACACGCGGCCAAGCGCCTCGGCGTCAACGCCGAGGAGGATGGAGCCGTGCTGCAAGAATGCCGATTTGAGGCGGCGCTGCGCGCTGCCGGCGAGTTTCCTGCCGTCCACCATCACCTCGTAGCGCGAAGGAGATATGAAACAGGCATCCCTTGCCTTCGTCCCGCTTGCCCGCTCAGGCCGGGCCAACTCCGCGTGTATGCCCGCGCCCCTCAACGCCTCTATTATGCAGCCGCTGATAACCTTGTATGCGCCCGCGATGCCGTTATCGAAGAGAGGATGGCGCGCCGGGCAGACGATGGAATACGTCACCTCAGCGTCATGGAGCACGGCCCTGCCTCCGGTTATCCTCCTGACCACCGGCATGCCGGTGCCGGCAAATGCCGTTGCGTCCTGGTTGCGGCCTATCGACACGGCCGGTTCGCTCCAGCCGTAAAGCCTGAGCGACGGCCCGGAGGCCGCCCCGGCCTCCAGCGCGGCGAGCATGGCCTCGTCAACCGCCATGTTCAGCGCCCCGCTCGACGGGGCGTCCATTATAAGACCCCAATTGTCCATAAAATGCCGTGGCCGTGAGCCGCGTTAAAGACGGCCACGGTCTCCCTATGTAAATCTCGACAGAAAGTCGATATCCGTCTTACCCGCGATGAAGTCGTGGTCTTTCATAATCTTGAGGTGCAGCGGGATGTTCGTCTTTATGCCGCCGATGTGAAATTCCTCAAGCGCCCTCGTCATCCTCGCTATGGCCTCATGCCGGTTCTCGGCGTGGACGATGAGCTTCGCAAGGAGGTTGTCGTAGTGCGGGGGCACGTTATAGTTGCAGTATATGGCGCTGTCGATGCGCACGCCAGGCCCGCCCGGCATGATCATCTCGGTTATCCTGCCCGGCGACGGCACGAAGGTCTTGGGGTCCTCGGCGTTGATCCTGCACTCTATGGAGTGGCCGTTGAACGACACGTCTTTTTGCCTTAGCCTTAGCCGCTCCCCTCCAGCTATGCGTATCTGCTCCTTGACGAGGTCCACCCCTGTGACGAACTCCGTGACCGGGTGCTCGACCTGCACCCTCGCGTTCATCTCCATGAAGTAAAAGGACTTGTTCTTGTCGAGGAGAAACTCCACGGTGCCGACGTTCGTGTATCCGATGCCCTTTGACAGCTTGACCGCGGCCTCGCCCATCTTCTGGCGGAGTTTCGCGTCCATTATCGGAGAGGGCGACTCCTCCAGTATCTTCTGGTGCCGCCTCTGTATGGAGCATTCGCGCTCGCCGAGGTGGATGACGTTGCCGTGCTCGTCCGCCATTATCTGTATCTCTATGTGGCGCGGCAGTTCGCAGAAGCGCTCGATGAATACCTCTGCGTCGCCGAACGCCGAGAGCGCCTCCATCTTGGCCATGTTAAAGGCGCTTGAGAGGGACGCCTGCGTGTGCACGAGTTTCATGCCCCTGCCTCCGCCGCCGGCGGACGCCTTTATGAGCACCGGAAAACCGATCTTCTTCGACACCTCCAGCGCCTCTTTTTCGTCGGCGAGTCCCCGGTTGCTCCACGGCAGCACGGGCACGCCGAGCTTCTCCGCGACCTTCTTGGCCTCGACCTTATTCCCCATGAGGCGCATGGTGGCGGAGGCCGGGCCTATGAATTTTATCCCGCACTTCTCGCACGCCTCGGCAAACCCGGCGTTCTCCGCCAGAAAGCCGTATCCCGGATGCACGGCCTCGGCGTCGGCCACCTCCATCGAGCTTATGAGCGAGGTGACGTTCAAGTAGCTGTCCGCGCTCTTAGCGGGCCCTATGCAGATGGCACCGTCGGCGAACCTCGTGTGCAGGGCCTCCCTGTCAGCCTCGGAGTAGACCGCGAGCGTCCTTATGCCCATCTCCTTGCAGGCCCTTATAATCCTTACCGCTATCTCGCCCCTGTTGGCGATGAGAACCTTGTTGAACAAAAGATACCCCCTAACGTTCTTAAGATGCCTACTTCGACGCCTCGATATGGAAGAGGGGCTCGCCGTACTCCACGGGCTGTCCGTTCTCGACGAGTATGGAGACGACCTTGCCGGAATATTCGCTCTCGACCTCGTTCATGAGCTTCATCGCCTCGATGATGCAAAGCGGGCTGCCGCTCTTTATGATGCTGCCCATCTCGACGAACGGCTGCGCCTCCGGGGACGAGGCCCTGTAGAAGGTGCCGACCATCGGGGAGGTGACTATCTTGACGTTGCCGGCCTGCGTCCGCGGCGCTTCTCCCATTGCCGCCTCCGCCGGCGCGGGCGGGGCAGGGGCAGGCGCCGCTAATGCGGCATGTTCGACGGGCGCGACCCCTGCGCGCTTGATCCTTACCTTGCCCTGGGCGCCCTCGACCTCGACCTCGATTATGTCGGTGTCCTTCAAGAACTTGTATAATGCCTTTATTTCCTTGATGTCCATCTCTCCATCCTTTTGTAGGTTTAACTCGGTTTTTAACGCGGGCGAGGAATCACGAGGCGGCTCCATCCCCCAGGCACCCAGGCACCCAGGCACCGCGCCCCGCCTTAAAGGCAGAGCAGGTCCTTCGCCGTCCCGGTCAATATCTCAAACCCGTCCTTCGTGACAAGCGCCATGTCTTCTATCCTGACCCCGCCCCACCCCGGTATGTATATCCCCGGCTCGACGGTTATAACCATGCCCTCCGCAAGCGCGTCCTTGCTCGCCGGCCCGACGACCGGCTGCTCGTGTATGTCAAGGCCGACGCCATGACCCGTGCCGTGGCCGAAGTATCCGCCGTAACCCGCCTCCGCGATATAATCCCTTGCCGCCCGGTCTACCTCGGAGCACGGCACGCCAGGCCTTATCGTCTCGATGGCGCGGCGCTGGGCGTCCAGGACGACCTGATAGACCTCGCGCTCCCTTGCCCCGGCGCGCCCCACGCAGTAGGTGCGGGTGCAGTCGGAATTATACCCGTTGAAGACGACCCCCATGTCGGCCACCACGAGTTCGCCCTTTCTCACGCGCTTATCGGACGCCTTGCCGTGGGGCAGGGCGCCGCGCCAGCCCGACGCCATTATGGTGTCGAACGCGAGCCCCTCGGCCCCGGCGTCCCTGGCCGCGGCCTCGGCCTCGAACGCGACCTCCGACTCGACGACCCCAGGGCGCAACATTCGCTCCGTTGTCTCGTAACACAGGGAGAGGAGGCGCGCCGAGGCGCGCAACTGCTCTATCTCGAACCGGTCTTTCCTCGCGCGAATGCCGTTTATGAAGCCGGAGACCGGCTTGAGCCTGACGCCGGAGAGGACCTTCCTGAGCCTCCCATGCGCGTCGACCGTCAGGTTGTTGGACTCGAATCCGACCACCTTCAGGCGCAATTCCGAGACAAGGGCGGCTATGGCCTCAAGCGGTTTTTTGTATATCCTGAGGGACGCGGCCCTGACCTCGTCCCTCGCCTGCTCCCCGTATCTCGAATCCGTCAGAAACCAGTCCCGTCCGGCTGTAACGAGCATATACGCAGAACCGCCGGTAAACCCCGACAGGTAGCGTATGTTCCTGATGTCGGTTACGAGAAACCCGTCCACCCCGCGCCGCGCCGCCTCTTCGCGGACGAGGGCGCGCCTCTTTTTCATGCACGCAGAGGCGGCCTTAGACAACGATTTCCTTCCTTGCCTGGGAGGCCGCCCTCCTGAGGAGGAAGCGCGCGCGGCCTACGTTCGCGCCCCTTGCGACCGCGAAGGCGATGAAATAATCGGCGCTTACCGTCCGCAGTATCACGTCCGTGCCGAGCGTGGTTACGACGACCTCCTCCACCTCGCCGAGGCACAGTATCTCGGAGGCGTTAGTTATCTCGGAGAGCACCTTGCCGTACTCGACGCCTACCGTCTCGACGTCGTACTCGGCGTTCTCCTTTACATACTTGGCCACGGCCAATCCGTCAGTGCCCATTATGGCCGACGCAATCCCGCACCCGCTGCCGTCCACCAACTCCTTTAAAATCCCAGCGAATGACATAGTGGGTATCTCCTTTTAAGAATAGGGGGCGGGGAGCGGGACATGGTAAGACCCCTTACCTCCCATCCTTACGCCCTGTCCTTCCTCCTGCCGCGTTCGGCCAGGTTCTTCAACGTCCTGACCTTCTCGGCCAGAGATTCGTCCGCCCCGCCCGGCGCGGAGTCGAGCAGTATCTTGTATATGGTCAGGGCATCCTCGTAGTGCCCCTGCTTCTCCAATATCTCCGCCATGCTTTTAGTAAAAAAGATGTCATCCCCGGCCTTGACCATGCCAGTCTCACGCCCCTTTATATTATAACACCGTATGCCCGGCCCCGGCCTAACGCGGGGTATTCTATGATACCCTTAAAATTATTAAAGAATCAAGGCCAAGTCAAGCATAAACTTGCAAGCCGCAAACCAAGGCCATACGGCAGCATCATATCAAATCGCCGGGGAATGCCCAAACTAAAACGGCCGTCCCTGCCTTACCGCGCCGAGTCTCTCAATGACTTCCTTATCGCCAGTTTTATATCGCGCTCGTCCACCTCGCGGATGACGACCTTGCCGATAGAGGTCGGGAGTATGAAGCGGATCACGCCGGAGCTGACCTTTTTGTCCATGCGCAAGGCGGCCATGAACGCGCCGGGGGCGATATCCGGGGGGTGAACCGGCAGACCCAAGGCGGCGGCAAGCGACCTTATGCGCCTCGCCGCGTCCGGGGCGCAAAGGCCCAGGGATACGGAGAGTTCGGCCGCCATGCACATGCCTATGGCCACGGCCTCGCCGTGCACAAGGGCGCCATAACCGGCTATGTTTTCGATGGCGTGTCCGAAGGTATGGCCGAAGTTGAGTATCGCCCTAAGCCCCCCTTCCCGTTCATCCACCGAGACGACGCCGGCCTTTATCCGGCACGACCTCTCTATGGCCATGGACAACGGACTGACCGAGGCGAATATCCGCCCGGCATTCGCCTCCATGAATGCGAAGAGCGCCTCGTCGAGTATGACGCCGTATTTTATCACCTCCGCGGCCCCGGCGCGCAACTGCCTCTCGTCGAGCGTCTTGAGAACCGCGGGGTCTGTGAAGACGGCCCTCGGCTGATGAAATGCGCCTATGAGGTTCTTGCCCATGGGGTGGTTCACGCCGGTCTTTCCGCCGACGGAACTGTCGACCTGCGCAAGGAGCGTGGTCGGGACCTGTATATACGGCGTCCCGCGCAGATATGTGGCCGCGGCAAAGCCCGCTATGTCGCCTATGACGCCGCCGCCGAGCGCCACCACCGGACTCGTCCTCTCCATCCGGTGCGCCACAAGGCCGTCATATACCATCCCCACGGCCTCGACGTTCTTGTATTCCTCGCCATCCGGCAGGGTAATGCGGACGGCGTCAAACCCGGCGTCCTTGAGCGACCCCATGACGGTCTTGCCATAAAGTCCGCCGACAAGCGCGTTGGTGACGACCGCGGCCCTGCCCCTGAGCCCGAGCCTATGCATGCGCGGCCCTATGGACGGGAGCATCCCGTCTCTGATGATTATCGGATATGAACGCCCGCCGAGTTCTACGGTGATATTTCCCATGATAGGTTATTGATTAAGAGGTTCGTGCGGCCTTTTTCCTTAAAAATTCCTTTATGTCAGCCACTACCTCCGCGACGCTGCGCCCGGTGGTATCGACGCTCAGGTCGCAATCCCTGTACGCGTCCTCGCGCGAGGCGAGGAGTTTTTCCATATCCTCTTGCGTCTTGCCGTCTGAGAGGAGCGGCCTTGCTGCGCCGCCGCCGACCCTATTCCTTATCTCATCGGCTGACGCGGCAAGGCGCACAACCACCCCCCATGACCTGAGCGCCGCCCTGTTGGAGTCACTGACTACCGCGCCCCCGCCCGTGGCGGCCACAACGTCCCCGCCATAAACGCCTGATACGAGCCTTGTTACCGCCTCGCCCTCAAGCGTGCGGAAATGTACTTCGCCATGCTCCCTGAATATAGCGCTGATCCGGGCGGCCGCGCCCTGCTCGATTTCCTCGTCAAGGTCGATGAATTTGAGCCCCATGTCCCTGGCAAGCCTCCTGCCGACGGTGGTCTTGCCCGTGCCCATGAAGCCGGTAAGCACGATCTTCAACTTCTACCTTCTCCAGTTCAATACTCCGCCACCTGAGCGAGATAACCCTCGTAATTCCTCTTTATCTCGGCGAGCGAATCCCCGCCGGTCTTCTCCATGAACGCCCCGGCTATCTCGAACGCGACCGCGGCCTCTGCCACGACCGCCGCCGCAGGCACGGCGCATGCGTCGGAACGCTCGACGCTCGCCTTGAACGGCTCCTTAGTCCCGATGTCAACGGAACGCAGCGGCCTGTAGAGCGTCGGTATCGGCTTCATTACGGCGCGCAGCATTATCGGCTCTCCGTTGGACATGCCGCCCTCGATCCCGCCCGCGTTGTTCGTCTTTCTGTAAAACCGCGGGGAGCGGGGCCACCAAGGCCCTGCCGCATGAGCCGCCTTTGTCATGGTCCCGGCCTTCGCCATATAAAATATCTCGTCATGCGTCTTGGAACCGGGGATGGAGGCGGCCTTGAATCCAACGCCCACCTCGACGCCCTTTATGGCCTGAATGGACATGAGCGCGGCCGCGAGCCTCGCGTCGAGCTTTCTGTCCCACTGGACGTGGCTGCCGAGCCCCGGGGGCACGCCGGTGACCGCGACCTCGAAGACGCCGCCCACGCTGTCGCCCTCGGCCTTCGCCTTGTCTATGCGCCTCATCATCCTGGCGGACGCCCCCTCATCGGGACATCTCACCTGAGATGCCTCTGCTCCGGCGAAGAGACGGGCCGCGTCGAGCCTCCTCACGCGGGTCCACCTGACCCCGCCTATTTCCACGACCCAGCTTGCGACGGTGATGCCGAACGACTCCAGAAGTCTTTTTGCGACGGCCCCGGCCGCCACCCGCGCCGCGGTCTCTCTCGCGCTTGAACGCTCAAGGACGTTGCGGAGGTCCCGATGCCCATACTTGATCCCGCCCGCAAGGTCCGCGTGTCCCGGCCTCGGCCTCGTCACCTGGCGCTCATCCTCGACCGCGTCCGGGATCGCCACGGCCATCGCCTCCAGCCAGTTTTCCCAATCCCTGTTCTTTATGACAAGGGCTATGGGGGAGCCGGTGGTCATGCCCCACCTTACCCCTGAGGTAATCTCCACCCGGTCGGTCTCAATCCGCATCCTGCCGCCGCGTCCATAGCCCGCCTGCCGCCTTGCAAGGTCGCGGTCTATCTGAGCGGCGGCGATATCGAGGCCCGTTGGCATGCCCTCTATAATCGCCGTCAATTCCTTGCCGTGGGATTCGCCTGAAGTAAGGTATCTTAGCATGGTCTTAGTTCCTAAAAAAAAGGTGCACCCCGCAACCGGGATGCACCTTGATGGGCATTGGTTGAGGCTCAGGCCGCGGCCTTTTCCTTGATTATGGTCGGCGTGATGAAGATAAGGAGTTCCTTCTGGCTGTCTAAAATCGACTTGTTCTTGAAGACCCATCCAAGGACCGGGATGTCCTTCAGATACGGGATCCCCTGCTCGCTGTCGTTCTTCTCCGACACCACTATGCCGCCTATGACCGTGGTCTCCCCGTTAAGCACAAGCACCTCGGTGGACGCCTCTTTCTTGTTGATGGACGGCGCGCCGGAAGAAGTCCTGAATGTGCCTATGGAGTTCCTCGACGCCTTTATCTTGAGGAGCACGCTCCCGTCAGGCGTGATGTGGGGCGTAACCGTAAGGCTCAGGTTCGCGTCGATGAACGTGGTAGACGTGCCCGAGGCGGACGTGGTCTCGAACGGTATGGACTCGCCCTGTTCGATCTTCGCCTCCTTGTTGTCGAGCGTGGTTACGCGCGGACGCGATATCGTCTTCAAGCGTCCCGTCGTCTCGCCCGCGGATAGACGGAGGTCGAGGAGGTAGGGATTGCTTCCGCCGGCCCTGCCGAAGAGGAGTCCGAACGCGCCGAGCGTCGAGGCGGCGGGAAGATTAACGGCGTAATTCGTCACGCCGGTATCCATGACCCAATCCTTGCCCCTTGTCGTCGTCGTGGTATCCGCCTTGTCAGTGGTGAGAAGCAGCTGCTGAGCAGGCTGCGTGGCCATCTGGCCGTTCTGGGTCGTGCTGCCCATGGTGTTCATGCGGACCCCGTCGTTCTGTATCCTTGAATCGATGCCCCACTGGATGCCCAAGTCCCTCGTGAAGCTGGAATCGGCCTCGACTATCCGGGCCTCTATCTCGACCTGCGGGATGGGGGTGTCGAGCCTGGTTATCACCTTAATCGCGTCGTTTATGCCCTTCTTGACGTCCTTAATGATGATAGTATTGGTGCGTTTCTCGCTCGTGACTTCTCCGCGCTCCGAGAGCACCTTCTTGACGTGAGGCTCGATATCGGCGGCGGCGGCATAATTTATCGGGATGAACTTTATCTCCAGCGTCTCGAGCTTCTCCTGCGCCTTCTTTGCGGCAAGGGCCGACTCCCTCTCCTTGCGGAGCTTATCCGCAGGCGCGACCCGGATCACCGCGCCCTCCCTCGTAATGCCCAGGTCCTTGCTCTTGAGTATAATATCGAACGCCTGATCCCACGGGACTTCCTTGAGGCGCAGCGACACGGTACCCTTTACGTCGTCCGAGGCGATTATGTTAAGGTTGCTTACCTCGGCCAGGAGCCTGAATACGTCGGTAATGGACGCGTCTACCATGTCGATGTCGATCTTTTTACCGACGTAGACCCTGGCCTTCCCGCTCGAATCGGTCTTGGCCTCCTCGCCTGAGGTGGATTCGACTGCCTTCGTGTAATCGACCGGCTCTGCCGTCTGCTCCGCCGCCGGCGTTGGCGCCGCGGCGGTCAGCGCGGCGAATTCCACGCTTATAGTCCCATTATCCTCGTTGACCTTGTAGCCGGTCTTGTCCGAGAGCTTGACCAGGACGCGCACGCCGCTGGCCGGGGCATCGCTCTCCTGATAGGAGCTTACCGTGGTTACGGCCGTCTTGAGCTTCGTGGCGTCAAGCGTCCTTCTTTGATCCTCCACGATAGTGGCGTCTTTTATATCGAACGTCACGGTCTTGCCGTCCGGTGATTCCACCACGGTATAATCGGTCTTTTTCGACCGCGCTATGGTCAACCTTCCGCCGCCGTTCACGCTGCGGTAGTCAACCATAGTGACCTTCGCGCCTTCGGGGGCCGTGGCGGGCGCCGCCGTCTCAACCGGAGCCGCCGGCGCGGCTGCCTGAGGCGCCGCCTCGACATGGGGCGCGGCTACAACCGCCGCAGGCTCAGCCGCCTTGGCGGCAACCGCCGCGGGGGCCTCAGTCGGCGACGCCTGCGCCTGCGGCGCGGGGTTCGGTCCGATATTCAGCATAAGCGCGCTGCCTTCCTTGGTTATAACGTAAGGCGGCAGTTTCTTTTCCGTGGTATCCACCACAAGCCTGACCTTGTCCTGATACGTGCCAAGCCTCACCGACCTGGCATATTTTCCGTTCAGCTTCACCATGCCTTTGCCCACGGAATTCTTGACGCCCCATACGTCGATGACTATCCTCGGCGGACCGTCAAGCACAAATGCGTTGTAGTTGCCCACCGCTGCGTCGGCCGTTACGGATATCACGGTATTCCCGTTGACCGCCTTTGAATCTATCCCGACAATCTTTGCCGCGGGAGACGCTGTCTTTTCCTCTGGTTTGGCTTCCGGTTTGGCCTCCTCCCCGGCGGGCTGGGACGCCATTGCTTCCACGCCGGCAACGGCGGCCTTTGGCGCGGCCGCTCCCTCGTCGGGCACGTAAATGTTCTTCGTGAGGCTCACGAGGAGCATATTCTCGCCCGCCCTGACCTTGTGCTCTATGCCCTGATTAAGACCAATGACGACCCGGCCTATATTCATCCCTTCCGTGCCGGACTGCGCCGTAATTTCCTTGACGTAGTCGTTATTCACCATGACCGGCCCGGTTATGCGCGACATGTCTACGCCGGGCAGGTCGATAATCAACCTCGACGGGTCGTTCAGCTTGAAGACGGTGTACTTGACCGGTCCGGTGGTGTTTACTATCACCCTGTCCCCGTCGCCGGATACGCGAATGCCCTCTACCGCGATCTTTCCCGCGGCCTTCTTTTCCACTGTCGCGGACGCCGGTTTACCCGGCTGCTCCGCGCCCGGAGCCCCGGGCTTGGCGGTGTCAACCGTGGCGCAGCCTGCAAACGCCATAACGCCGCATATGGCCGCGCAGGATAACGCCGCCCTCAAACTAATACCCGATATGTGCATGACGACCTCCGTATTATTGCGAAGACTTCTTTTGTCTGAGGCTGAGGCATTTACTAACCCGATAACGCGCTCAAAAACGGACGAGCCTGCGCTGAGACATAAAATCCGGACTGTTCTTGCCTGACCCGCGGCGTCGATTGCATAGGTGCATAGGTGCATAGGCGCATAGGCGCATAGGCGTCGAGGCTTACCGTTTACCGGCTGGAGGTCTTTTGGCCGCGCCCTTGCCTCCGCCCTCGCCGTCATCCTGATATATCTTCAACATGGTATCCGTAGAGGCGGCTATATTGCCTTCCGCGTCCTTGGTCTGCTCCCTTACCGTAATGCCCTCTGTGTCTATCGCCGTAATCTTGCCGTTGTTCACGCCCATCTTGTCGCCCGCCCTCACGATATACCTCTTATTGTCGGGTCCGCTCACGAGGGCATAGCTCTTATTCCCGGCCACCACCGCCGCCGCGACCTTGAAGGCCGCGAGTTCACAGCACTCAAGCGGGCCTTTTATGACCTTCATCTCCTCCATCGCCTCTTTTTTAATCAGGATATAGCTGAGGAACGGATTTTTAAGCGGCTCATCGGGCTTTACAACGGCCTCCACCGGCTTGGGTGCCTCTTCCTGCGGCTTGGGCGCCTCTTTCTGCACGGCCTTCGTGCCTACGGCCTTACCGCCTCCGCCGCCATTATCGCAAGAGAGCAGTAGTAACGGAACCGCCGCTATTATAAAGGGTGTCCTCAGGGTCTTAATCATTTCTTACCTTCTTCCTTGGGCGCATTGGCCGCGGCCTTCGCCCCGGCGGCCTTATCCGCCTCCTCCTGGACGGGTATGAACCTGAAGGTCGTGGCCACGAAATCGGCCTTCAGCATCGGAACGTGCCTCGCATTATGGCCTGCCGAGTCTATGTTCATGGCGCCGATGTTGACTATCCTAGGCAGGCCCCCCACCTTATTGGTGAAATCATAGAGGCTCTCGAATTTGCCTTCGACCTTCATGGTTACCGGCACCTCGGCATAAAATCCCTTTGGCGCCTCTTTTTCGGGCTTGAAGAGGAGTATCTTGAAACCCGCGCGCTGGGCGCTCGTGGCGATGCTGTCTATGAGGTCGGGTATCTCCTTGTCATTTGGCAGCTGGGTGAGCGCCTTTACGAGACTATCCTCCATCTCCTTTTTCTCGCGCAGATACTTGGGGATGTCCGCGGCGATCCTCCTGTCCTTCACGAGCTTATTGCTCAGGTCGGCAAGCTGCACCCGATGGACGGCCCCCTGCGAATAGGCCGGCCATGTCAGAAACCACGCTATCAACGCCGCCAAAACGGCGTTCGCGCCTGCAAGTATGCCCACCCTCTTGTTGAGGGGCAGCTTCATTACTACGTCAAGGTTGATGTTTATCTTTGGGGCCATGAGACGCACCTCGGGATCTATTTTGCCGCTGGCTTGGCGGCGGGCGCGGCGTCCTTCTTCTTGGCTTTTTTATCCTTGACCTGGACCTGAGCCGCCGGCCTTGTCACGCGGATCTCGAAGTTGACGACCTCCACACCGGTCTCCTTCTCGGTCACCCTCTGGGCCACGACGAGATCGGGCGCGCCGAAATCCTTGACGTGCTCCTGCAGCCTTCTCTGGAGTTCGGCCACGACCCTTTCGTCCGCCGCATACCCCTTGAGGGTGACGCCCGCGCCGTCGTCCCTTATGTTCGACAGCCATGCCTTGTCTGGCATGGACCGCGATACGACCTTGAAGAGGTTCACCGGGCCGGCCTTGCCCTCCTCGAGTTTCTTTATCGTGTCGAGCTTCTCCTGGACCACGGCCTTCTCTTCCTCGATCTTGGAGAGTTTGCCTATCTTCTTCGCCAGGTCGTCGAGTTCCTTCTTGTCGGTCTCTATCTGCCGGGCAAGGACGCCCGCCTCGCTCCTGAACATCAGATAGACGCCGAAGGAGACCATGACCACCATGAACGTTATAAGCCCGGCCACGGTAAGCTGGAACCTGACCGTCTCCTTTTTCTTGGCGGCCCTTACGGGTAGAAGGTTTATGCGGATCATTTGTCTGCAAACCTCCTTGTAGCAAGCCCGATGGCGACCCCGAAGTGCTGCGAGAGCGCCCCCAGCTTCTCAGTGTCGAACTGCCTGGGGTTGGCGATGAGGTTCTTGAAGGCATCGGCAAGTTCGACCGGCATTGCGGTCTTGTCCTGCATCATTTCAAGGAGCCCCTTGGACTTGGCCCCGCCGCCCGAGAGATATATCTTGTTTATGTCCGCGCCCTGCGCGCCGCCGATGAAAAAGTCCAGCGACCTTTTCACCTCGAAGGAGAGGTTCGTCGAGACCGTTTCCACGACGCCTTGCAGCGCGGCAACGTCCACGCCTTCGGTCTTCTTGCCCGTCTTCATCTCCTCGGCGTCCCTGAAACTCACGTTCATCTGCCGCTGTATCTCTTCGGTGAACTGGTTGCCGCCCATGGGTATGGAGCGCGTGAAGACCGTCATGCCGCCCGCGATGACGCTTATGGAGGTTATGGACGCGCCGATGTTCACCACGGCGACGTTCTCGCCAGGGGTCACCGGATAGTTCACCTCCATCATGTTCTCAAGCGCGAACGAATCGACGTCTATGACGACGGGGTTGAGGCCCGCCTCCTTGATGACGTTCGTGTAGTCGTTTATCACGTCCTTTTTGACGGCGACGAGCATGACGTCCATCTGTCCCTTGCCCTCGGTGTCCGCGCCGAGTATCTGGAAGTCTATGTTCACGTCGGTTATCGGGAACGGTATATACTGCTCCGCCTCCCACTGGATGGAGTCGGCGAGCTCGTCCTCTGTCATGGCCGGGAAGTTGACCTTCTTGATGATGACGGAGTGTCCTGTGAGGGACGAGACCGTGTCCTTGATCTTGACCCCGTGCTCCTTGACCATCTCCTTCAAGGCGTTGGTGACGGTCATGGAGTCTATTATGGAGCCGTCTACTATGGCCTCCGGCGGCAGTTCCGTCATACCCATCTTCTGGAGCTCCCAGCCCTTCTTGGACTGGGACATCTGGATGAGCTTGATGGAATTCGAGCCGATGTCGAACGCCACGGCCTCTTTCTTTTTCTGGAACGGGTTTATCATCTGTGCCTCATGCCCATTATCAGCTTTTGCGCGCCGCCCCCGCTAATCAGCAAAGACCTTCCCCCTGTCCGAGAGCCTGTACCCGAGCGCCTGGATTATCTTCCTCTTGGTATCCACCCTGCACGGGAATCCGCGTTCGATCCTGTCCACGGTGAGCGGCGAGAGCCCGGCCTTCCTTGCAAGCTCGGCCTTGCTGAGCAACATCGCCTCTCTTATCTTTTTTAGATTATTTTTGGCCATAAAGCAAGCACTAAAGTCACACGCGGCGCCGGGCCGCTCCGTTTTCCATCGGAGCGTCCGCCGACGGAATACTGAAATTGAGACCCCTGAAAAAGCCTGTTT
>JACRCM010000015.1 GCA_016219025.1 Deltaproteobacteria bacterium | reverse complement strand
GACCTGATACTCGTCCCGGAGCGTGTCGTATTTGACCGTGTGCCGGAAACGGAGGTCTTCCTCCTTTTCATCGAACCAGATGGAATTCAACCGGTCGAGTTCCACGCGGAAGGTGAACGAGGTGGGGATGCCGCTCTTTATGGCCTCTTCCATATCCTTGCTAAAGGCGTGCCTGACGGCGAAAGAGACCACCGCGTCCGCGCCGTTCACCTGCGTCTTTACGCCTTCTATTATGGCGTCAGAGGCACATGCAAGGCTCGCCCACGCAACGGCGGCGAAGAACGATATGGCTAATGCGAAGGGTTTTCTCATTTTTACCAATACCGGCGGATTGAACCTTTAATCTATGAATATAACAAAGTTCCGGCTTTAAAACAAGGACCCATCACGTCTTTGTCTATCGGCAAAACAGGAACGGCTGTGCCTGATTATGGCGCGGGTTTTCGCGTTTTATGGGGTTTTTGGTTTGAGGCGCGGATTTGGTTGTTGCGGTAAGGGAGGTATGACGCCGGGGTGATGCGTCCGGGGATTAACTGTATTGACGCCGTTTTTTGCCGGTTATCCGCATCAGGCCGGCCTTTATAAGCTCTTTCCTGAGCTTGCGTCTGAACTCGGCCTCATCCACCTTGAATTTGAAGGCCTTCTTGCCGTTGATGAAGACGGTTGGGATATCTTCTTTGTAGCGCCTGTGCAGGTCTTCGCAGGAACAGATATCGACCTCTTTGAACTGGAAGGGCACCTCACTCATCACCCTGTCTATCACGCCTTTTACGTCATGGCAAAGCGCGCATGACGGAGTGCTCTTGAAATACGAGCACCGGTCACAGTCTTTTCTGGCATAAACCTCGACAAGGAGCTTTGTAATACTGGCCATTTCCACTATCCCATTAAGACATGCGGGGTTGGCATATCATCCAGTTGCGTCGTCCCTTTTCGATACAGTGGTATATTAGCAAGAGGCGGGTTTAAAAGCAAGGATTTTGTTAGCGGATATCTTCTACAAAAAAAGCCCCGCCTCTACCGGCAGGGCTTTCGCCTTCGCGTCTGAAGGCTCCGGTCTCTTAACTGAGGCCGGGCATTATGCCGTTGAGATAGCTTGCGATAAGGGCAAGCGAGTTCGTGAATATGAGGAGGCCGGTCGCGATGAGCAGGACGCCGGTCACCACGGAGACGGCCCGCATGTGCTTCTTGAGCCTGTTGAAGTGCTTGAGGAAGGTATTTATGCCGAGCGAGGTCAGCAGGAACGGTATGGCCAGGCCGAGCGAATAGGCTATGAAGAGGACCGTGCCGCTCCATGCGCTCGGAGACGTAGCCGCCACCGCGAAGATGGCCGAGAGTATCGGCCCTATGCACGGGGTCCAGCCCGCCGCGAAACCCACGCCAACGAGGAACGACCCAAGGAGACCCGACGGCTTCTTCCTGAAAAAATGCAGCCTCTTGTCCCTCTGGAGTATCTGAAAGTTTATCACGCCTATGACGTGGATGCCGAGGATGATTATCGCCACCCCGCCGATCTTGCGGATGATGTCCTGATACTGCATGATGAGCGAGCCGAATAACTGCGCCGAGGAGCCGAGGATCACCACGAAGACGGTGGAGAAGCCGAGGATGAACATAAGCGAGTTGAGGAGGATTACCCTTTTGACGCCATTGCCGTTATTCTCTCCGGTGAGCTCCTCGAAGGAGATGCCCGTCACGAACGAGACATAGGACGGCACAAGGGGCAGCACGCACGGCGAGATGAAGGATAATATGCCGCCCAGAAACGCTATGGGTATGGATACGTGTTCAGTCACTTGTTTTTTCTCCTATGCCCTGCTTGCCCGAATCACCGCTTTTAACGGCGCTGCCCTTTCACCGCCAATATACGATATCGTACATTAAAGGCGCATTAGCAGGCAGCTGAAAAGTTTTTTTGTCATTAAGGATAAAGACATGTTTTTTACCATTCACCGATAACTGATGACCGATAACGTCTTACCCTTCGCAATGATGGAAAAGGCATTTTTCAGCAGCCTGTTAGAGTGGCGCCGCAGACGCCGCAGGCCGCCTTGAGCGGCTTGTATGCGTCCCTCGGTTTGGGCCCGGACTGAAGAAGGTCGATTATGGTGGTCAGGGAGGAGCGCTGCCCCCAGTCCTTGGGACCCCAGACCTTCTCGGCTATGACGAAGTTCTGGTCTATGATGAACGTCTCGGGGACGCCGGTGGTCTTGTACATCTCCTTTATCGCGCCGTTCTTATCCAGAAGGATCGTGAAGGTGAGGCCGTATTTCTTGGCGTATGCGCGCACCGCCTCGCCTGTGCCGTCCTTATCCACGCTTACCGCCACTATCTCGAAGGGACGCCCCTCAAGCGCCTTGTAGAGCGACTGCATGGACGGCATCTCCTCCTCGCAGGGCTTGCACCACGTCGCCCAGAAGTTCAGGAAGACCACCTTCCCGCGGAAGTTGTTCAGACTGACCTGCCTGCCGTTTAAATCCGTCAGGGTGAAGTCAAGGGCGTCCTGGCCCGCGTTCACCGGCTCGTATTGCTTCCTGCCATACAGGACGACCAGCGCCACGACAACCACGACCGCGATGACTATCCCTGCTATCGCGGCCTTGGGAAGCCCTCCGCCTTCATCCTTGTTGACAGTATCCGCCATGTATATAAGTTCTCCTGAATATCGTCTACGCGTATGCATGAAGGCCCGGCAGTATGAAACTTACGCCCCAATAGAGGAATATCACGGCCAGGAATCCAGCCACCGCCAGATAAGCGGCCCTCTTGCCCCTCCAGCCCCTGGTCACGCGCGCGTGCAGATATGCCGCGTATATGAGCCACGTTATGAGGCTCCACGTCTCCTTTGGGTCCCAGCTCCAGTAGGTGCCCCATGCGTAATCCGCCCATATCGCGCCGGATATTATGCCGGTGGAGAGGAACGGAAACCCCCATGCTATGGCCCTGTAGGAGAGCTCGTCTAACATGGACGTGTCCGGGAAGATGTCGACGAAGGCGTTGCGCCGCCCCCTGTCCTCGAAATAACCCTTCACCAGATACATGATGCCGAGGCCGAAGGATATGGCGAATGCGCCGTAGCCTATGAACGTCGTAAAGACGTGGAAGTCGAGCCAGCCTATGGCATACTTCTCAAGGCCCACGTGCCGGAGGATGTCCGCCATCCAGTGCCACTTGTTCTGGAGCGCCGGGTTCAGGGGCTCCACGCTCTTGAACTTGTACGGCAGGAGCGCCGCGGAGAGCATGGCGAGGGACTCTATGGCCATGACGAAGACGCCTATGACCCTCTGCCTGTGCTTGTACTCGAGGACGAGGTATCCTACGTTGGTGGCCCATACGAAGAGCACCATCGACTCGTAGAGGTTTGAAAACGGCGCGTGCCCGCTCTCGGCGGCCCGCATGATGAGGATCATGGTGGTGGAGAAGACCGCGATATACGCCATTGCCGTGGCCGTCTGCCCCAGCCACTTCTTCCTGAACGCCCAATGGC
Source organism: Deltaproteobacteria bacterium (assembly GCA_016219025.1). Classification (GTDB taxonomy): domain Bacteria; phylum Desulfobacterota; class GWC2-55-46; order GWC2-55-46; family GWC2-55-46; genus JACRNO01. The sequence goes on along the minus strand of JACRCM010000015.1, from coordinate 6,563 downwards.
CGAGATACAGAAGCGTCGTAACCACGTAGAACACGAACGAGAACGTAAAAAAGAGCAGAGACAAGATCATATTGGACAATCCCCTTGCCGGTTATCCGTTACCGGTTATCGGTGAAGATGAAAAAGACAATTATCCTTGAACTGACAACCGATAACCGTCAACGGATCCCCATGTTATATTTTACGTCTTCTTTCCCTCTTTTTCAACGTATTCCGCTATCTCGCAGAGTTCCTTCTCGAAGAGGAGGGTGTTCTTGTTTATCATCCCGCCGATCCTGACCTCGGCCCTGCCTCCGGTCTCCTTTACGTGAACCCAGACCCTTCTGTGATACATGAAAAACGCGAAGATAAAGCCCACGCCCATGACTATCGCACCGGCCCAGACTATGTTGGTGCCGGGGTCCTTGTTTACGGAGAGGCCGGAGTAGAGCGTAGGCTTGTAATTGGTGAAGGCTATGTCCACGTCCTGGTCAGCCGGTATGGCGGGAAATATGCCGGGATATTTGAGGAATATCCACGGCGCTGATATGAGTCTGCCCGCGTTGTATATCTCTATCCTGACCGCCGGGTTGTTGGGTTCCGGCGTGAGAGAGCCGACGGAATTGGTCTTCTCGTCGTAAGCGAAGTCCGAGAGGTATCCGGTCACCTTGACCGAATATCTGGTGCCGGGCAGCTTTTCCTCCGTGCCCCATTTAACGGGCACGGGCGCGCCGGTGTCTCCGGTCTTTCTCTTTACCGGGGCGATATACGCGGTGTCTATCTTGTCCCAGGCCATGCCATAGTCGGACTGGTAGAACCTTATGCCCTTGTACGCGAGCGGCTCGTTCACCCATATCTGCTTGGTGAGGGCCTCCTTGCCGCCGTCTATTACGGTCACGAGGCTGTTATACTGCTTTACCTGCCCGGTATCATACTGGTCGATCCAGAAGTTGTCGAGACGGAGCTTGAAGCCCGCGTTGGGCACCTCTATGGTGTCGCCGACGTTTATGAACCTATAGTCCTTGTACCCGGCATAGCTCCCGATTATCGAACCGGCTAATATCAGGAGCAGGCTTACGTGCGTGAGGTCGGAGCCGAGGCGGCTTAGCGCGCCCTTCCAAGCGTAGAAGAAGTGATCTCCGCCGTCGTTCGAGGTGATCACGTTGAACCCCATCTTCTTGAAGACGCGCCCTACCCTGGCGTTGGCGGTCGCCGCGTCAACGGAGACCGAGACCGAGCGGTTGTGCGCGAACTTCTCGATGATCCTCGGATCGAACTTCTCCTGCTTATGGTTCAAAAGCGACTTCCACTTGGGAGGGAAGCGCTCGAAGGTGCACACGACTATATTTGCCGCAAGCGCGAGGAGGAGCGCCGTATACCACCATGAATGGAAGAGGTTGTTGACGTGGAGCAGCATGACGACCTTGGCCCACTTGGCGCCAAGGACGCCGGCGTAGTGTCCGGCGGACTTGTTCTGCTCTATCACGGTGCCGAGGATCGAGACTACGGCGAGCGAGATGAGCACTGATATGGTGAGTTTTAACGAGTTGAAAAAATACCAGACGTTGGAGCCTGCCGCCCCCAACCATGACCTGCCGCCGTTTTCCCTTGCCACCTGTCTAAACCCTCCGCTGGATTACCTTTGGCTCTTCTTATTGAACTTGGCGAGGAACTCTCCGGCGGCCTTGCCTATCTGGCTCTCCGGGTTCAATGCGTTGGCCTTCTCCCACGCGGCCCTGGCCGCGTCGAGGTCGCCCATCCCATAGGCCAGTATGAACCCCTTCGTGAGCCATATCCTCTGGTGGTAAGGGTTTTTCTTTATGCCCTCGTCTATATAGCGTAGCGCCTCGCGCGAATTATTGGTATAGTGAAGCGCAAGGCCCAGTTCGTTATATATGTCCGCGTCCCCGGGTTTCTTATCGAGCGCCTTCATGTAGTAGGTTATCGCCTCGTTGAACTGCTTGAGTTCGAAGTAGGCGTCGCCGAGGCCCCTGAGCAGTTCCGGGTCGTCCGGACGCTCGGCAAGGCGCATCTTCAGGTCGTTTACCACCGTGGACGCCGTCTGCGGAGGCTGCGGCGCCGCGGCCTGTCCGGCGGAGTTTGAAGCGGCGTTGTCCCTTGGCTGTTGCGGCTCGTCCGGCTTCGTGCACCCCGCCGCTCCAAACGCGGCCACGCCCAAGGCTACAACCAGCGCCGCCAGATAAGACTTTTTCATAATCAACCGAGCCCCTCCCTAAGAGGCCATACGTCATTAACGGCGCAGGGATTTACCATGCCGCCCCCGCCTTCTTGCCGCTTCTCTTTATCGTTATCAGCCTGATTATTCTTCCGGTCCGCCGAATTTACCAATGCTTCAATGGTAACAAAAGAGCATTAAAAATCTATTAAGATAGAATTAGTTATTTTACATGAGGACGCGGATATTGCGGCGCGCGGCGATGCGCGAGAGGCGGTCTATGCCGTCTTCCTTGCGGAGGCGTGGTAGTTCTTCATGGTCATCTGCTCCTCTATGCCGGAGAAGATGCACTTGGTGGGGCACCTCTTGGCGGACTCGCCGTTTTGAGGCGCGAGCTTGTAGTTGACGGTGGCCAGATTGTCGATAAGCTCTATGCCGCCCGGCACGGTGCAATCCTTGACGCACAGACCGCAGGCTATGCAGGCCACCGAGCAGGCCTTCTTCGCGTACGCGCCCTTGTCCCTGCTCCTGCAATAGACGAAGAGTTTGTGGTCCTCCGGGTGCATCTCTATGATGTTGCGCGGGCATGCCCTGGCGCACGCGCCGCACCCGACGCACTTGTCGTAGAAGACGGCCGGAAGGCCGTTCGGGTTCATGGCCATCGCGTCATACTTGCAGGCGTCGACGCACTCTCCGTATCCGAGACAGCCGTAGGAACAGGACTTGTCCCCGCCTGTCAGATTCGAGGCCGTGCAGGTCTCATCGCCCCTGTATGAGGCGCGTCTCTCGGCCTCGGCGCGGCCGCCCTTGCAGAGCACCACCGCGAGCATCCTCTTGTGATCCTTCGTCTCCACGCCGAGCACGGCGGCGAGCTTTTTGGCCACGGCGTTGCCTCCGGCCACGCATACGTTCGGCGGGGCCTCGCCCTTGGCGAGCTTCTCGGCCAGCGCGCGGCAGCCCGGATAACCGCATCCCCCGCAGTTGGACCCGGGCAGGATGCCGCTCAATTCCTCTATCCTCGGGTCTTCCTCCACCCGGAGCTTCTTGTCCGCGAACGCCAGAAAGCCCGCAAGCACGGCGCCTATGCCGCCCATGCTAACTACCGATATTATCATCAATCTTGCCAGCATTTTTTATCCTCTTATAAGTCCGGCGAAGCCCATTTTTCATATTTGCGCGAACTTGTATTGCCGCAAATTGTTCCCCTGCCCCCTAACCCCTTATCAACCCGGCAAACCCCATGAACGCGAGCGCCATCATCCCTGCGAGTATCAAAGTGATGGATATGCCTTGAAAGGGTTTAGGGATGTCCGCGAAGTCGAGCTCCTCCCTTATGCCGGACATCATCAGTATCGCCAGCGTAAAGCCCACGCCCGTGGCGAACCCGAAGACGATGGACTCTATATAATTATAGTCCCGCAGAACCATGAAGAGCGCAAGGCCCAGGACCGCGCAGTTGGTGGTGATGAGCGGCAGGTATATGCCGAGCGCGCGGTATAACGCCGGGCTGGACTTGCGGATATACATCTCCACGAGCTGCACGAGCGCGGCTATGGCTATGATGAACGCGACGTATTCGAGGAACGGGACGTTGAACCTGACGAGTATATACGTGTATATCGGCCACGTCACCGCCGCGGTGAGCGTCATGACGAAGGTCGTAGCAAGCCCCATGTTGAGGGCGTTCTCGGTCTTGTTCGAGACGCCCACGAACGGGCAGATGCCCAGAAAATACGTCAGGACGAAGTTGTTTATGAGGGATGCGGATATGAATATGAATATCAGTTTCATCTATGCGTCTCCGTTGTGACGGCGCTATACCAGATTCTCGCCGCCCTGCTTGCGGCTCGATATGTAGTTGATGAGGGCGATAAGCCCGCCGAATACCATGAACGCGCCCGCCGGCAGTATCATCACTATCCACGGCTCGAACCAGTTGCCCAGTATCTTGAAGTTGAGGATGCTGCCGAAGCCGAGCAACTCCCTTATCGAACCCATCGTGGCAAGGCTCATGGTGAAGCCGAGACCGATGCCAAGGGCGTCGAATATCGACGGTATGACCGGATTTTTCTGGGCGAACGCCTCGGCGCGGCCAAGGAGGATGCAGTTGACGACGATAAGAGGCACATACGGCCCAAGCGCCTTTGAAATAGCCGGGAATACGGCGGCCAGGAACATGTCGGCTATGGTCACGAGGAGGGCGATGATGACGACGTAGGCCGCGATCCTCACCTGCGGGGATATGGTCTTTCTCACGGCGGATATGATGATGTTCGACCAGAAGAGCACGAAGAGCGTGGCAAGCCCCATGGCCACGCCGTTCTTGACCGAGTTTGTGACCGCAAGCGTGGGGCACGTGCCGAGGACGAGCCTGAAAGGCGGTATCTCCTGCCAGAGCCCCTTTTTGAACTCCCGCCAGAGCGAGACGTTGTTGCCGTTATCCGCCATGTTTAGCCTCCTTCGACTCCTTGGACGCCGGCCTTATCTCCTTCTCCATCCTCTCGACCTCTTCCTTGGGAAATGCCTTCAAGACCTTAGCCACGGCGTTGTTGATGTTGGTGACGACGGCGTTGGACGATATGGTCGCGCCGGTAATGGCCTGAATCTGATTGGGCTTCTCAGGCTTGCGGTTCTTGATGTATTCGACGCGGGGCGTTGCCTCTATGCCCTTGAACTGCCCCTCGAACGCCGGTTCGCTTATCCTGTTGCCGAGGCCAGGGGTCTCGACCTGGTCGAGTATCCTGATGCCCTTCAGATGCAGATAGTCCATGTTCAACCCGACCATGACGCCGACGTTGCCCTGAAACCCGCCTCCGTCGGCCTTGAACGCGATGCCCACCGGGGCGAGCGCCGCGTCGATGCCCTCGAATATCGTCACCTCTTCCTTGTCAACGGTCTTTTTGATGACCTTATAGTCCTTGGCATCGGGAAGGACGACGAAGATCGCCTCCTTGAGCTCCTTTTCCTTGTTGGCCTGTATCATGGGGTCGGCGACGTGATATATCGCCGCGAGTATCGCGCCGGATACCGCACCTATGACCACAAGGTTCAGAAACATCTTTGTGACGTTGTTCAAATCAAAACCTCCAAAACCGTGATGCGTGAAGCGTAAAACGCAGTTGCCGATTCATCGGCGTCTTGTCCTTCAAAACGGCCCGTAAATGGGCGTCTACGATGATCATGCTTCCCGGCCTTTTGCGCCTTCGCCGAAGACCCTCGGTCTCGTGTGCTTGTTTATGAGCGGGACAAAGGCGTTCATAAAGAGTATCGAGTACATGACCCCTTCGGGCAACCCGCCCCAGAGCCTGATGACCACCGCCATGATGCCGCCCGCTATGGCGAATATCCACTGGCCTATGGGCGTTACCGGCGACGTGACCATGTCCGTGACCATGAACCACGCCCCGAGCATCGCGCCGCCCGCAAGCACGTGGAAGAGCGGGTTCGGATATTTCGCGGGGTTGTAGAGCCAGAATATGCCGCCGAACGCCGCCATCGCGCCGAGATAACCGAGCGGCAGCTTCCAGTTGATGTACCCTTTGTATCTGAGGTAGAGGCCGCCTATGAGTATGGCTATGGCCGAGGTCTCGCCGAGCGAGCCTGAGGTGCTGCCTATCAGGAGGTCGAGGAGGGGCGTGAGTTTGCCCTCGAACTTCATAAGGGCCAGCGGCGTGGCCGCCGAGACCGCATCGACCGCCCTGGCCACGGTGCGCGGCTCCACCCACGTCGTCATGAAGACCGGATACGTGGCCATGAGAAACGCCCTTCCGAGGAGCGCCGGGTTGAATATGTTGAAGCCGAGGCCGCCGAAGAGCTGCTTGCCGATGCCTTTGGCGAAGAAAGAGGCTAATATCGCGCCGAATACGCTGAAGTTGGACGGGAGCGTCAGCGCAAGGAGTATCCCGGTGATTATCGCGCTGCCGTCGTATATCTTTACCGGCTTGTTGCGCATCTTCTGAAAGCCGTATTCCGTGAGGAGCGACGTGCCCACGCAGACGAGTATCAAAAGGAGCGCGCGCCATCCGAAGAAATAAACGCTCGCGGCGCAGGCCGGGATGAGCGCCATCGAGACCGTGTGCATAATCTTGGGGATGGATTCATCCGCGAGGAAATGCGGGGAGGAAGCGACGATCAGTTTTTTCCCGGACTGCGGTTCAGCCTTGTTTTCCATGGACTCTTTGATGTGAATCGTTATTTTTACCGGACAGTACTGTCTTCGGATGTAAAAAACGTCTCTCTGAGCAAGCGGCTTCCATGCACAACGGCTATTATTACCACGGCAATCAAACAGTTTAATCATGCCGCATCACTACTGTCCGGTTAAATTCCAAGGCTCGCAGATAATACCTTGCCGAGAAAAATAAATCCTTTATTTTTCAAGAAATTAGCTTTCGGCGATATATGCTGT
>JACRCM010000114.1 GCA_016219025.1 Deltaproteobacteria bacterium | reverse complement strand
GCCCGCTATTTACGTTAGCGCCGCCCCGCTTTTTTAACGCGGGCGATATTTCCCGTGCCCGCTATTTACGTTGGCGCCGCCCCGCTTTTTTAACGCGGGCGATATTTCCCGTGCCCGCAATTTACTCTAAAGCCGCCCCCGCCTAAACCTGCAATCATCGCCTTAGGCGCGGCTTAAAATACCTCGCGCTGGATGAACTTCGTCGGTATGGAAATCTTATGCGTCGCCAGCCTGAAGGCCTCCTTGGCCGTCTCTATGGTCACGCCTTCCATCTCATAGAGTATCCTGCCGGGCTTTATAACCGCCACCCAGTCCTCCGGGCCGCCCTTTCCGCTTCCCATCCTCGTCTCCGCCGGCTTCTTCGTCACCGGCTTGTCCGGGAAAACCCTTATCCAAATCTTGCCGCCCCTCTTTATATAACGGGTCATGGCTATGCGCGCGGCCTCGATCTCCCTTGTGGAGAGCCATCCGCACTCGGTGGCCTGCAACCCATAGTTGCCGAAGCTCAGGGTCGCCCCCCTCTGCGCCAGCCCTCTCCTCTTGCCCCTCTGATGCTTCCTGAATTTTACCTTCTTAGGCATCAACATGATGACTTAACCCCTGTTAGCATTAATGGCTATGCGCCTTTTGAAAAATCTACCCGTCTATCACCGCGGCCATCAACGCCCGCCGTCTTGCCGCACCTGCCCTTAATACGCCGATAAACCGGCAACTACGAAGCGGCCTCGACCTCGGCGCCGCCCTTGGTCGGCACCTCGCCCTTGTATATGAGCACCTTTACGCCTATGAGACCGAAGGTCGTATTGGACTCGGCGGTGCCGTAGTCTATGTCGGCGCGGAGCGTATGGAGCGGCACCCTGCCTTCCCTATACCACTCGCTCCTTGCTATTTCAGCGCCGCCAAGCCTGCCGGCGCACATGATCTTTATGCCCTTCGCGCCCATCCTCATCGAGGAGGTCACGGCCTTTTTCATGGCCCTGCGGAACGACACCCTGCGCTCAAGCTGCAAGGCGATATTTTCCGCCACGAGCTGCGCGTCCGTATCCGGCTTTCTGACCTCGACTATCTCCAGGTCGACCGGGCGCCCGGTCTGCTTGGCGAGTTCCTTCTTTATAACGTCTATCTCCGCGCCGCGCTTGCCGATTACGATGCCCGGACGCGCCGTGCGGATGATAATCTTGACGTTGTTCGCCGTCCGTTCTATCTCGATCCTCGATATCCCGGCGTGGAAGAGCTTCTTCTTGATGAACCGGCGAAGCTTCAAGTCCTCGTGCACGAACGTGGAGTAATTCTTCTCCCCGTACCATCTGGAATCCCAGCCGCGGGAGATGCCGACCCTGAAACCTATTGGATTTACCTTCTGGCCCAAAAAACTACCTCCGCTTTCTTGCTGCCGTTATCCTGACCTTTTTTACCGTCAATGCCTATTGCCGTCTGCCCTTGCCGCTTATGCTTTATTGCCCGCGTCGAGCACCCCCTCTGTTGCCCCCCCTGCCGCCTATGCCTAATTGCCCCCCACGCGCCCCTGCTGCCTACTTCTCGTCCAGCACTACGGTAACGTGGCTCGATCTCCTGCGTATTAGCGCCCCTCTGCCCATCGCCTTCGAGTGTGTGCGCTTCATCACCGGACCCGGGTCCACGAAGACCGTCTTGACGTAGAGTTTGTCCACGTCGAGGTTCTTGGTGTTCTCGGCGTTGGCAACCGCGCTCTTTACGACCTTCATTATGTCCCTGCTGATCGCCTTTTTCGTGTAGGAAAGTATGCCTATGGCGTCATCTACCTTCTTGCCCCTGATGAGGTCGACCACGAGCCGCGCCTTCTGCGGCGACACCTTCATATATTTCGATATGGCCTTCGCTTCCATATTATGACCTTAGCCCCCGTTATAAATACCGTGATGCGCGCCTGATGCCATGATGCGTATACGTGATACGTTATGCGTGGAGGACTGAACGCCTCTCAAGCCCGCGGCACCCACGCCTAATGTCCAGGCGCCCTGCCGCCCGCCGGCTCCCGCGTCTCCGCCCGCCCTCCCCGGCTATCCCTTCGCGCCCGCCGCCTTGACCTTCTTTATGCCCGAATGTCCGTGGAAGGTGCGCGTCGGAGAGAACTCGCCGAGCTTGTGTCCCACCATGTTTTCCGTGACGAATACCGGGATGAACTTCTTGCCGTTATGGACGGCCATCGTAAAGCCGACCATCTCCGGGATTATCATCGAGCGCCTTGACCAGGTCTTTATGACCTTCTTTGCGCGGACGTCACCAGCCGTGCGGACCTTCTTAAGGAGATGCCCGTCTATAAAAGGGCCTTTTTTTACCGACCTCACCGCTACTTCCTCCTCGTTATGATATACTTGTCCGAGACCTGCTTCTTCCTGGTCTTGTATCCCTTTGTAGGCACGCCCCACGGGTTCGTCGGGTGGTTGCCGCCCTTGCTCTTTCCCTCGCCGCCGCCGTGAGGATGGTCGACCGGGTTCATGGCCACGCCCCTTACCTTGGGGCTCTTGCCGAGCCAGCGGCTCCTGCCGGCCTTGCCGATGGTGACGTTTTCATGGTCGAGGTTTCCTATCTGCCCTACCGTCGCGTAGCATTCCTGCAAGACGAGCCTCATCTCGCTGGAGGGGAGTTTTATCGTGGCGTAGCCGCCTTCCTTCGCCATGAGCTGCGCGTATCCGCCGGCGCTCCTGACGAGCTGGCCGCCCTTTCCGACCTTCATCTCTACGTTATGCACGAACGTGCCGACCGGGATCGAACGAAGCGGCAGGCAATTGCCCGGCTTGATGTCCGAATCCGGCCCGGCGGTGACGCCGTCTCCGACCTTCAGGTCGTTCGGCGCGATGATGTATCTCTTCTCTCCGTCCGCATAGTGCAGTAGCGCGATGTTCGCGGTGCGGTTCGGGTCATACTCTATGGCGGCCACCGTGGCCGGGATGCCGCGCTTGTCCCTCTTGAAGTCGATGAGGCGCAGGAGCCTCTTGTGCCCGCCGCCGATCCAACGCATGGTGACGCGGCCGGCGTTGTTCCGGCCGCCGGTCTTTTTAATCGGGACGACGAGGCCGCGCTCCGGCCGCTTCTTTGCTATGCCCTCGAATACGAGGGTAGTCTTCTTGCGTATCGCGGGCGACGTTGGTTTATAGCTCTTTACCGGCATATCTTTCGCATCCTCTGGCCCGTGCTCCGGCCTGTCCTATGGTTTCTTGAGCCGCGCTATCATGACGGCGCGCCTAAAAATGTCCCTTATAATCCCTGAGCCTTATATGCCTCGGATGCGTCATGCCTCCTCAGCGCAAAATGCCCCTTATGGCCTTGCTTAGACGCCCTCAAAAATCTCTATCTTGTCGCCCTCGCGGAGCGTGCAGTAGGCCTTCTTCCTCGTGGGCCTCTGTCCCGCGTACTTGCCCATCCTCTTCGTCTTGCCGGGCGCCCGCTGGGTGTTCACGCCAAGCACCTTGACGTTGAATACCTTCTCGACCGCCTCTTTTATGTCCTTCTTGTTGGCGTCAAGCGCGACCCAGAATACAACCTTATTATGCTCGGCCACGCTCGCCGTGCTCTTCTCGGTGATGACCGGAGACTTTATTATCGAGTAACTGTCTTTCATCTTCACTCACCTTTTTGGATTCATCTCTTATGGCGCGCCCGTCAGCCTGCCCGCCCTTCGACCCCGGCGTGCCTGCTTACGCCGCTGTGACTCAATTACTACGGCGCTACGCGCGCCCTTCAGCCCCCTGCGCCCGGATTACGCCGCCACGCCTATCTTTTCCAGCGCGGCCCTCGTCATGACGAGGTTGTCGTAATCGAGGATGTCGTATACGTTTAGCCCCGCCGCCTTCAAGACCTTGAAGTCCTTGAGGTTCCGCACCGCGAGTTCGAGGTTGCGGTTGCCGGCCCCTATGACGATAAGCCCGTTGTCGAGCCCCGCCTTTCTGAGGAACGCCTCGGCCGCCTTGGTCTTGGGCTCCTTGAGTTCAATTGCGTCGTAGACCTTGAGCTTCCCTTCCTGGAGCCTTAGGCGAAGCGCGGAGAACAGGGCCTCGCGCACGGCCTTCTTGGGGACCTTGTATGAATAATCCCTGGGCCTCGGGCCGAAGACCGTTCCGCCGTGTCTCCACACCGGCGACCTGTTGGAACCCGAACGCGCCCTGCCCGTGCCCTTCTGCTTCCATGGCTTCAAGCCGCCGCCGCTGACCTCGCCCTTGGTCTTCGTGCAGGCGGTGCCGGACCTGCGGTTGGCACGCTGCATCTTTACGACCTCGTAGAAGAGGTCGCCGTTCGGCTCGCCCTCGAGCGACGCCAAGAGCGGGAGCTCCGTCACCTTGCCGCCGTCTATATTCAAGATGTCAACCTTCATAAGTCAAATCCCCGAATTGAAGTAAACAAACAATATACAGCATCTCGCGCTTAGAGGCAAGGCAAAAGTTGATCCATCGCCGCCGCAAAGCAATAATTTCCGCCAAACTTTGTTCCAACCCCTCACTCGCCCCCCCCAGCCCCCCCCAGCCCCCCCCAGCCCCCGGCCATTTACCCCATCAAGCCCGGACTACCTCTTGACGGACTTCTTTATCAACATGACGCTGCCTACCGCGCCCGGCACTCCGCCGCCGATGAGGATGACATTCTCATCCGGGCGTATCGCCACAACCTTGAGGTTCTGCACGGTGACTATGCGGTCTCCCATGTGACCGGCCATCCTCATGCCCTTGTATACCCTTGACGGGTCGGACGACGAGCCTATCGACCCAGGTGCCCTGTTGTGCATGGAGCCGTGCGACTCCCCTCCGCCGCTGAAGTGATGCCTCTTCATGGAACCCTGAAAGCCCTTGCCCTTCGACCTGCCAGCGACGTCGACGTACTCGCCGACCTTGAAGACGTCGCCGCATTTTACGGCGGCGCCCGGCTTGTAATTATCGAGTTCCGTCCCCTTTACCTCGGCGAGCCTGTAGAGACATGGCGTCCCGGCCTTCTTGAAATGCCCCTTCATGGCCTTGTCCGCCCTGCTATCCTTCTTTTCGCCGATGCCGAGCTGCACCGCCTCGTATCCGTCTTTTGCCTTGGTCTTCCTCTGGACGATATAAGAGGCCGCCGCGCTCAAAACCGTGACCGTCACCTGCGCGCCCGTCTCAGAGTATATGTGGGTCATGCCGACCTTCTTAGCGAGTATCCCGTCTATCATAATGCAAACCCTTCCTTTTTAACGCGGGCGATATCTCCTGCGCCCATTATTTACGTATCTGCCGCCCCGCTTTTTTAACGCGGGCGATATCTCCTGCGCCCATTATTTACGCAAGTGCCGCCCCGCTTTTTTAACGCGGGCGATATCTCCAGTGCCCATTATTTACGTATGCGCCGCCCCGCTTTTTTAACGCGGGCGATGTGTCCTGCACCCGCAATTTACGTTAGCGCCGCCCCGCTTTTTTAACGCGGGCTATGTTTCCAGGGCCCATTATTTACGTATGTGCCGCCCCGCT
>JACRCM010000113.1 GCA_016219025.1 Deltaproteobacteria bacterium | reverse complement strand
TAGCTAAAAGCCTTTGTGCGATCAAGATTCGGGTTTCTCCGGACAGCATATATCGCCGAAAGCTAATTTCTTGAAAAATAAAGGATTTATTTTTCTCGGCAAGGTATTATCTGCGAGCCTTGGAATTTAACCGGACAGTAGCATTCGGGCATGACGAATACTCGTTTTCGTTTAAGCATAAGCGCCGCCATTGCATTACTTTTACAGCTATCAATAATAAATGGACACCACTACCTTAGAGGCCCTCGAATACCCAGCGCTCATACGCGAGCTTGCGTCCCGCGCCGTCACCCCGGTCGGCACAGATGCGTGCCTCGCGCTGGCGCCCAATCTCCCCCATGCCTCCATCGAGGCGGCCTTCGCGGAATTCGCCGAGATAGACGAGATAATCAAGACCAACGGGCGTCTGCCGCTCTCCGGCGTATCCGACGTAAGGCCGCCCCTTGCGCGGCTCGGGCCGACGGGCGCATACCTCATGCCCGAAGACCTGCTCCTCGTGAGGGGCAACCTCAGGGCCGTATGCGAGCTGAGGGCGTTCCTGCCGGTTGGCGAAGGGCGCGTCTTCCCCTTGACCGCCGCCGAGATAGGCGCGCTCTCGGACGCGAGGCCGCTCCTTAAAGAACTCGACCGCGTGCTCGACGACAAGGGCGGGATACGGGACAACGCCTCGCCTGAGCTATACCGCATAAGAAAAGAAATCCGAGGCAACCGTGAGCGCGCCCGCTCGGTGCTCGAAGAGGTCTCCACTGGCAAAAAATACAAGGAGTACCTGCAAGACGACTTCATCACCATCCGGGACGACCGTTACTGCCTCGCAATACGGGCCGAGAAACAGTCCTTTGTCGAGGGCGTCATACACGGCAGGAGCGCGTCGTCGGCCACGTATTTCATTGAACCCATCGCGCTCGTCGAGCTTAACAACAAGCTCGCGCAGTTGAAGGGCGGCGAGAAGGCCGAGGAGGTGGAGATACTCAAGGCCGTCGCCCTCCTCGTGGAGGCGGCGTCTCCCGCGTTGAGGAGCGACCTTGAAATCATCGCCGCCCTCGACTCGGTCATGGCCAAGGCAAGCCTCGCAACGGCGCTCAAGGCAAGGCCCCCGCTGGTGAGGCCGTCCGGAGCGGTAAGGCTCATCGGGGCGCGGCATCCGCTCCTCGCGCTCAAGGCCGCGGAGACGGGGGCCACGGTCGTGCCCGTCGACATAACCCCGCCGCCCGGCGCGTCCACCCTCGTCATATCGGGCGCGAACACCGGCGGCAAGACCGTGGCCTTGAAGACCCTCGGCCTCCTGACGCTCATGACGCTTGCGGGCATCCCCATACCCGTCGAAGAGGGGAGCGAGGCCGTCCCGTTCCAGGCCATCTTCTCCGACATCGGCGACAGGCAGGACATCATCGCCTCGCTCAGCACCTTTTCCGCGCACGTTAAACGCATAGGGGAGTTTCTATCCCTGGCCGGGCCTGGCTCCCTCGTGCTGATAGACGAGATAGGCTCAGGCACCGACCCCTCCGAGGGCGGCGCGTTCGCGCTCGCGGCCATAGAGCGGTTCATGTCAACGGGCGCGTCGGTCGTCGTGACCACGCACCTCAACCTCATAAAGGCGCACGCCCAGAGCCACCCGGCGTTTATGAACGCATCGGTGGAGTTTGACGAGTCCGCCATGCACCCGCTCTACCGGCTGCGCTACGGCGTGCCCGGGCCTTCGCTCGGACTTTCGATCGCCGAAGGTCTCGGCATCCCGGCGGAGATAATCGAAGACGCGAGGACGAAGGTCGCCGGAGGCGAGGGCGCGTTCATGGAGTCGGTGAGGCTCCTTGAGAAGGAGCGCGAGGATGTAAGGGAGTTGAAGGAACGCCTCGTCAGGCAGGCCGAGTCCCGCGACAAGGCGCTCCTGCGCCTGCGCGAGGGCCGCGACGAGATAAGGCGGAAGACGAAGGAAAAGATCGAGGCCGTCGCCGTCAAGGCGCGCGAGGAGATGAGGGCGGTGATAGAGGCGGCGCGGGAGGCCGCAAGCCGCGCCGCCGCGGTCCGCGCGGTCCGCGCCATAGACAACATAGGCGCGAAGGCGCTCTCCACGGTCGCGCCTCGGACAAGACCGAGCGGCTGCGTCCCGGCCACGGGCGATAAGGTGGCTATAATCGGCTCCAAGTCGAAGGGCACGGTCTTGCGCGTGGACGAGACCGGCAAGAAGGCCGAGGTCGGGGTAGGCAGCCTGAAGGTCTGGACGCCGTTCGATAAACTCGAAAAACGGGGCGGGACCGAGAAGGAAAAGACGGTGGATGCGTCCGCGTCCACTGGAGAGACCGTTGCGCCGTCCACGCTCAACATCATAGGCAAGAGGGCGGAACCCGCGCTCGCGGAATTGCAGAAGTTCATGGACAACGCCCACGCGAGCGGCATGAAGACCGTCGAGATAATCCACGGCGTGGGCACGGGCGCCCTCTCGAAGGCGGTTGCCGAGTTCCTTCGCGGAACCCCGTACGTGGAGCGGTTCCATCACGGCGACCCTGACCGGGGCGGGGCCGGGGTGACGGTGGTGGAGTTGAAGTAGGGGGTGAAGACCGTGCCCTTCTGATGCGGGGCGCGTGTGATTTCAGCAACCTCTCACTTGAGCCAACCGTCGAGCCTGCCGCTCCTGTGTGCGTCCTTGCCCGCCGTGATGTAGTCCTGAACGATGATGTCAACGGATGAGAGCGCATCGGCGAGGCTTCGGGCGGAGGCGCGTTCACCGGGCGTCGGGGCGGCCTTTCCATCGGCGTTTATGCGGACGAATACAAGCGAGCGGGCATTGTGGCGTATGGCCGCTTCGATGATCTTCCTCGGCTCCGCTTCATGGATTCCGCCAAAGCCCACGGTCTCGACTGCCAAGACCTCGTTTTTAGTGCTGAGATAGACGGCCATGAGCCTCTTGCCGGGACAACCGTCCTCCATCGCGCCGCCGGGACGCCCGTCAGCTGGCGCCATGGACTCGACGAGCCGCATCACGTCGCCGGGCATCCTGACGGACAGAACAGGGGCTGACGAACCTTCAAGATACGCGGACGCCGCTTCTTTTATAAGAAGGATGAGCGTCGCGCTGTCCTCTCCAATGCCGCTCACCTCCAACAGCTCTTCGCGGCCGGCCTCGAAGAGGCCGGACAACCCGCCGAAGCGGCGCATGAGCGATTTTGCAATGGGTTTTACGTCCCTGCGGGGTATGGCGTAGGTGAGGAGGAGCTCGACGGCCTCGTAATCATGGAAGCCGTCGAGGGATGATTTTAGAAACCTGTCTTTGAGCCTCTTCCTGTGGCCTGCGTTCGGGTTGTCGGTCATGGGCGGGTTGCGCTATTTTACGGCGTCTTGCCAAGCTCCTTCATAACGAGTATCATATCGGCCCACGTCTCACGCTTAAGGTGCCTCTTTTCTTCAGGCTGGTCAGGGTCGTGCGTGGGCATGACTTTTATGCCGTTGTAATCATGGAAGCGTCCGCGGAGCCTTTCCATGTCAGGACTGCCCAGCAGCGCCTCGGTTGCCGCAGGGCCGAGCGCGGCTATGGCCCTCGGCCTGATCCGCTTTATCTCCTCCTCAAGCAGCCCCTTGCATGACTGGACGGCCTCGAAAACGCCTTCGTCTCCCGCGCACCTGACCGCGTGGGTGATGTATACCTCTTCCACGCGGAACTTCATCGCCTCGATCATCCGCGTAATCGCGGCATCGCCGCCCATCGGCGCGCCCTTTACGAAGACTAGGACGGCGCTGAGGCTGCCGCGCCCGTCCACGCGGTCCGTCCCGTCATGGACGCAAGTCCCGCAGCCGTTTGCCTTTGACGGCGCATAATGCCGGACCCCGGAGCCGGCCAGATACTCAAGCCTCTCCATAAGCCCGTTGAGTATCGAGTTGTATTCCGCGAGCGCGTCCTTGATTTCCACTTTACAGAACCCCCTCCATGCTGTAGCATTATTATATAATGTTCGCCGTCATAGCCACAGCATTTTTATTGGTTTTTCTATTGCCGGAGGCCGCCCATGCCTGGGGCCCGGCGACCCACCTCGAACTCGCGCGCGAGGTTATGGAGAACCCATCGCTCATATCCGGCCCGGCGCGCGCCCTTATCGAGGCGTTCCCATACGACTTCCTCTACGGCAGCATCGCCGCGGACATAGTCGTCGGCAAGAACCTCGTGGAGGAACTCAAGCACTGCCACAACTGGAAGATCGGCTTCAGGATACTAAAGAAGGCCGCAAGCCCGTCGCAGAGGGCGTTCGCCTACGGCTATCTCTCCCACCTCGCCGCCGACACCGTGGCGCACAACCACTTCATCCCTGAGATGATGATCCGCACCTTCAACACCCGGATGCAGAGGCACGTCTACTGGGAGCTCCGGTTCGACGCGATGGCGGACAAGCGGGTCTGGCAGCTTCCGAAAAAGATAGTAAAATCCATCCACGACGACAACGACAGGCTCCTCGACTCCACAATCGAGGATACGCCGCTCTCGTTTCGGACGAACAAGACGATATTCTCAAGCATCATGTCGCTCCACAGGTTCGACCAGTGGCACGGGATGCTCAACATCCTCTCCGCCGCGTCGAGATGGCGGCTCGACAGGGAGGACAAGCGCCGCTATGCGAAACGCTCGCTTGACGCCGTGACGGGACTACTCTCCCACGGGGCCAGGGCCGCGTGCGTTAAGAAAGACCCGACCGGCAAGGCGGGCATTGCGTCGGCCCAACATACCCGCGCGCGCCTGAAGAGGCTCCGCGGCAACGGCGACGCATGGGAGGACGCCCTCGAGGACGCGCTCGCGGAGGTGAGGGGGTAGAAGGGTTCAGTCTTTTAAAAAAACTCATATTTCAATGCCGCCCGGCGCTCGCCGTAAGGAACAGGTTCTCGGTCGCCAGGTTGAAGATATCCTCCGGCTTGTAGCGCTCAGTCGCGCCTATGATCTCAAGGCCGATTATCCTGCCGTCCTCGTCAAGGTCAAGATTTATGCCCTCTTCGATTTCTCTTGTATGCGAGACATTTTTCTCCTGAATCCTGATGTACAGCGCGTCGACCTCTTTGTCATATTCGATCTTCATGGCGTCCTCAACTTTGAGACCCCTGAAAAAGGGGTGTTTTCTGCCATTGCGAACAGGTTATCGGTTATCAGTTATCAGTTAAGGAACCTCTGATTAATTCATAGCCCGTCATTGCGTAGCGAAGCGATTTACAAAGTAGCTATATTAGAGCTAATTTGTAAATAGAGCTACTTTGTAAATAGAGCTACTTTGTAAATCCTGCCGCGTCGTCCAGCACCACTTTCCGGCGCGAAAGCCCGCGCCAAAACGAAACATGGATAAAGACATGTTTTTTACCATTCACCGATAACTGATAACGGATAACTGATAACCGGATTATCCCTTCTTCAGCCCAACCACGCGGTCGAGGATAACGTCGGCGAGCGCGCCTTTTTTAAGCGGCGGCATCGGCTCTGCAACGCCGTCCCGGTCTATTATGGTCACTTGATTGGTCTCGCTGTCGAGTCCCATCGGGCTGTTGGCGATGACGAGGTCGAGGTTTTTATCCCTGAGCTTCTTTCTTGCGTTTTCTTCCATATTGCCGGTCTCAAGCGCGAAGCCTACGAGGAGGTGCCCCTTTTTCTTCTTCCCCATGTATTTAAGCACGTCCACGGTCCGCTCCAACTCGACGTCGAGCTTGTCCGCGTCCTTTTTTACCTTATGGGGGAAACTCTTTACCGGCCTGTAGTCCGCTACCGCCGCCGCCATGATGACGATGGTGGATTGAGGGTAATAGCTGATGCAGGCGTCGTGCAGCTCTTGCGCGCTTACAACCGGCACCACGGCAGCGCCGGCGGGCTTGGCCAGGTGGGACGGCCCGGTGATGAGGACGACCTCGGCCCCGCGCCGCCTCGCGGCCCTGGCAATGGCGTAGCCCATCTTTCCGGACGAAGGGTTCGATACGAACCGCACAGGGTCGATGGCCTCGCGCGTCGGGCCTGCCGTGACGAGGACCTTTTCTCCCTTCAAGTCTTTCATGGAGACCGCCTCTGCCGCCGCCTCCATGATGTCCTCCACCGGCGCGAGCCTGCCCTTGCCGGACGTTCCGCAGGCAAGCTCTCCTTCGGCAGGCCCGGCAAAGAGATAACCAGCGGCCTTAAGCCGCTCCACGTTGCCCTTCACCATAGGGTTCTCCCACATGCGGGTATTCATCGAAGGCGCGAAGAGCACGGGGCAGCAAGCGGCCATGATGACGGTCGAGAGCAGGTCGTCGGCTATGCCGGAGGCCGCCTTGCCGATGATGTCGGCGGTGGCAGGGGCCACGCACACGAGGTTGGACGTCTGGGCCAGCTCTATGTGGCTTATCTTCGTCCCCTGCGTCAGCTCGAAGAGGTCTCCGTAGACCGGGGACCTTGCAAGGGTGGAGAGGGAGAGCGGGGTTATGAACTCGGCCGCCGCCCTTGTCATTACCGGGCGCACCTCTGCCCCTTCCTTTATGAAGAGCCGCGCCAGTTCAAGCGCCTTGTACGCCGATATCGCGCCTGTGACGCCGAGGCATATCTTTTTGTCTTTGAGGGTCATAATAAATGCCGTGAACCGTGACCGTGAAGGATGCGGTCGTTATCGTTCCCACGCCCCTGCCCTCGATAGAGATTTACAAAGCAGCTCTATATTCGAGGGCAGGCTGTGGGAACGCAACCATGGACGCTCCAGCGTCCCGTCAGCGGAGTCTTGTGGAAAGCAAATCTCCTTGACCGATGACTGATTGGTGGGTGTAGTCCACCCTGCGCTATGTTTCTTCAAGCTCAAAAATATATTGAGATTGATTCCTCAAATGAGGATACCGCGATAAAATATCTTTAGCGAATGTTAGGTCATTATTAGCCTCAATGCTATTTCCTATACGGAGTAAATTTATAACTCGTGTTTTAACGGCCATCAATAAAGTTTCACTTGGAGGAATTATTACCACGGCAATCAAACAGTTTAATCATGCCGCATAGCTGATCTTCGGGTGCTTGAAGTATTTGGCGACCCTGCCGGGCAGTTTCTGCAACATGCGCATGTACGAGACCATCTTGCGTTTCAGTTCCTTCTCGTTTCTCGCAAGCGCCCCGCCGTGCATCCCACACTTCACGCCGCAGTTAAGGTATTCATCGGGGTTTAACTCCGGCG
>JACRCM010000111.1 GCA_016219025.1 Deltaproteobacteria bacterium | reverse complement strand
GAGCATCTCGGCGTTTTCAATGTAAAGCCCGACCGCCTCCTTGAGATTTTCCGTGGCCTCGGTTACGGTATCCCCGCAACTGGCCACCCCAAGCTCAGGACACTTCGAGACGTAGCCTTCCTTTTCCTTCCATACCACTACCGTATAATCGAACGTCTTCACCGCAGCCTCCTTGCGTCATGGCCCATCGTCAAGCCGCCCCTTCGTCTCTCAAGATATCCATCAAGTCCGCTCGACGGCTCTTTGCGCCTCTCCTCTATAATCACCGCATCCATCAAGTCCTCAACAAACTCCCGGTCTCTCAGGAGCAGCCCGACTATCGCATCGCGCTCTTTCTTCGATAGCGGCTTGAATGCCGTCCAGAAGACCTCAGCCCTCGCGTCAATCTTCAACATCGCTTGCCTCCGCGTTATTGCCACAACGCCGATGAATCGGCAACTGCAAAAAACAACGGGCACGGCCCACCCCGCGGCTGCCGTGTGCCGCCTGGGTTTCCACCCGGCGGCGCTAATACGCCGATAAATCGGCAACTACAAATCTACTCCTTCCCGGCCCCGCAGCACTTCTTGTGCTTCTTGCCGCTTCCGCACGGGCACGGGTCGTTGCGGCCTATCTTGTCGCCGTGCCTGACGACGGTGTGGCCCTTCTCCTCGTCGTCATCGGGCGCGGACGCCGGGGCCTCTCCCCTGGTCTCGACGACCTTCCTCGGCCTCGGGGCCGGAGGCGGCGCGGTGGCGCTCACCTGCCCGGCCTCCTCGTCCCGCTTTATCTGCACGCGGAAGAGCCGCTCCACGACCTCGGCCTTGAACCGCGCTATCATCTCCACGAACATGTTGTAGCCCTCTTTCTTGTACTCCTGAAGAGGGTCTTTCTGTCCGTACCCGCGAAGCCCTATGCCGCCCTTGAGATGGTCCATAGATAGCAGGTGGTCCTTCCAGAGGCCGTCGAGGGTATGGAGCATGATTATCTTCTCGAACTGGTTGAAGACCTCCTCGCCCACCGAGGCTACCTTGTCTCCGTAGAGCCTGAAGCCCTCGGCGCCGACCCATTCGGCCAGCTCCTCGCGTCCGTTCACGCCGGACGGCGCGGCCTCGAACGGCTCTATCCCGAACTGCTTGTGAACGGCCTCGGAGACCATCTTCACGTCCCACTCATCCGGCGGGGCCTTCTCTTCTATATACGAGGCCGTTATCTCGAGGGCCACCTCGTTGCTGAACTCCTTTACCATGTCGCGCAGGCCCGCCTGGGCGAGTATCTGCCGCCTGTACCCGTAGACGACCTCCCTCTGCTGGTTCATCACGTCGTCGTATTCGAGGAGGTGCTTTCTTATGTCGAAGTTGTGGGCCTCGACCTTCTTCTGGGCGTTCTCTATGGCGCGGGATACGAGGCCGTGCTCGATGGGCACGCCCTCCTCCATGCCGATCCTGTCCATTATCGAGGCGATCCTGTCGCTCCCGAATATCCGCATGAGGTCGTCTTCGAGGGAGAGGTAGAACCGCGACGAGCCCGGATCTCCCTGTCTGCCCGCGCGTCCGCGGAGCTGGTTGTCGATACGCCTGGACTCGTGCCTCTCCGTGCCTATGATGTGCAGGCCGCCGAGGTCGAGCACGCGCTTTTTCTCGTCCTCGCACACGGCCTGCGCCTCCCTGAGCGCGTCCTGATACTCCTTTGTCGAGTCGTCCTTGCCCGCCTCCTCCGCCGCGATGAACTCAGGGTTGCCGCCGAGGAGTATGTCCGTGCCCCTGCCCGCCATATTCGTCGATATCGTCACCGCGCCCAGGCGTCCGGCCTGCGCGACTATCTCGGCCTCGCGCTCGTGCTGTTTGGCGTTCAAGACGTGATGGCGCACCCCGCTGTGCTTCAGTATAGCGGCGAGTTTTTCTGAGTCCTCGATGGATATCGTGCCCACGAGCACGGGTCTGCCCTTGTGGTTCCAGTCCTTTATCTCCTCGAGGACGGCCTTGAACTTCTCCTTCTTGGTCTTGTAGACGAGGTCGGTGTTGTCGCCCCGGCGCAGCGGCTTGTTCGTCGGGATGACGATGACCTCGAGGTTGTATATCGAGTTGAACTCCGCGGCCTCGGTGTCGGCGGTGCCGGTCATGCCTGAGAGCTTCTCGTACATCCTGAAGTAATTCTGGAACGTGACCGTGGCGAGGGTCTGGTTCTCGTTCTCGATCTTGACCCGCTCCTTCGCCTCGACCGCCTGATGGAGTCCGTCGCTCCAGCGCCTGCCCGGCATGAGCCGTCCCGTGAACTCGTCCACTATGACGACCTGCCCGTCCTTTACCACGTAGTCGACGTCCCTGTGGTAGAGCGCGTGGGCGCGAAGCGCCTGATTGACGTGATGGAGGGTCTCGATGTTTTCAGGGTCGTAGAGGTTGCCGCATTTGAGAAGGTCCTCGACCTTCTCAACGCCCTCGTCGTTCAAGAGCACCTGGCGCGCCTTCTCGTCCACCGTGTAGTGGTCGTCTTTTTTGAGGCCGGGCATTATCCGGTCGATGAGGTAATACTTGTCCGTCGACTCCTCGGTCTGCCCGGATATGATGAGCGGGGTTCTCGCCTCGTCTATGAGTATGGAGTCGACCTCGTCCACGATGGCGAAGTGCGGCTCGCGCTGGACGCATTCCTCAAGCGAGAACTTCATGTTGTCCCGCAGGTAATCGAAGCCGTACTCGTTGTTCGTCCCGTATGTGACGTCGGCGTGATACGCCTCCCGGCGCGTGCACGGGCGCAGGTGTATGAGCGTCTGGTCTTCGGGCAGATAATGCGGGTCGTATAGGAACGAGGCGTCGTGCTGTATGACGCCGACGGAGAGACCGACAAAGTGATAGACCGCGCCCATCCAGCGCGAGTCCCTCTTGGCCAGATAGTCGTTGACCGTCACGAGGTGCGCGCCCTTTCCGGCAAGCGCGTTCAGGTAGACCGGGAGCGTCGCCACGAGGGTTTTTCCTTCTCCGGTCTTCATCTCGGCGATCTTGCCCTCGTGGAGGACTATGCCGCCGATGAGCTGCACGTCGAAGTGCCTCATGTGGAGCTTGCGCCACGCCGCCTCGCGCACGGCGGCGAACGCCTCCGGGAGTATTTCGTCTATCTCCTTGCCCGCGGCGAGGGTCTCTTTAAAGCCGTTCGTGAGGATGGGGAACTCGTCGTCGCGCATGGCCTTCATCTTGGACTCGAAGGAGCCTACGCGCTCCACGATGGGCATGATGCGCTTTATATCGCGCTCGTTCTTGCTGCCGAATACCTTCTTCAAAAAGCCTGTAAGCATCGTTCACCCGCGAAGTTTATTTTTATGCGGCGGCATCCAGGGCCGCCGATTAGAAATAGCGGAAAGACTTGCGCCATACGCATGACATTCCAACTTGCCATGCTAACACAACCATAAACATAATTCCACCCTGGCGGGCAAGTTTCAATAAAAAATCAGCGGCAATCCACGCGAAGACGCGCAAGCGGAAAAAGACAAGGCCGGACGGCCCCCGTCTGAAAATCAGGAACCGCCCGGCCCATATCGGAGCCAGCCAAATTCAACGCCCCTCTCGCCCCTTGCCGCCCCCCCCTCTTACCCGCGGCCTTATGCGGGATAAGAGGGGGCCGGGGGGAGTTGCCCTACCCTACTGCGTCACCGTCATCGCCGCTGAGACCGTTATATTGTTAGTCTCGTCGGTCTCGGCATTCGTGTTGGTCGCGTCGGCTATCGCGCCGATGTAGTAGGTGCCCGGGGCGGTCGTGCCGGGTATCCAGATGTTGCTCGTCCAACCGCTCGATGCCCCGCCCGCAAGGGACGCAATCGACCGCTGGCCGATGTAAACGTCAGTGGCAGGGTCTATCACCGTATCCGTCGAGAGGTAGAACTTCACGTAGGACGCCGAGGTC